>JBARBL010000094.1:0-2105 GCA_049793015.1 Acidimicrobiales bacterium | reverse complement strand
GCGGCGGCCCGGGCCACGACCGCTGGCTCGCGCCCGAGATCGCCGCCGTCGGCGCGCTCGTGCGCAACGGCGAGCTGCTCGACATCGTCGATCGGTTTGTCACGCTCGTCTAGTTCGACAAAGGAGTCATGATGCAAGGTGCCCGACCGGTGCGCGCGGCGCGCGGAACGAGCTTGAGCACGCTGGGCTGGCCCCAGGAGGCCGCCCTTCGCATGCTGCAGAACAACCTCGACCCCGAGGTGGCCGAGCGTCCCGACGACCTGGTGGTCTACGGCGGCACCGGCCGCGCGGCGCGCGACTGGCGCAGCTTCGACGCGATCGTGCGCACGCTCACCACGCTCAAGGCCGACGAGACGATGCTGGTCCAATCGGGGCGGCCGGTAGGGGTCTTCCAGACCCACGAGTGGGCGCCGCGGGTCCTGATCGCCAATTCGAACCTGGTGGGGGACTGGGCCACCTGGCCGGAGTTCCGCCGCCTCGAGGCGCTCGGGCTCACCATGTACGGCCAGATGACGGCCGGTTCGTGGATCTACATCGGCACCCAGGGGATCCTCCAGGGCACCTACGAGACGTTCGCCGCCGTCGCGACACGCCGTTTCGGCGGCACCCTGGCCGGCACCTTGACCTTGACCGGTGGCGCGGGCGGCATGGGCGGCGCGCAGCCCCTGGCGGTCACCATGAACGACGGGGTGTGCCTGTGCGTGGACGTCGACCCCACCCGCCTGCAGCGCCGGGTCGATCATCGTTACCTCGACGAGTGGACGGACGATCTGGAAGAAGCGATCAGGCGGGTGCTGGCCGCCAAGAAGGAGCGACGGGCGTTGAGCGTCGGCCTCCAGGCCAACGCGGCGACCATCTTCGCCGAGCTCCTGCGCCGCGGCGTCGAGGTCGACATCGTCACGGACCAGACGTCGGCGCACGACCCACTGAGCTATCTGCCCGAAGGCATCGACCTGGGCGACTGGCACGACTACGCCGATAAGAAGCCCGAGGAGTTCACCGACCGGGCCCGGGCCTCCATGGCCAAGCAGGTCGAGGCGATGGTCGGCTTCATGGACCAGGGTGCCGAGGTCTTCGACTACGGCAACTCCATCCGGGGCGAGGCCCAGTTGGGCGGCTACGAGCGGGCCTTCGCCTTCCCGGGCTTCGTGCCGGCCTACATCCGCCCGCTCTTCTGCGAGGGCAAGGGACCCTTCCGCTGGGTGGCCCTCTCGGGAGACCCAGCGGACATCGCGCGCACCGACCAGGCCGTGCTCGACCTTTTCCCCGAGAACGACGCGCTGCGCCGCTGGATCACCAAGGCCCAGGAGCTGGTGGCCTTCCAGGGCCTGCCGGCGCGGATCTGCTGGCTCGGGTACGGCGAGCGTGACCGCGCCGGGCTCGCCTTCAACGACCTGGTGGCCCGCGGCGAGGTGTCGGCCCCCATCGTGATCGGCCGCGACCACCTCGACAGCGGTTCGGTGGCCTCGCCCTATCGCGAGACCGAGTCGATGCTCGACGGCTCCGACGCCATCGCGGACTGGCCCCTGCTCAACGCGCTGCTCAACACGGCGTCGGGCGCCTCGTGGGTCTCCATCCATCACGGCGGCGGCGTGGGGATCGGGCGTTCCATCCACGCCGGTCAGGTCTGCGTCGCCGACGGCACGGAGCTGGCCGGCCAGAAGCTCGCGCGCGTGCTGCGCAACGACCCGGGCATGGGCGTGATCCGACACGTCGACGCCGGCTACGACCTGGCCGACGAAGCCGCCGCCGAGCGCGGCGTGCGCATTCCCATGCGCGAGGGCTAGATGGTCACACGGCTGCTCGCCCACATCGGCGAACTCACGACCAACGACCCGACGCTGGGCGACCTGACGGTGATGGGTCGAGTCACGGACGCGGCCCTGGTGGTCGACGAGGCTCGAGTGCTCTGGGTCGGCCAGAACGCCGACGCTCCGGCGGCGGACGAGGTGCTCGACCTCGACGGCGCCGCGGTGGTGCCCGGTTTCGTCGACTCGCACACCCACCTGGTCTTCGCCGGGGAGAGGTCCCAAGAGTTCGAGGCCCGCATGGCCGGCACGCGGTACGACGGCGGGGGGATCACCCGCACCGTGGAGGCCACCCGC
>JBARBL010000093.1:0-9317 GCA_049793015.1 Acidimicrobiales bacterium | reverse complement strand
CCACGAGGGAGGCCAGGTAGATGACCAGGAACCACAAAAGTGGTGGTGAGAGCGTAAGAACCCCACGAAGCCAGGGGCGGCGCCAAAGCGCCGCCCCTGCTCGTCTTGAAAGTCCTTCTTTTACTGGCACATGGTCCTATCCGCCTATCCCGTTATCTGGGTCCAGGCCTGTTGCCACTGCGTGAAGTCCACGCAGTCGTTCTTGCCGTTCCCGCAGGCCGCCAGCGGCGTCTGCCAGAACTTGATGGTGGAGTAGTACGCCGCGGGGGCGTTGGCGTGGTACGCGGCGCACGAACCCTTCTGGATGGTGTTCATGATGGGGCAGGCCAGCGTGTTGGCCGGGGTCTCGCCGAAGTAGTCGGCCTCCTCGGCCTGGATCTTGGGCGTCGAGACGTAGGCCATCCACTTGTAGGCGCAGTTGGGGTCCGGCGCGTGCGCGGCCAGCAGCCACGTGTCGGCCCAGCCCGTCGCTCCCTGGCTCGGGATCGTGTCGGCCACCTTCACGCCGGCCGCCTGCAGGGTGTTGGTCTGGTAGGGCCAGGCCGCCCCGACCACGGCTTCGCCGTTGGTGAAGAGCGAGATCTCTTGGCTGGCCAGGTCCCAGTACTTCTTGATCAACGGGTGCTCCTCCTTGAGCAGGCTCACCGCGTCGTTGAACTGCCTGGTGGTCAGCTCGTAGGGATTGGTGATCTTGAGGCTCGGCTCGATCTTGGAGAGGTAGAGCGCGGCGTCGGCGATCTGGATCGGGTTGTCGGGCACGGTGATCTTGCCCTTGTACTTCGGGTTGTAGAGCACGGACCACGACTTGGGCGCCGAGGAGAACGTCTTGGTCGAGTAGAGCAACACGTTGGGACCGAACTCGTAGCTGATGCCGTAGTGCACGCCGTTGATGGTGTTGAAGGGCGGTGCCTTGAGGAAGGAATGGAACTCGCTCCACGAGGGGATCAGCTTGATGTTGATCGGCTTGACGTCCCCTCCGTAGATGAGGCGAAGGTCGGCGTCGCCCGACGCCGACACCAGGTCGTACTGACCGCCGCCGTTGGCCATCAGCGACACCATCTCGCTCGAGGAGCCCGCGTACTTCACGCTCACCTTGCACCCGGTCATCGCGGTGAAGGGCTTCACCCATTCAGGCTGCGCGTAGCCTTCCCACGCGATGAGGTTGAGTTGGCCCTCACCCTTGCCGACGGACTGCTGGGGTTTGATGTTCTGGTTCGGCGGCGCCGCCGTGGTGCCGGCGAACGCGGTCGGTGCCACCATCACGCCGAGGATCAGCGCCACGGTGCTGAGGCCGGCCAGTCGGCGGATGCGTGAACTCTTCATGATGCTCCTTTGGTTAATGCTCCGAGCTGGCCCTCAGCATCGGATGTTGTCGCGAGAGGAAAGGCGTCGTCGAGGTCCCAGGAGACCGTGACGCGACTCTGGGGTGACAGGTGCTGCTCGGTCGATCCCGATCGGTTCTGTCGCACCGCGGTCATGGTGCGACCGTTGTCGAGCTCGACGGTGAAGCGCGTCACCATGCCGAGGTACGCGACGTCGAGGACCCGACCGGGCGCGCCGTGGCGTCCCGACGGCACCGGTCCTTCGGAGAGTTCGATCTTCTCCGGTCGCAGCACCGCGCGTCCGGTCGGTGTCTCGATGACGTTGGAGGTGCCGACGAAGCCGGCCACGAATTCGGTGGCCGGTCGTTCGTAGACGTAGGCCGGCGGTCCCACCTGTTCGATCCGTCCGTCGCGGAAGACCGCGAGTCGGTCGCTCATGGTGAGGGCCTCCTCCTGGTCGTGCGTGACGTAGATGAAGGTGATGCCGATCTGACGCTGGATCCGCTTGAGCTCCACCTGCATCTCCTGGCGCAGTTTGAGGTCGAGTGCGCCGAGCGGTTCGTCAAGCAGCAGCACCTCGGGCTCGTTGACGATGGCGCGCGCGAGCGCGACGCGTTGGCGCTGACCGCCGGAGAGCTGCGACGGGCGCCGCTGCGCCAGCTCGGTCATGCGCACCATGTCCAAGGCCGCGTCGACGCGCTCGTTTCGCTCGGCCTTGGCGACCTTGCGCACGCGCATGCCGTAGGCCACGTTCTGGGCCACGCTGAAGTGGGGGAAGAGGGCGTAGTCCTGGAACACGGTGTTGACGCCCCGCTGGTAGGGGGGCAGTCCCGTGACGTCGGTGCCGCGCAGTGAGATGGTGCCGGCGTCGGGTACCTCGAAGCCGGCGATGAGTCGAAGCAGGGTCGTCTTGCCCGAGCCCGAGGGCCCCAGCATGGTGAAGAATTCACCCCGTCCTATGTCGAGGTCGACGTCGTAGACCGCCCGGTGCGCGCCGAAGGATTTGCTCACCCCGCGCAGCACGATTCCCTGTTCGCCGTCCTGGTGGACGCTCGGGCCGCCTGCGGGTCCGGTCAACCGGTTCGCCTCGTGATTCTCGTGGCTCAGGAGCAAAGATGAGGGTGTCTCGTCAGACACTGCTCGAGCCCTCCCGTACAAACATGAGGGAAGACTACACCTCGAAAACCCAATGTTTCGTGGGTTCGGCCATCGCGCACACCCTTCATTTATCGCTTAGTGACCGGGCAACGTGTAGCGCGTGAACAGGTGCAGGCCAACGAAGGCCCAGAAGAATAACAGCGCCCACCGCCCGAGCACTTTGATCGCGATCAGGTCGCAGGTCTGCACGAGCGTCGCGGCGCCCTTGCGGTGCAGTCGAGCAAACACTTCGATACCGAAGGCGGCACCTAGCAGCGCGAGCCAACAGACGGTGCCGATCACTGCGGTTCTCCTCGCCGGCTCCGTCGCGACAAGCGAACGATGGGCCAGATTCCCACGCTGAACCAAAGGAAGTACAGCACCGCCCGGCTCCAGTGAAAGAGCAGAAGGTGGTCGAGCATCGTGCTCACGGTCGGCACCGTGGCGGAGCGTCCGCCCAGCGCGAGCCCCACTATTTCAAGGGTCAGGGCGAGCATCACCACGGCCATCCACGGCGCCCATCGAGCGAAGGACGGGTCCTCGGCCCGAAGGCGGTAGTAGCGCGCGATGTCGTGTCGTTGCGGCGACAAGGCGCCCAACGCGCCGTAGCCGGCGGCGACGCACGCGGTGGCGACCGCGACCAGGACGTAGGCCAGGGTCGTGAAGGGCGCCACGCCCGACGCCCACCAGGCGTAGACGGCGACGGCCAGCGCCGGTACCAGGACGCGCTTCACTGGGCCAGACTATCGAGTCATTCGACCGCCTTTAGTGGCGTCCACTAGGGTGTCGCGAAATGAAATTGAGCCATCGGATCCCCGTGACGCCGTGGAGGGCGACGGGGACCTGGTCCCTCCGTCCGCGCATGCTCCCACCCCTTCTTATTGGACTCACGCTCTTCGGCTTCGGCGAGGGACTCCTGGTCCAGTCGCGGTGGGGGGCGTCGCCGTGGACCGTGTTCGCCCAAGGGGTGTCGCGCCACACGCACCTTTCGCTGGGTTGGTCGACGGCACTTATCAGCGCCGTCGTGCTGCTCGGCTGGATCGGCTTGCGCGAACGGCCGGGATTCGGCACGCTCGCCAACCTCGTGGTGATCGCCTACGTGCTCGACATGACTACGTACCTCTTGGCCGTGCCCCATAACCCGGGACTCAAGGTCCTCTACATCGTGGGCGCGGTGGTGGCGATCGGCGTGGGCAGCGCGCTGTACCTGTCGACCAATCTCGGACCCGGCCCGCGCGACGGGTTGATGACCGGTCTTCACCGTCGATTGGGCGTCAGCCTGGTGTACGTTCGCCTGACCCTCGAGGCAACGGTGCTCGTCGCGGGTTGGCTCATGGGAGGGACGGTGGGCGTGGGTACCGCGTTCTTTGCCGGCACCATCGGCTTCAGCATCGGGGCGAACCTCAACCTGATGCAGCGAATCGTGAAAAGGTTTGAGTCGTGATCAACTCGAGCCACCTCGCGGCATTCTTCATTGCGTCGATGGTGATCATCATCGTCCCCGGGCCTAGTGTGCTCTTCACCCTCGCGCGCGGCGTTGCGTGGGGTCGGTCGGTCGCGGTGTTGACCGTTCTGGGCAACAGCCTGGGGACGTTCCTGCTGTCGATCGTGGTGGCAGTGGGGTTGGGCCCCTTGATCGCGAACTCCAAGACCTTCTCCACGGTGCTGCAGATAATGGGTGGCTGCTACCTGCTCTGGCTGGGGTACGGGGCCATGCGCCACCGTCACGCCCACGCCCACGCCATGACCCAACGCGAGGACTCACGGCCTTCGCCGCTGCACGTCGTGCGCCAGGGCTTCACGGTGGGTGTGCTCAATCCCAAATCCCTGGTCTTCTTCGTCGCCGTCTTCCCCCACTTCGTCGACCGATCGCGCGGCGACGTCACCGGTCAGCTACTCGTCTTCGGCGCGATCTTCAGCGTCCTGGCCTTCTGCAGCGACAGCACCTGGGGGCTCATTGCGGGCACGGCGCGCGAGTGGCTGGCGAGCTCTCCCGCGCGCTTGGTCGTGATGCGCACGACCGGCGCGTGCGTGATGATGACGCTCGGGACCCTCATATTGGTGAGTGCTCTCGTCGGCGTCTAGTCGTGTCACAGGACATTCCTATGGTGCGCCTATGGGAACAATGCACGTCACTGGTTTTGGGAATACGGTCAACTCGACGGTCGACTCGTTCATCGCGAACTTACCGGAAATGCTGGGGTCGATGGCCATCGATCCGCGATGCCTGGTGGCGATCGCGGAGTTCGTTGACGGGCGCTACGTGCAGTTCTGGGTTGAACCGCGCGGTCTGGTGATCGCCGAGGTCGTGTCCAATCTCAACATCGGTGACGCGGTGGCGTTGAGCGACGACGACGAAGAGGTGCTGGCGCGCATGGGTTGGAGCGAGCCGGCGCCCGGTCCCAATCCCAACTGGCGCTACGAATCGCGCGACGTCGCGGGACTGATGCGCATCGTCATGATGACCCGTCACGCCATCCTCGAGGTGCTGCGCGAGCGGCCGGACAACATCGTGAGCCTGTGCACCTGGGAGGTGGTGAAGCCGCGCGAGGTGGGACTCGATGACGCGCGCGTCACGGCTCGGGTGCACTACCAGAAGGCGCTGCGCGAGATCGCCCAGCAACTCGACGGCTAGGCCCTCGCTCTTCGGCGACGTCGCACCTTTACACTGCCTGTAGAGGGAGTGGTTATGAGCATGCATGGAACCGCCGCGCGCATGAGCATGCGCTCGATGGGTAGGGACCGCAAGATCCTCGAACACCGCATCAAGAAGGGAACCTTCCCGAGGATCCTGACCTTCGCCAAGGCCTACAAGCCGTTGCTGGTGGTCTTCCTCATCGCGGTCGTGCTGGACGCGATCGTGAGTTCGGTGTCGCCATTGCTGTTGCGAGCGATCATCGACAACGGCATCATCGACAAGCACGAGGACCTCATCATCTGGCTCTCCGTGCTCACCGCCGCGCTGGCCATCTTCGACGCCGGCCTCTCACTCATGGAACGGCGTATCTCGGCGCTCATCGGCGAGGGTCTCATCTACGACCTGCGCGCCAAGGTCTTCGAGCACATCCAGTCCATGCCCATCGCGTTCTTCTCGCGCACCCAGACCGGGGCGCTCATCAGCCGGCTCAACAATGACGTCATCGGCGCCCAACAGGCCTTCACCGACCTGCTCTCCAACGTGGTCGGCAACGTCATCCTCACCTTCATCATCCTGGGCACCATGTTCGTCCTTAGCTGGCAGATCACCCTGGTCGCCCTGGTGTTGCTGCCGATATTCATCCTGCCGGCGCGCCGGGTGGGGCGCCGCCTGGGCACGCTCTACCAGCGCGGCTACGAGCTCAACGCCGAGATGAACATGGTGATGAGCGAGCGCTTCAATGTCGCGGGCGCCATGATGGTCAAGCTCTTCGGGCGACCCAAGGAGGAGCGAGAGTACTTCGAGGTCCGCGCGGGCCAGGTGCGCGACATCGGCATCGACCAGTCCCTGTATCAGCGCTACTTCATCGTGAGCCTCACCCTGACCGCGTCACTAGCCACCGCCTTCGCCTACGGCTTCGGCGGGGTCGAGGCCCTGAAGGGCACCTTCGCCGTCGGCACGGTGGTCGCGCTGACCGCGTACCTCGGACGTCTCTACGGTCCGCTGACCCAGCTGTCCAATCTCAACATCGACTACATGTCGGCGATGGTCAGTTTCGAGCGGCTCTTCGAGGTGCTCGACCTCGAGCCGATGATCAAGGAGAAGCCTGACGCGATCGATATCCCCGACGGTCCGGCGCACCTTCGCTTCGAGCACGTCGACTTCTCGTACCCCGGCGCGTCGGAGGTCTCCCTCGCCTCGCTCGAGGCGGTGGCGCGTCTCGACGACACCCCGCGCACCGAGGTGCTGCACGACATCACCTTCGACTTAGAGCCCGGCACGATGACGGCCCTGGTCGGCCCGAGCGGCGCGGGCAAGACCACGATCTCCATGCTGGTGTCGCGCCTCTACGACGTGAACGAAGGAGCCGTGACCATCGACGGGATGGACATCCGCGACGTCACGACCGCGTCGCTCAACGCGACCATCGGGGTCGTGACCCAGGACCCCTACCTCTTCCACGACACGCTGCGCGTCAACCTCATGTTCGCCAAGCCCGACGCCACCGAGGAACAGATCGAGCAGGCCCTGCGGGCCGCTCAGATCTGGTCGCTGGTGCAGTCCCTGCCGCTCGGGCTCGAGACCGTGGTGGGCGAGCGGGGCTACCGGCTCTCGGGCGGCGAGAAGCAGCGCGTGGCGCTGGCGCGACTGCTGCTCAAGTCGCCGCGGCTGGTGGTGCTCGATGAGGCCACGGCCCACCTCGACGCCGAGAACGAGGTGGCGGTGCAGCACGCGCTCGATCAGGCCATGGCCCAGCGCACGTCGCTGGTGATCGCGCACCGGCTGTCCACCATCCGCAGCGCCGACCAGATTCTGGTGATCGACGCGGGACGGGTGGTGCAGCGCGGCACCCACCACCAACTGCTCGAGGCGGGTGGCCTCTATCGCGACCTGTACGAAACCCAGTTCGGTCCCCAAGAGGACTAAAGAGTACGACGCGGGGAAGGTCGACGGGGACTAGCCCATCGAGTGGGCGCCGCCGTCGACGTGGATGATCGAGGCGGTCGTCGCGCGCAAGAGCGGCGACAGCAGGGCGATCGCGGTGTCCGCCACGGCGCTCGAGTCGTAGACGTCCCAGCCCAGGGGGGCGCGATGCGCCCAGGTCTCCTCGAACAACGAGAACCCGGGAATGGACTTGGCGGCGATGGTGCGCACCGGACCGGCGGCCAGCATGTTGACCCGGATCTTGTCGGGACCCACCTCGCGCGCGAGGTAGCGGCCGAGCGATTCGAGCCCGGCCTTCATCACGCCCATCCAGTCGTAGAGCGGATAGGCCCGGGTGCCGTCGAAGTCGAGCGCGATCACCGACGCGCCGCCCAGCGCCTCGCTCTTCTGCAGCAGCGGGCGAAAGGCGCCCACCAGGGTGGCGAGGGAGTAGGTCGAGATGTGCATGGCGGTGGCGACGTCCTCGAAGGGCGCGGTGAACATGCCGGTGCCCAGGCACGAAGGCGGCGCGTAGCCGATGGCGTGCACCAGGCCGTCCAGACGACCGAAGCGCCGTTCGACCTCCACCACGGCCGCGGCGACCTGCGCTCCGTCGGTGATGTCGAGTTCGACAATCTCGCCGATGTCACCGAGCTTGCGGGCCGTGCGTCGGGTGATCGACACGCCGCGCCCGGCCCCGGAGATGGCCAGGGTCGCGCCTTCCTCGAGGGCCCGCTTCGCGATGCCAAAAGCCAGCGAGTCGTCGGTCAAAATGCCGGTGACAAGAATACGGTGATCACTGAGTAGGCCCATGTTGTTAGCGTACTTGGCGAGATCTAATTCGAAGGACGACCATGACCACAGTTGGCATTCTGGGAGGAACCGGGCCGGCCGGTCGCGGCGTGGCCATTCGACTGGCTAGCGCGGGCTGCGACGTGTTGATCGGATCGCGAGACGAGCAGCGCGCCAACGAGAGCGCCAGCAGCCTCAGCCCGCGGGGCGCCGGCACGATCCGTGGCGCGACGAACGACGACGCGGCGAGGTGTGAATACGTCGTGGTGGCGACGCCCTTCGAGTCGGCGATCGCGACCGTCAAGCCGCTTCGCGCCCAGCTGGCCCGCAAAACCGTGATCTCGATGGTCAACGCGCTGGCGCGCGAGGGCAAGGAGATGGTGCCGCTCTATCCGCCGCGGGGGTCCGTGGCGGCGCAGTTGGCCTTCGCGCTGCCCGACAGCACGATCGTCGGTGCGTTCCACCATCTGCCGGCCGATCAGATGGTCGACCTCGACAGCGGGCTCGACGGCGACGTGGTGATCTTCGGCGACGACGACGTCGCGCGCGAACAGGTGGCCTCGCTGGTCAATCAGATGCCGGGGCTGCGCGCGGTGGTCGTGGGTTCGATGTCGCTGGCTAGCGCGGTCGAAGCGTTCACCGCGGTGTGCATCTCGATCAACATCCGCCATAAGGCGCACAGCTACGTCAAGCTCGAGGGGCTCAGCGACTGATGCAGCTCTACGACTCGGCCCGTCAGGGCGTTTTCAGCCTGGACGCCGGTCCCGTCGTCACCATGTACAGCTGCGGCATCACGCCGTACGACTCGGCGCACCTGGGTCACGCCTTCGTGTACCTCACCTTCGACGTGCTCCAGCGCCGACTGCGCGACGCCGGTCACGAGACGCGGTGCGTGCGCAACGTCACCGACGTCGACGACGACATCCTGCGCAAGGCCCGCGAGCTCGGCGTCAACTACCTGGACCTGGCCGCCCAGGAGATGGCCAAGTTCGACTACGACATGGCGCTCATCAACCTGCTGCCCGTCTACGGCGAACCGCGCGCCACCGGGGCCATCCCCGAGATCCTCACCCTGATCGGCCAGACCTTCGACCTGGGCTTCGCCTACGAGGTGGACGGCGCGGTCTTCTTCGAGGTGTCGAAGTTCCCGCGCTTCGGCCAGGTGAGCCACCAGGGCCGCGAGGCCATGATCCAGCTGGCGGGGGAGCACGGCGGCAACCCCGAGGACCCGCGCAAGCGCGACCCGCTCGACTTCGTGCTGTGGCAGCCGTCGCTGGAGGACGAGCCGGCGTGGGAGTCGCGCTGGGGCGCCGGGCGTCCGGGCTGGCACATCGAGTGCTCGGCGCTGGCGCTTCGCGACCTCGGACATGAAACCCGGTGCGTTCGCAACATCACCGACGTCGACGACGACATCCTGCGCAAGGCCCGCGAGCTCGGCGTCCACTACCTCGACCTGGCCGCCGAGGAGATCGCCCGGTTCGACCGCGACATGGAGTCCCTCGGCC
>JBARBL010000092.1:0-39126 GCA_049793015.1 Acidimicrobiales bacterium | reverse complement strand
AAATAACTCCGTTCCAAGTCCAAGATGACCCACGACACACCGGAGGGGCAAAGCAAGTCATCGCCGCCTGAGTCCGGTTGATCCCTCAACCCATTTCGGGTTCCTCCAACGCGTTGGCCGATCCGAGCATCCGCGAAAGGACCGCAGTCGGCGCCGGGGCAGATGGAGACATAGACCTTCGAATGGGGTTCTGGGACTCACCTAGAGGGCCAACTCCCAATGTCTGGAACGGATACTTCCTCGAAGAGGTTTCAAGCCAGTCTCGGCGTAACAACTTACGTCGAGCCGACCGTTGGTGCATAAGGGTTCACGTCGGGCCTCCGACATGAACCCCCGCGCGATTCCCATCGAAAAAATTCCACGTTTCATTCCACATACCAAGCCGACACCACCGGACCACTCCGACCGAATGCAGCCACCTCATAATCCCTCGATCGTGAGTTCGATCCTCACCGGCCCTACTTCCCAGCCATACCCCTCAGCCCTTCTTCCCTTCTTCCCTTCTTCACAATGCCCTACTTCACAACCCTGCTTCATCGTTAACGATCGCGTGGGATTGCGATCGTTCATTCACGCGCGGATTGGGGGCGCCCACGTAGGTCGCTTGATGAGACAAAATGGATGTCCAGCGGGATCAGAGAAAACTTGATCGTCTACTGCGAGTTTCTTTGCGCCCAGTTCGATGACTTGAAGTTCTGCTTCGTCGAGATCGTCGACCATGACGTCGAGATGGAACTGCTGCGGCCACTTCGGGTCGGGCCAACGTGGGGCTTGGAAATCGCCGCACAACTGGAATGCAATGCCTGATTCCGTGTCGCTTGCAGAAATAACGATCCAATCGCCCGAATCAAAGGTGATTGGTAACCCGAGCAACTGTGAATAAAAGGTGGCTAGCGCGAGTGAGTTTGGACAGTCGACAACAATATGGTGCAGTCGCCCAATCATGGCCAAGAATTGTACCTCTGATGCATTTGAACATGTCGCTCGAAATTTCACGCTCTTTGGTGGAATTGTAACTCCTGTGCTTGCTCGACCATCTGAAATCCCACGATTCATCCCACATTCCAATCCGACACCACCGGACCAATCCGACACCGCCGGGCGAAGAACCCTGACTTTCCCGGATCAATCTGACGCCACCGGACCAGACCGACAGTTTGCTCCCACCTCATAATCCCTCGGTCGTGGGTTCGATCCCTCCGGCCCTACTCTCTTGCGAAAACATTCGGTTGTTTCTTGTCTAAAGAAAATCGGAGCGCTTCGGAAGACCAACTCAATCTCTGGCCGTCAATGAAGTGTCGGTAGCTCGTAGACCAGGTCCGCTTGGTCGATCACGTCTGCTTCGTGTGAAACGACCACGAGGGTTGCGCCGCGCAAAAGTTCGTTTGTGAGAAGCGACAGTACGAGAGTGCGATTTGCGGCGTCGAGTTCTGCGGTTGGCTCGTCCATGACGATCACGTCGGCGTTCATAGCCAGTGCCCGCGCGATTGCGACGCGCTGACGTTGTCCGCCCGAAAGTTCCGCGACGGTCCGTGTGGCGCACGACGCCAGACCAACGGCGCTGAGAGATTGTGCCGCGCGTTCTCGAATCTCATCTTTTCTTACGGAGCGCACCTGAAGTGGCAGGGAAACCGTTTCGGTAGCGGTCAGCACTGCAAGGAGGTCAAAATCCTGCGGTACGAGCGCCGGGCGTTCCGACAACGTTGCCAGCTGCTCCAGTGGCGTGCCCGAGACCGTGACGAGCCCGCGATGAGGCGTCACGATCCCGGCCAGCGTCTTCACGAGGGTCGTTTTCCCCGACCCCGAAGCCCCGGTGATTACGAGCATTTGACCAGAGGAGACGAGGAAATTTACGTCGTCCAAGACGACTCGTCCTCCGAAGTCCACGCCAATCGATGCCGCCCGAAGTTCGTTTATTTTCACGGCGAGGGTTCCTGCTCGTCGACGCGGTGCAACTCCACTCCGTAGGGCCGTCGCGTGACGCGGACCAGGCTGTCCGGCGGCAGTAGGTCGAGAACCTCCGGCGGAAGATGCACGCTGCCGTCGCGGCCGACCACGGCGTACTCAGTACCGTCGCGGCCCTCTGCTCCGACCCGACCATCGCGAATCGTCACGGTCCGTTCGAATCGAGACGCGACCTCGGGGTCGTGGGTGACGACGATAACCGTGAGACCGAGTTGTCGATGAATTGTCGAAACGGTTTCGATCACGTTGTCACGCTCGTCGCCGGTGAGCTGGCTCGTCGGTTCGTCAACGAGCAGCAGATGTGGCAGGACCGCCACGCCGGCGACGAGCGCGACACGTTGGCGCTCGCCACTCGACATCTCGGCGACACGCCGATTCGCGATCGCGCCGATGCCGAAGAGCTCAAGCAGTTCGGCCGCATTCCGCGTAGGGGCGTTTCGCCGCAGGCGAGCGCCGTGCTGGGCAAACCAAACGTTCTCGTAGGCCGTCGCATAGCTCAGCAGGTTGGCCGAGGCGCCTTGGACGACCAGAGCGATGTGACTTGAACGCAAACGCGACAGGTCTTCGGCGCCAAGTCTGGCAACGTCGTGCTCGTCGATTCGCACGGTGCCGGCCGACGGCGTGAATTCACCGGCGAGCAGGCTGAGCACCGTGGACTTTCCCGCTCCCGAAGGCCCGAGCAGGGCGACCGACTCGCCCGCCCTTATGTCGAGGTCGACCCCGCGAAGCGCGACGACATCCCCCTCCAGCGAAGGGTAGAGGTGGACCACTCCAGTGAGGTGAACTTCCGCTCCCATCCTCTTTTCGCCTGACGGCGATGAAAGTGAACTCATCGCATCGACCCTCTCTCGTGACGAGAACGGGTGCCGTGCAAAATTGATCGTGTCGCGAGCTCGACGGCGCACCCGAGCATAAGTGCGAGAGCCCCCACCGCGCCGAGAAAGGGGATGATTGGCACCGCTGAAGAGATTGTCACGCCGCCCGTTCCGGCTGAGAATTCGGGAAGCGAGGAGAGGGCGAGCGCGTCCGCGACAAAGCCGACGACAGTGCCGACGACGAGGGCGATGCACAGCACCACCGCATTTTCGAGGAGCAGCGCTCGTCGGACTGTCCGGGCAGGAATGCCGGCTACTGACAGCGAGGCAATTTCGTTCCGACGTCGGCGCCCGTCAGAGACGATGACGAAGGTCACGGTACCGATCGCCAGCAATGCGGCAATCGGCGAGACGATTAGGGCGATGGCGTAGGCCAGGGAGACGCCGCCGTGATCAAGTACACCGAGGCGCGTCGAGGCGAGCATGATTGGACCAATCGTGACGCCATCTGCGCGCAATCGTTGGAGGATCGCCGTTCCGGCCGACGGCGCGAGCCATACCTGGAACGTCGTATCGGTTTCGGGACTCGTGATGGCCCGCTGCGCCAAAGCGAGGTCGACGAGCGTGCCGCCATCGCCGATGAAGGGGAGGGTTGGGAGTACGGCGAGCGGACGGACCGTCAGCGGGCCACCGTCAAGACCTTCGACGGTGATCTCCCCCCTCGGGGGAGTCGGAGGGTTGAAGGTCTCGGCCCCACTCGTCACGATGGCGGGAAGTGCCGCCGGCAGGTCGACCGGGCTGAGCAGCACCCCACTGTAGGCCAGTGTTGTGCCGGGCAAGTCAAAAGCGACGGTGCAACAGCGGCCATGGGGCGCCACGACTCGAGCCGGCGCAGGTTCGGCCTGCCACGTTCCCGTGTGACCCGCGCCGAAGCGGATGGGGTGCCAACGGTTGCCCGATCGTACGGCTACGCCGCTCAGAACGATGTGAACTCCGTGCGTGTACGAGGAGTTCGGGTTCAACCAGACTGGACTCAAGTTGGTGAGACGGCAGGTACCACTGCACGCTCCAGCGAGCGAGACGGTATAGCTATGTAGTCCCGCCACGACCGGCCCGACGTTCACTTCCTCGCTGTCTTGGTAGGTCTCGTCGAAATAACTTATGGCGAGTTCCATCGGCGGCGATCCCTTCTCGACACCGAGCCTCAATCGCAGATAGTCGCCCGTAAAGCTCACGACGCGCGGCTCCGGCGGCGCAAGCTTTCGCGCGAGGATGGCGACGGGCTCGGCGGAGAGTGACCGGGGCCAGTTGGCAACTGTCGCGAGTCGCGAACTGTCGACGGCGAGCACCGTACCGGTGGACGACGCGTAGTACGCCGCGGCCATCGCCTCGTGCCCGGAGGGGTCGGCGCGGCGCACGGCCGCCTCGAAATCGAGTCCGGGAGGGAACCTTACATCGACCACACGTGACGCGCCGACATCGACGTTCGATACCAGCGTGCGATTCGACGAGGCGAGGAAGAAGCTCCCTACGGCGAAGAGCACAACGACCGCCGCTACCGTGAGCGGAAGGACCCGACGAAGTACGGAAGGACGACGTCCGATTTGGCGTAGGGCGAGGAACACTGCAACGTGAGACGACTCGCCGGTACGACTGATCACCAGCCTGATTACGAAGTCAGCGAGACTTAAGCCGATCACCCCCGCTCCCAGAGCCAACAGTCCCGGGGCGAGCGAGGCCAACGGATTGGACTGCGCGCCGCTCATCGAACCCTTCGTTAATAGAGAGAACAGACCCGTGAGCGCGAGCGCGATCGCGAACGCATCGACGGCGAACCCGGCCAACCTTACCTGTCGACTGACCGTCCTCCGTGAACGCCAAAGTTCGGAAGAAGCAACGGTCATTGCGATCACACTGGCGAGGCACGCTCCGGCGGCGGAGGCGAGCGCGACTCCCGATAGCGACACTGGCGTGCCGGTCACGAACAGCGCCCTCGACAAAATGGAGAGCGTTACCCATGCGACGAGCACTCCCACGGGAAGCGCGACGATGATTATCGTTGCTGGTTCGCCGATGGCGAGCCTGATTAAGGAGGCGCGAGGAAAGCCGTGTCGCCGCGCGAACTCCGCCTCTGGTCGGCGCCCAAGGATCGTTGATCGGCCCAATGTGTAAAGGATTAGGAGAGAGAGCAGAATCAACTGGAGCACGAGTGCCAGGACCACGGCGCTCATCAAGTCATCGTCGTGTCGAGCAGCATGGACGACCGTATTGAGGCTCGTCGAGACAACGAGCCCGTAGCGAGAGAAAAGTAGCGATTTTATTTTAACGGCGGTCGACTCGAGGGTCGGGGCGCCCGAGAGCGTCGCGCCCGCGCGCCACGGTAGGTCCGCGGTCAGTTGGGGCGTTGTTTCACGGCTCATTGCGAGGGCGGTGCGGAACGTCGAAATGAGCGGATCAAGTTGAGGAGAAGTACCTGGAGCGCCGAAGTCGAAGTAGTAGTTGTCCTTCCAATAGTTATCGTCAACGGTTAGCGGCTGCCGATATATTGCGGTGATGGTCATGGCAGTTGTTTTCGACGAATGCGGCCCGCCAATGGATACGTGTGAACCGACACTGACGCCCGCCGCGGCAGCGCTTCGTTGACTGAT
The DNA here is from genome assembly GCA_049793015.1 of Acidimicrobiales bacterium. Classification (GTDB taxonomy): domain Bacteria; phylum Actinomycetota; class Acidimicrobiia; order Acidimicrobiales; family RAAP-2; genus RAAP-2. Next base: position 33,698 of record JBARBL010000092.1, on the reverse strand, counting down.
CGCCACTTCGTTCAGTCGATGGGGACACACGCCTGTAAGGAAGCTGAGGTGCGCACAGATTTTAGTGCGAGCAAAGATGTCGACACCGAATCCTTGGCCCTTGACGACGAAGTGTGAACCAGCGTCGACGGTGAAGATCGTATGAGATAAGAGACCGCCGGCGAGACGATCGGCCGCCGTGGCTGCTAACGAGAGTTTTTCCATTTTGGTGGCGCCACCATTGGAAATAGTTATTAAGTCGGTCTGGCCAGGCACTGCCGCATCCGCGGTGCTCGTCAATACGGATGTATCAGCGCTATAGAGGAACATGGGTCCGATGGTCGCGGCTGCTATTGCGAGGACGGCGACGGCGAACAGCATCGCCGCTTGGGCACGACGAGCCTTAAGTGCGCCAAGTAATATCCGAGCGCGGATTCGTCGGTCGGAAGCAAAATCCGTCATGTGCTGTCGATACTACGACCCCCGTTTCTCCCGAAGGTTGGTTCGAATGTACATGCCGCCACGGCGGACATCATGCGAAGCGAATCGACAACGATTGGATTGAGGCTGTCGGTCGGGATTGACGCCTCCTCGGGTGATGTCGATCTCGAATCACTTGAAGATGACCGAAGTGAGTTCGGCCCTCGCCGTCACGATAGGGACGACTCGGTAGTCTCGTTTATCGGTAGCAACGACCTTCTCGCCAATAAGCGCGCTGCCGGTGGGTCTTAGGATATTGAGAAGCTGCTCGACTCCCGGACAAGAGCCGGACTGACGCTCATGCAACGTCAATGCGTGAACAAATCCCACGCGTCATCCCACAGACCAATCCGACACCACCGGACCAAACTGACGCCACCGGACGAGTTTTTTTCCAATCCGGATGACGCCAGCCCCACCCGGCCCATTTCGACAGAATGAATCCGCCTCATAATCCCTCGGTCGTGAATTAATTCCTTACCGGCCTTACTGAAGCTTTACTCGAGAGGCTTCTCAGTGTGTTGCACCCAGTGTGTCGGTTACGTCGGTGCACGGTGAAAGATCGGAGCGCATGACGTACTGTAGATGCGCTGCATGACACTGGAGGTTGATTGAAGTGGTCGATCGAATTGCTGGCAAGGTGTGTGTCGTCACAGGAGCTGGGTCCGGGATCGGGCGGGCTTCGGCCCTCAGGCTCGCGGAAGAGGGCGGTCGTGTCTTATGCACCGATCTGAACGGCGCTTCCGCGGAGGACACAGCTGAACTGGCGCGATCTGCGCGGGGCGTTGCTAGTTCGCGACAAGTTGACGTGAGCGATTCGAGCGCAGTTGACGCGATGATCGCTGACGCCGTCGAGCAGTACGGCAGGCTTGACGTGCTGGTGAACAACGCCGGTGTCAATATTCCGGGCGTGCTGCACGAGGTGACCAACGAGGTAATTGACCGAACTTTGGCGGTGAACGTAAAAGGGCAGATCTATGGGTGCCGAGCGGCGATTCCCCACATGCTCGCCGGAGGCGGCGGTTCGATCGTCAACATCGCAAGCGTGAATGGCCTCGTTTCCGAACCATTCCTCGCTATTTACTCGGCGTCGAAGGGTGCATCGGTCATGCTTACCAAGGGAGTCGCACTCGATTACGCGAAGCGCGGGATTCGCTGCAACGTGATCTGTCCGGGATGGGTCGACACCCCGATCAATTACGCGCACGCCGAGATGCTTGGCGGTCTGGCTCACGTGTACGAAACCATCGATTCCTTCCAACCGATAGGCCGTCCAGGCGAGCCGCGCGAGATCGCGAACGTCGTGCTCTTTCTCGCTTCGGACGAGACAAGTTTCATGACGGGAAGCGTTATCGCAGTCGACGGGGGCATGACCTCCCAGTAGCTGGCTGGGCTCCCGACACCGTGTACCCGGATCGCGTGGAACTCTGGGTCGCTCGATTGTGAGTTCGATCTTCGTCGGCGCTCTAAGGAAAGGGTGTGTTGACTGGAGCGGCAGGCGTAGGGGTGTCTGAGATAATGGCAGCATGCCAAAATCGGTGAAGTTGATTCGAGCGTCGACGTTATCCAGTGTCGCGCAATACGCTTACGCGGCTACCGCGCCGAAGGATGCGCGCTTGATCTTCCTGGCCGGCGCCTGCCCACTCAATGACGACGGGTCGACGGTAGCCGTCGGAGACTATCCGGGCCAAGCTGCCGCGTGTATCGAGACGATGAGCCGGGCGCTACAGGCAGCCGGTGCGACGATTGACGACGTCATCAGCACCCGCGTTTTGGTTGCGTCGTCAAACAGGGCGGATCTGGTGTCCGCCTGGGAGGTCGTGCGCGATGCCTTTGGTGATCATGACGTTCCGAGCACGCTGATCGGAGTCACCGTGTTGGGGTACACCGACCAATTGGTGGAGATCGAGGCCATTGCTGCGGTCATTGACTGAGCCCTAAGAACGTACGCCGCGCACCGAAGTGCCGCTCGCAATAGCGCCTGGTTCAATGAGTCGAGTCCGATCTGCACCGGGCCTACTTTTCAGCCTCGACTCTTCGAGCGATGGGAGAGTAGCTCATCGACTGAGGCCCTAAGCGCTGCCTCAAGACCGTTCATCAGTTCATCGCAGTTGTCAGTGTCGACAACGAGTGGCGGAGTGATCATCAACCAGTCGCCGTAGCGCCCGGCATTTTGGCGCCGTGAGTACAGGAGAAGACCATGGTCGAGGCCATGGTGAAGCACGACGCTGGCAGGATCAACGGCGGCCGGGAACCGTTCAAGAGTGTCCTTGTCTGCCACGAGCTCGATTGCCAGCAACAGCCCTCGACCTCGAACGTCTCCAATCAAGGGCGATTCCAGAGCGAGGCTCTCAAGTCGCGAACGAAGATAGGTCCCCACGTCTTGGGCGTTCTTGATCAAGTCGCGCTCGACAATCTCGTCGAGTACGGCAGATCCTGCGGCACAGGCCATCGGGTTCGCGTCGTAGGAGTGCGACACCGTGAAACCGGAAGAGGCGGCGAGCTCGTCGACCATTTCGCGAGAAAACAGGGCGGCACCGAGCGGCGCGTAACCGCCGCCGAAGCCTTTGGCGAGCACAACAACATCGGGGAGCGCCTCGGTGTCGGCCTGCGCTGCCAAAAAATGCCCCGTTCGAAATGCGGTAACCACTTCGTCAAAGACGAGCTTGATGCCGTGATCATTACAGAGAGCCCTCACGCCGCGGGCAAAGGATGGGTGCGGTACGTTGGCCCCGGAGGACTGTCCGCCGATGGGCTCCATCACCACGGCGAGAATGCGGTCTCCGCCCAGTCGATCAATGACCTCGGCCAAGGCGGTCAAACTGGCGGTCGCCGCATCGTCGGCGCTCGAGGAGCGAAAGGTGAGTGGGGCTGGAATCTTTTCGGAGTACACGATCATCTCGTCCCAAAGTGCCCTCGACTTTACGTCGCCGTTGAGACCGATTGTTTGAAAGGTCGCTCCGTGATAACCGGGTAGGAGGGATATCAAATGCGTTCGCTGGGGTTGTCCACTCGCCAGAGCGTGCGACCGAAGGAATTTTATGGCCATTTCGATGGCTTCGGATCCACCGGAAGTGAGGTGAGCGCGCTCAAAGCCGATTCCGGCCAGCGTTGTCAATCGTTCGGCGAGGTCGGCATTGGCTTGATGTCGCGTGGTGCGTGAGTATGTGTAGGTCAGTTTGCGGCCCTGATCCATCATGGCTTGAAGCACTCGCTCATTTCCTTGGCCGAGACTCGCCAGGAACGGTCCAGAGCAGGCGTCGAGCAGACGTCGTCCATTCTCATCAATGAGATGAACCCCTTCCCCTCTAACAATGGTTGGAAGCAGCCGTGCCCCCGAACGATCGAAGAAGATGTCTTGCGTGCCTCCCGTGGCTGGGTATCTGGAGTTGCTCATGTGGTGTCCCTAAGAATGCGCAGAACCCTGACCTTACTTACAGAACTGCCGCGATCGCAGCGCCAATTTTGAACTCAGAGATCCTCGTTGGGATGTCCTGTGCGGTTGACGCTCTAGGAGGCGCGTCAATTGTCCAGGGGGTTGACATGGACTACGTTGCATTCCGTCGCTATCGCCCTTCCGTCTCGAGTGCAGAGAGATGCGGCTTCGGCACGACGAGCGGTGTGGAAATATCCCGCTGGCGTCAATGTGATCGCGGAATACTGGCCCGCGTCGGTGGACATTCAAGTCGTGTCGGACTTCAGTACCGACAGTTTCGCCTCGATATTCGAATTCGACCTTGAGTGGAGCGACACCTTAGATAGTGGCGTGTCCTCGGCAATTTCGGCCGATGATGGACTACGAATCGGCGCCGACGTCCTTGGTCGCTTGACGCGTCTTCAACAGTAGTTTCGCGGTCACTAACCTGCGCTCGGTGCTCCGAGCTGGGGTCAAGCTGATCGAAGTTTGGCGGTCAATTCAATCTCGACCGCGATGCCGAAGGGAAGTTCGGCTAATCCGACCGCGTTGCGAGTGTGCCGTCCCGCGTCGCCGAAGGCGACGCCCCTTTTTTGGCTTAGGGCAGGGACGTGGTGGTGGTTGAGGTCGATGTCGACGTGGTCGTCGACGAAGGAATCGTGCTGGTGGTCGTCGTGGGCGCTGATTGCTGCGGTGTTGGCAGGGTGGTGATCAGCGCACCGTTGCCGGTGGAGAGTTCGGTGAGCGACCCCGTGCTCGCGCCCGGCGTCTTGGAATTGGCGCCGGATCGACTGGCCACCCAAAGGCGGCCACCGCGGAGCGCGAAGGCCGACAGCAGGCTGAAGTAGTACGGGCCATTCGTGTTGCACATGTACCAGCTCGGCTTTCCGCTCGAAGCGGAAACCTTGGTGACCATGGGGCTGCTCCCGAAGGGCGAAGCGATGAAGATATTGCCACCCGACGCGATGGCGACGGAGGGAGATCCGAAGCCGTACCCGCCATCGGAGTCCGTGAACGTGGCGAGCACGCGGCCCGAGGCTCGATCGATCTCGGTGGCGGCGTTGCTTCCGCTGTCGGACACCCAGATGCGCCCGCCGCTGGAAGTAATGCCGTCGGGAGCGCTCAATCCCTGCCGTGCGATTACCCGGATCAACCCACCGTTGGCCCGGCTCACTTCGGTCACGGCGTTGTTGCCCCTGTCGGCCACGAAGACGTCGGGCCCCGATGCGTCGAGGGCCACGGGATCCCTGAAGGCGAAGCGCGCGCCCGACACGGTGCGCACGAGCCCGCCGGTCAGGGCGTCTAGTTCAGTTATCGACCCCGCGCCCGAAGGGCTTCCGGCGTTGAGGACAAAGATCGTGCTACCGATCGCTTCGATCGCCACCGGGTCGACAAAGTGAAACGCTGGTCCGGAGATGACCCGCACCAATGAACCGTCGCTCGCCAGAAGCTCGCTGACCGATCCGCCCGCGTTGGCGACGAACAGGTCCGCTCCGAAGCTGGTGAGGGCCGCTGGTCGGTCGAAACCGTCGCCGCTGGTCGCCAGGGTGGCGATCCACGCCCCGCTGGCGGGATTGATCTCCGTCACGGAGTTGCCGGCCTCATTGGTCACCCACAGGTGACCGCCACCGAAGGCCAGTCCGGAGGGCGCGTCGAACTCGAGGCCCCCCGAAGTGCTCGACGCTGCGGGCAGCTGCATGGAAAGGAGGCATGCGCAGGCGGCGGACGCGGTGACGAGGCTCAACCACTGAAAGGCTCTCCGCTTCCCGCGGCGACGTCGCATGGACGCGATTGTAACGGGCTCACATTGCTGGAAATGGTGATGCCAATACCTCGGTGAAGGGGCAAAGTGGCCCGCGCGGCCTTCTCATTCAACGGCGCACTGATGATTCACTCGCAGGCGGGCTGGCCTGGTTGTCGACCAGTTGTCTCAAATTTGTTGGCCGCCGACGCGCCGGCCCGACGAACGCGCTCGAGCGCACTCCGATAGCGTTCGAAGGCGCCGACGACCAAAGGCACGGCGAAAGGGGATGGGCATGTTGGAGCGGGACGAAGCTGATCGATTTGCGAAGGCGTGGGTCGCTGCGTGGAATGCGCACGACCTGGAGCTGATCCTTTCTCATTTTTCGGAGGATGTGACCTTCACGTCGCCGCTGGCGGCCCGGATCGTCCCGGACAGCGATGGCGTTATCCACGGCAAGCCAGCGCTTCGAGAGTATTGGCGCGAGGGGCTTCGATTACAGCCCGAGCTGCATTTCGAACTCGAGGGACTCTACGTCGGTGTCGGGACACTGGTGATCAACTACCGCAATCAGAGCGGTCGTTCCGTGTGCGAGGTCCTCTTCCTCGAGGGCGGCGTGGTAGTGCAAGGTCACGGCACGTATCTGAACGACGTCCAGGGGGCAATCGACTCCTCTCGCGCCGGCTGAAGGCTCCTGGCGACGACTCATCCGAACTGACGATACGTCATGGTGTGAATGGCCGAGCCTCGTGGTAGCACCACAACAAATGGGTGCTGACAACATTCTCTCGATGGTCGCGTTGGAAAATGGTGAGTGACGTTGGGGGCATCCGCCGGGCGGGGCACGCTCGCGCCCGATGTTGGGGCGCGGGGCTTTGAGGAGGGGCGCCTATCACGTCGCTTGGTTTCACTTCCGGGCAACGTTTGGTCTTCGGTGACGAGAGTAACGGGCAGTCACCACGAACCGCGATCGCACTAGTTGCGCCACTATCGAGGCTAGTTGGCGGTGGCCACCGGCGAGCGAGGGTGCTGGCATCACGAGAATCAGTCGGCGAGCACCATTGGCGATGAAGCGCGCACACCGTAGCGTTCATTGAAAGTTCCAGGTCTGAACGAAAACGAGATCAACATCAGGCCTCTCGACGAAAGGGCACCAATGAAATCGACGCACCACAACTGCAAGGTCCGTGCGGCAATCGCACTGATGACGATCGCCGTCGGGCTGCCCGCGCTGGAGGGCGTCTCGGGCGCGAACGCGGCATCGGGCGGCACCACGATCGGCACGCGCACTGGCGCTTTTGGCACCATGCTCGACGTGGGCTCCGGAAAGTACGCCGGTTACACCGTGTACTTCATCACGAGCGATCATCCTCCGACGTACGGCTGCGTCACCAAGCCGGTCAACCTCTTCGGCATGCCCCTGGCGTGCACCGGGAAGTCGAACAGCAAGAACGCCGAATGGCCGGCGGTCACCACGAAGGGAACCCCGGTCGCCGGACCAGGGGTGGACCAGAAGCTCCTCGGGACCGTGACCCGGGCGGGGATCGGTGAACAGGTGACCTACGCGGGCTACCCGCTCTACTACTTCGAGGGCTCACCCGACCAGATCACGGGGGAGGGTTGGGACGAGCCCGCCATTCCGCCGTGGCACGGCCTGTGGTACCTCATGTCGCCGGCGGGCACGCCGCTGGCGTGGCCCGGCACGCTCACGACCCTCACTCTCGGGGGAAAGACCGTCGTTGGCGCGCTCGAGTTGACCCTCGCCGGATGGGAGACGTTCCCGTTGTACTCCTTGAGCGGCGACTCCTCCACCCAAAGCACGTGCACGGGTGCCTGCGCCATCGCCTGGCCGCCCGCCTTCACGTCGGGGAGCCCGGCGCTCCTCAACGCACTGTCGGCTTCCAAGGTCGGAACGATAAAGGCGAGCAACGGGGATCTCCAGCTGACCTATGACGGAAGGCCGCTCTACTTCTACTCAAACGAAGGTGTCACCAAGGGTCCCAACGGGTTCGAGGTCCTGGGCAGCGGCAACGGACTGAAGGCGCCGTCGCCCGCGACGGGGACCTTCAGTTTCGTGACGCCCTGACCAGGGGACCGATTGCGCGTCGTAACAAGAACTGGTGCCGTCCCCTCAGCAGCTCCATCCTGGAGTGGTTGAGGGGACGGCAAGAACGGCGCAGGCATTTTATTTTGTGCACCAAGGTTTCACGCCGGAGAAGTACGCCGAGGCGCTGAGTGCGTTGGAGGCCGCCGGCGAGGGTGCCCCCAAGGGCCGTACCTATCACTTCGCCCTCGAAACTGATGGTGCGATACAGGTATTCGACGTTTGGGAGTCACCCGAGGCGTTTGAGGCTTTTGGTGCGATGCTGATGCCGATCCTTGGGGGTCTGGGCGTCGAACTGGGGGCACCGATGATGAGTACCGTGCATAACGTGATCCTGGGATAAGAGCCACACCCGTCGCACGAACAGGTTGAACTTCTACTTCCTCACGATGTCGGCTGGTACGCAAGGTGAGTGTGCGGACGCGATGCGACACGCGTATTCGTCTCCTCGCAGGTCTTGCCTTCAATGACGCTGAGGAGATACCCATCTGCCCGCGCTCGACGGATGAGCGCTAACTGACGCGCTTTCGCTGCGTCGGAGCCGCGCATTCACGGCACAGAACCACGGAAGTGCGAACATCGGTGTCCGGCGCGGGGACTCGGAGGATTCGCACGGATCCGCTTGAACGGCATTGACGCTGGTGCCAGCAGTTTCGTCGTGCGCAACCGCACGATCCGCTGGCCGGCGTCCGAATGGCTTTCATCGGCGAAGGTTCGCCCAAAGGTGAGATATTCGACACAAAGCTCATTACGTCCTCCTCATGTCCCGACGCCATCCATTTTACTTGGCCGCGGGGCAGAAACGTGTCACCGCGATGCTTATTAATGCCTGCGGTTGCGCCCGATAGGGATGCCGCTCGACGTGGGTAGGGGGCGGTCCATGAGAATTAGGTGTTAGCACGAGGCCCGCACCGGGGTCACCACCCTTACGGTTGCCTCGTCGGTCTTGCATGATGGGTGTGGTTGCGAGGGAGGCCGATGCTGTCAATCGGGATGGTGTTGCGCGCCGAGTTCCGGCGCCGATGGTTGTCGTGGCTCGCCCTCGCGATGCTGGTCGCGGTGACCGGCGGGACGGTCCTGGCCGGCATCTCCGCGGGCGCCAGGACGACGACGGCCTTTCCAAGTTTCGTTGCTCGCTACGGGTACGACGCCGGCGTCTTCGGCACCAAACCGTTCCCCAAGAAGTTCGCGCACCTGCACAACGTCCGCTACATGGCTGCGAGCCCCTACTACTTCAACGGCAACGTGACCGTCAACGGACACTTCGTGCCCAACCAGTACGTGAACGTCCTTGGCTTGCCGACCTCACATCTTGACGACACGGTCAAGCTGCTGTCGGGTCGTTGGCCCGGGGGTCCCAACGAAGTACTCGTGGGCTTCTCGCTGCAGGAGAGGTATGGAGTTCGCATCGGGTCCACCATCACCGTGCCTCTCTATTCCCCGTCTCAGCGCAACGCGATCTTTAACGATACCGTCGCGCCCGCGGCGCGGGGCCCCAAGGTCACCTTTCGCGTCGTGGGGATAGAGGCGAGTTTGCTCGACTTCCCATCCACGAGCCCCACGTATTCCATTTATACGGGAAAGGCCTTCGATCAGGGTCTTGGTCGCCACGTCGCAACGGCTTATTTCGGGCAGTTCCGTCTCGTCGGCGGTGAGAGGGCGTTGCCCAAATTTCAGCCCCTCGTCAACCACATCGGCGGCGCGGGAACGTTCTTCTCCCAAAGCGAAGACACCAGCGAGTCGGCCATCCAGGCTTCGATTCATCCCCAGGCTGTTGGATGGTGGCTCTTTGCTCTGTTCGCCGCGCTGGCGGGGCTGGTCCTCGTCGCCCAGGCGCTGTCACGCCAGAGTCTGGTGGAAAAGGAGTCCTACCCGACGCTCTCGGCGCTCGGGGTTCGACCTCGCCAACTGTTCGGCTTGGGAATGCTACGAGCGGCCGCGATTGGTGTGGTGGGTGCAGTGGGCGCCCTCGCCCTCGCCCTCCTCGTCTCGCCGCTCTCACCCGTGGGTGAGGCGCGGGCCGCGTCGCCCTCGTCGGGATTCAATTTTGATGGCCCCGTGCTGGGACTCGGTCTGGTCTCGATCATCCTCGTGGTGCCCCTGGCGGCCGCGTACTCGGCGTGGCGAGCCGCGCAGGTTCATATCGAGGTGCTGGGGGGTGGCGCACCCCAGGTTCGCGTTGGCTCGCCAATCGTCGCGTCGGTCGCCAAGACGGGCGCGCCGCCCAGCGTGCTCATAGGTGTTCGCAACGCGCTTGAGCGGGGCAAGGGGCGTTCCAGCGTCCCAGTAGCGACCGCGCTCGTAGGCATCGTCGTGGCGGTCGCCGCGCTCGTGGCCACCACGGTGTTCGGGGCCAGCCTGTCGAACCTGATCGCGACCCCTCGACTCTATGGCTCAAACTGGCAGGTGAACCTGGAGAACGTTCCAACTGCGAAACTCCACGTGATGATGACCGCGCTCAAGCACGACCCCACCGTCAAGCGCGTCACCTACGGCTCGTACGGCAAGTACATCACCGTGGCGGGCGTTCCCGTGGAGACCATTTATATGGAGGCCTTCAAGGGTCCCATGGTCTTTACCCTCGTGAACGGTCACTATCCGACGGGGATCGCGCAGATTGCCCTCGGGTCCACCACGCTCGCTGAGACGGGGCTGCGCGTGGGGGAAAGGTCGGTGGCGTCGGTTATTAATAGCAAGGGTAAGAAGTTCACCGGATACGTGAGCATTGCGGGGACGGTCGTGATTCCACCCAGCTTCGGCATCGGTGGTCTTGGCGATGGCGCCGTGATCACGATCCCCGCTCTCGAATCCCTCGCCTGTCCCAAGGGCAGTGCGGGGAAATCTTGCGAGCGCCAGCTCACGAAGATGATCGGTGGCAATTCGTGGAGCGTCGAGATCGGGGTCGCCAACGATAAGGCCGGGCGAGCCACCGCCGATCGATTGGATCGAGAGTACGCCGGGTACTTGAACGTTCAGAACGTGCCCACCAATCTGGTCAACTTCGGTCAGGCGGTGGACTTTCCGCTTCTGCTGGGCGTGACGCTCGCGCTCTTCGGGGCGGCCACGCTCGCGCACTTGCTCTTCGTGAGCGTGGCCCGGCGACGACGGCAGTTCGCCCTGCTCAAGGTGCTCGGGTTCGTTCGACGTCAAGTCCAATGGGCGTTGTGTTGGCAGGCGATGACGGTGGCGGTTGTCGGGGTGGTGATCGGCGTGCCCGCAGGCATCGCCATCGGCCAGATCGTGTGGCGCGACTTCGCCATCTCTCTAGGCGCGTTGCCCCTGGCCGTGGTGCCGGTGGTGAGCATCGCGCTCCTCGGCGCCGTGATCATTGTTGGTGCCGTGGCTCTGGCGTTCGTCCCGGCCATGCTGGCGGCCCGGGTTCAACCCGCCGAGGCACTCAGGGAGGCCTAGCGGGGGCTGGCGAGCGCGGGAGTCTGACCGGACAGTCCGACCAATTGTGCCGCGGGGAATCTATTGATACCATCGGGCGAAGTTTGACGATTCAAAGAGGGAAATGGGGGAAACGAAATGGCCAAACAGGTTGTCTGTCCGCCCTGCGGCGAGGTCATCAACGGCGACACCGACGATGAACTCGTAGGAAATGTGATGAATCACGCGAAAGTGCACGGGCACGAACTCACCGACGCCAATCGCGATGAAATCCTCTCAGGGGCGGTGGAGGTCTAGCGCTTCGTCCGAGCGGACGCCATCACTAGTGCGTGGGCCAACACGGGTTGGAACACGCGCCAACAACGACCGACTAGAGGCGTCGAGGCCTCAGTCCTTCGCCTCCTTGGACTTGTAGGGAGGTATGTCGGGATGATGCTCGATGATGTGGTCGAGCTTGGCGTGAAGCTCTGCGGTGCCAGCGGCTATGTGGCGCTTGACGAACGCCTCGAGCGCCTTGCGCAGGGGCGGGTAGAGGATGGTGGTCGCGATCGCCGCCAGGATCACCCAAATAAGGGTGGCCACAACGTCACCCGGTATGCCTCCGGAGCCTCCGGCCGGCCACACCCAGCGATCCCAGAACGACGTGGCGATCACTGACTCGTTCGATTCAGGTGCTCGTGCATGTCCGGATGCAAGATCTTGTGTTTCGCCTTCAGGGATTCGTGTTCTGCCGAGGTCGTGTGCTTGTGGCACGTCTCGTAGTGCGTGCCCTCCACCTTGCCCAGACCACCCTTGAGCACTAGGCGTGGACAGCTCTGGCACTTGTTTCTCTTGTAGACGGCGAACAGGGTCCCGAGCAGCAGGAAGTCGGGGATGGAGCCGCCGATGCCCGACCAGAAGCCGTACCAGGTCCCGGACTCGTCGTTGGTGCCGGTGAAGGTCAAGAACCAATGAAAGATGACCACTGCGCTCCTTCGATCGGCGGCGGGATCAGCGACCCGATGACAAGTGTAAGTCCCGAGGTCGGCATTTTCGTGGCAAAGGATCGAGCGACTTGGCAGACGCAACCTGGCTATGATGTGGAAAATTAAGGGGGGCCTGTGGCCCAAGACGCAGTGGGAGACAACGATGAGTGATGTGTCGAATGGTCCAGGTTGGTGGCAGGCGTCCGACGGTAAGTGGTACCCACCGGAGCAGGCGGCCGAGGCGGCGTCCACGCCGCCTCCCACGAGCGGGTACACTCCGGCGTCGTCAGGGGCCGCGGCTAAGTCCAGCGGCTCGTCCTTCTCCTTTGACATAAAGCGTTGGTCCCAGGTCGAGCGAATCACGGCGATCGCCTCGCTCGTGCTCTTCATCTCGTTGTTCTTGCCCTGGTTCACCTACGACTACGGTTACGGCTCGGTATCGGTCGACGGGCTCTGGCACGCCTACATGTACATCGTGTTCATCCTGGCGCTGGCGATCGTGGTCCACTTCGTCCTCAAGGCCGGCATGAAGACCCTGCCCTACAAGCTTCCCTTGCCCGAAGCGCAGTTATTGCTGATCGCGACGGGCGTGAACGCGGTCCTCACCGTCATCGCGTTCCTGCTGAAGCCCGGCGGCATCGGGTTCAGCGGCATCGGCTGGGGCTTCGGATCCTTCGTGGGGCTGATCGCGGCCCTGGTGGCGGCCTTCCCGACGGCCATGCCGGCCATCAAAGCCCGCAAGATGTAAGTGGACGTATAGGTTTCGCCGTATCACGCATTCAAGGACCGGTAGTGACCGGGCCGACGGACGTCAACGATGTGCTGGCCGCGCAGGACGAGGTTGGGGCGCTCTGCATCGCTGGCGTTCCGTCGGCCCACCGGAACGCGCCGTTGACCTAGAGTTCCCAGACTCCGTTGCAGGAGCCGGTGCGCGACTGCGTGCGGTGGGTCACCCGGCGATAGTGGGCTAGATCCTTCTCGGTTTTGCCTTTTCCGAACGGCGCGCAGGAATCGAAGAGAGCCCACGAATAGGTCTCGAACGCCCGACGAAGATCACTTCGCCGAAACTCATTTTTTAATTTTTTTTTTTGCTCTTCACTTCTTCAATCATGATTTCCAGGAAATCCTCATCCCCGGGCCACTTAAGCGCGAAGAGATCGGGTCGCGCGGCCATGGCCTCCTCGAACTCCGCTAGATGATTCTGACGAAACTCTTCAAAGCTCGCGCGCCAGCGCTCGGCGCCCTGGGGAGAGTTGAACGCGTCGCGCATCCGACTGGGATTCACCAGATCTTCCATGCCCGGTACTTCTTTGGCCAGGTAGCGCAGTCGCAGATAGTCCTCGTAGGAGATCGCGGGGGAGTGCGTGACCATGCCGTTCAAGTGTGACAGACTCGTTCGGATTCGCTCGTCCTTGAGGAACGACGACGTCAGCAAGAGCGAAAGGACCTGCTCCTCCGGGCTCTCGGCGAGGGCGACCAGGCTGTTGCCCACCGTGTCGCGCTCCCGCGTCACCTCATCGAAGCCGTCGTGCATGATCTCGCCGATACTGGCGATGATGCGAGTGAAGTGCAGTGCCACGGGCCTGGCGTTCTCGATCTGGCGACTGTTGAGCGACTCGACCAGCCGCGCGTAGGGCTTCGCGGCGTCGCCCTGCATTGCCTCGAGCGCCGTTCGACCGGCGCCGCGGTCGTCGAGAACCTCGTCGTAGGGATCGGGGGACCGGCCGAAGAGACCCACGCCCGGTTCGCCCAGGACCGAGAAATCACCTCGGAGCAGGTCGATCAACAAGGCGGCGAATTCCACGTAGATGTCAGAGCCCTGCCCCAACCTCTTGCGAAGGGACGTCATCGACGGGGCGGGCTTTAAGTGCTTGAAGAACACGTCGTCCAGGACGTCGCGCTCGCCTTTTAGGCCCTCGTCCTGCGCGGCATCCGCCGCGGCCACGCGGAACTCGCTTAGTCGTTCGTCCCATCGTTTGGCCATTTTCGAGAGATAACTGCGCACGATCTCCGGCTCGATGTCAGCGCCCTCCCACCACAGCCGCCAGGCCAGCTCGTCAAAATGCTTTGATTTGACCTTCAATTGGGCCATTCGCAGCATGCGCTCCGCCGTGCCCGGCGCGTAGGTCGTGCGAGGGTCTCGCCAGCTGCTGGGGTTGAGGAACGGTTCGTTCATTATCCGGCGTTGGTGGATGCGCACCAACTGCTCACGAGTGAGGTGAAAACCGGCGAATTCCAGGTAGTCCCACACATCTTGCGCTGTCTCTCGAGGACCAACGAGCGCATTCTGATTCACCACAAAACTCTACCGACGGCACCCGTAAATATTGGGTATTTCGAGGCCAAGACTTGATATGAGACGACCTTCGATCCGGCGATTGTCGAGAGGCTCTCGGCGTGAGACTTCCTGGCCGAAAGCGCCGCTCGATTTCGGTCTCTCACGACCACTTAGTCGAGCGCCGTACGTCCCAACCAGAACTCGATGAGCTCGGCGCTGCCGTCGCAGGCGATGCTGGTCGACGCCAGGGGCTGGCGCCGGTAGAAGGCGAGCAGCAGTTCGAGCGCCGTCCCCGTCATGACGGCGTCGCTCGGTCCGGAGGCGGTGCCCATCTCGAAACCGTCCTCCAGGAGCCGCATCGACCAGGTCGCGTCGGTATCATTTGCCCTGATCAAAAGCACTTCACCGTGGCCCTTGAGCTCTCGGACCAGTGGAGAGAACCTACTGGCCGGTAATAGGTTGGCCAGGAACTCGTCGAGGCAGTCCGCGGCCAGGCTCGAGTCGGCGTAGGGGGAGATCCCCGACGCGATTTCGACGTCCATGCGGTGCATCAGGGTCTCGTGGAGTTGGCGTCGGGGCCAGAAGCGCAGGTGCTGATCCTCGCCCCACGCCCACATCGGGGTCTCGGGATCGCCCGCGCGCAGCGTCGACACCAACGCCTCCCCGCCCCGGCGCATCCATGGCGCATCCACGGGACCGCGGTCGAGGTCCATCTCGTCCGACGGGATCCGCGTCGGCGAACGCAGACTCACCAGGCGCTCGGCCCAGCGATGCACGATGCCCAGGTGCTCGGCGACGTCGTAGACGGACCACCCGGGACACGTGGGAACCGGGAGGTCGGAGGAACTGAGCTCGTACGCAGCGGCGAAGCGGTCGACCTCACCTTCGAGGGCGTCGCAGTAGTCCTGGTGGTTCATCGGAGCATTGTAGGGGGTTGGCCAGGGAAAAGAGGCCCGCAGGGGGTCCGGACCAGTTATATCTTGAACGCGCACCCGTCCCAGTACGCCACGAGATGTTGACGCACCCGTCCTCTGAGTTCGATGGACATCTCTTCGGGCCGGCCGCCGGGGCCGGCCCGGAACTGGACCTCGATCCCTTCGCAGTCGGTGGCGTCGAACCCTTCGACGTCCTTCGGGGGTTTCGTCCAGACGTCGAGCAGGGTGAGCAGACCGGAGCAGCAGCGATGGGAGTGGGTGCGCACGTAGGCCACGCCGCCGTGGGCCCGGACGTACTCCGCGGCCGAATCCGAGATGACGACCCGCATTCGCTCAGTGTAGGTCGCCATCTATTCGGCCACTCCGAACACGTTTCTTCTTCTAGGTGGGTGGCCGTTGATTCCCTGACCAGCGGGCCTGGCGTCGCGGCCTCGCACCAGCTGGTATCGCTTGACATGGTGGGGAGCCGTGGTTAACTTTGCCGGATGCGGTGACTCTCATGGCGAGGGTTGGTCGCAAGGGGGAAGATCGCTTAGGGCCACTTGGACGACGGATGTGATTGATCGAACCCGTGGGTCGATTCGGGCAATGGGGCGCGAAGAGTTGGCGTCCCCGTTCACGAGAGTCGGGTCGCCTTTTTGGGTTCACCTCACGTCGCTAAATCTCGGCCTTTTGTCGTTCGGACCTCGCGCGGTAACTAAGCAAGGGGGAAGATCATGGAGCCAGAGGGAGCAACGCCGGGCGTCGCGGCGGGGGGCCTGGACAATTCAGCGACCGCCCACGCCGACCGCAAAGACCTAGAGGGTTTCGGCTACAAGCAGGAACTGCATCGCACCCTGGGGCTCTTCAGTTCCTTCGCCGCCGCTTTCAGCTACATCTCTCCCTCCACCGGCATTTTCACCCTCTTCTCGTTTGGCCTGATCACGCTGGGCGGCGTCTTCATCTGGTCGTGGCCGGTGGTCGCGCTGGGCCAGTTCATCATCGCGCTCAATTTCGCCGAGGTCTCCAGCCACTATCCGGTGGCCGGTTCGGTCTTCCAGTGGACCAAGTACCTGGCCGGACGGCCCTACGCGTGGTTCACCGGATGGATCTACATCTTCGCGGGCATCCTCACGGTGACCGCGGTCGTCGTCACGCTGCCCCTGACCGTGCTGCCCGCGCTCTACAACATGGGATGGCACGTGGACGCCGGCGCGCTGCACGACCAGATCTGGGTGGCCGCCATCACGCTGATCGTCATCACGGTGCTCAATATCTTCAGCATCAAGGTCGTGTCGTTGATCAACAACACCGGCGTCTTCTTCGAGATCGTCGGCATGGTGATCTTCGCCATCATCATGCTCATCGTGCACCGCCACCAGCACATCTCAGTAATCACCAATAGCGGCGGCATTCACGTGACGCTGCCCGCGTTCTTCGCGGCCATGTTCATGAGCCTGTTCGTCATCTACGGCTTCGACACGGCCTCGACTTTGGCCGAAGAGACCCATGATCCGCGCCGCAGGGCGCCCCAGGCCGTGCTGATGTCGGTGTCGGGCGCTTTCGTGATCGGCGGCATCTTCCTGGTGGCGTTGTTGATGGCGATCCCCAACCTGCACACCGCGATCAAGGACGGCTGGGGCCCCGCGCAGATCATCGACTCGAACTTCGACACCTTCTGGGCGACCGTCTACCTGCTCGTCGTGTCGGCCGCGATCCTCGTCTGCTGCCTGTGCATCATGGCCGCCACCGTGCGGCTCTGCTTCGGCATGGCCCGGGACAACCGTCTTCCCGCCTCGCGCACCCTCTCCAAGGTGCACCCCACGCTGCACACCCCGATCGGGGCCTGCGTCACCGTGGCCATCCTGGCCGCGGTTCCACTGTTCAAGTACGACGGCGCGGCCTACGTGGCCATCGCGGCGACGGCGATGATCTACCTCTCCTACTTCTTGGGCAACCTGGCCGTAATGCGCGCGCGGACCAAGGGTTGGCCCAAGGTGAACTCGCCCTTCAAGTTGGGCAAGTGGGGGATGATCATCAACGTGCTCGGTCTGCTCTACGGCGGTGCGATGCTGATCAACTTCGCTTGGCCTCGCGCGGCGAGCAACCCCGAGCCGAACCAGACCGCCGGAGCCCTCAGCCTGGGCATCAACTTCCTCAACAAGATCCCGATCCTCTACACGGTGCTGGGGGCGGTTCTGATCGTGGGGGTCATCTACTACTTCTTGTCCGAGAACAAGAAGGAGTTGCCGGTAGTGGTGCCGCCGGAGACCGGCGCTGCGGTGATACCGCCGGAGTCGCTGCCCTACGACGGGTCCACCCCGCAGTAATTGGATAGCGCCGCGCCTACTCTTGGTCCATGTGTAGAAATATCACGACGCTGCGCGGCCTGGAGCCGGGCGCGACGGAAACCGAGATTGAGGCGGCGGCGCGTCAGTACGTGCGCAAAGTGAGCGGCGTGCAGTCGACGTCGAAGAACACGGGAGAGGCCTTCGAGCGGGCGGTGACGCTGGTCGCGCGGGCCACCAGCGATCTCCTCAACGAGTTGCCACCTCGTTCGACGCCCCCAGCCACCCTGCCGCCGCTGCGGCGCGTGCGCTCCGACCAGCGGTAGCCGGCCGCGTCGGGGTCGACTCAGAGTCGTCCGAGCGACCCGCCGGCGCCGTGGGCCTGTTGGTGACACAACTTGCACAGGAACTGGCAATTGGTCACGTCGTCGTTGGCGTCTCCCGCGAGCGTCTTCTTGTGGTGGTATTCGGCACCCTTGGCCCTGCACGGTCCGCTGTGCGAGCAGGTCTGTCGCGCGCACTGACAGATGCCTCGCGAGCGCAGACGCGCTTCTTGCTTCACTGTTTCAGAGAATGACATATCAAGAACTCCCTTCCCGCCACGGAACGGACCCGTAATGTGACCTGTTTTACCTGATACCGGGGGTGGCGTCAAGAGCACCGTGGGAGATGACCGACGCCGGGGTGGCGAGCGGCTTCACCGGACCGCGGCCGGTGCGCCCGTTACCAGCTTCCGGGCGAACGGGCCAGCAGGGCCGCGACGTCGCTGGCCGGCACGGCGCGAGAGAAGAGGAAACCCTGACCCAACTCGCAGCCGAGCGCCCGCAGGCGCTGGAGCTGGTCAAGCGTCTCTATCCCTTCGGCCAACATGGTCATATCGAGGTTGTGGCCGAGCGCGACGATGGCCTCGAGCAGCGTGTCGTTGCGGGTGCTCTCTTGGGTGGGGCTCACGAAGGACCGGTCGATCTTGATGATTCGCGGTTGCATGAGGGCGAGATAGGAGAGCGACGAATAGCCCGTGCCGAAGTCGTCGAGGGCGAAGCCGACGCCGAGTTGATTTAGCTCCTCCATGATGTTGAGCGTCTCGGAAATATAGAGGAGGGTCACGCTCTCGGTGATCTCCAGGATGAGGCGCTCCGGCGCCAGGCCGCTCGTGAGCAGGGCCTTCTCGATCAGCCCCACGAGGCCGGGGTCCCGGAACTGGTGGGCGGAGACGTTCACGGTCACGTAGGGACGTTCACCCTCGTCTTTCTCCTGGAGCCAGGTGCCGGCCGCCGCCACGGATTCGTTCAACGCGAAGGCACCGAGTTCCAGGATGAGGTCGCTCTGTTCGGCCAGCGGGATGAAGACCGCGGGTGGGACCCACCCGCGTTCGGGGTGGTCCCAGCGCATCAACGCTTCGAATCCGACCACGCCGGTTTGGTTGAGGTCGACGATCGGTTGAAAGTGCATCGTGAGCTCGCCGGACGTCAGTGCGCGGCGCAGGTCCTGGACGAGCGCGAAATGACTGACGGCCTGTTGGTGCATGTTGGAGGAGAAGACCACGTGGTGTCCCTTGCCGGCGCGCTTGGCCTCGTAGAGCGCCACGTCGGCGTCCTGGACGATCTCGGCGTAGTCGTTGCGGTCCGCGTTCCAGACGACGACGCCGAGGCTGGCGTGCTGGCCGATGTGGATGCCCGCGACCACGAAGGGCTCGACGAACGCGTCGAGCAGGCGCGCCGCCACCTGTTCCGCCTCGGCTGGCGAGTTGAGACCGTCTGCTAGGTAGAGGAACTCGTCGCCGCCGAATCGGCACAGGGTGTCCGAGGTGCGTGCAACCCCTTCGAGCCGCCGGGCGATGGCCACCAGCAGCTGGTCGCCCACGATGTGGCCGTGGGAGTCGTTCACTCCCTTGAAGTCGTCGAGGTCGAGTAGCAGGACCGCACCCATGCCTCCGTGTCGCACGACGCGCGAATGGGACTGGGAGAGCCGGTCGAGGAAGAGCGCCCGGTTGGCCAAACCCGTGAGCGGGTCGTGCAGGGCTTGGTGCGAGAGGCGAGCGGTGAGCGCCCGCTCTTCGGTGATGTCGCGTTCGGAGATGATGAAATACAGGGTCTTGCCGTGCGCGTCGCGCGCCGGCGAACGCGATACCTCCACGTAGATCACCCTCCCGTCCTTCCTCAGGTAGCGCTTGGTGTAGCGCGCGTGCGTCCCGTCACCCGTCGTCGCCCGGCGGTGCGACTCCTCGGTGATGCCGACGTCCTCGGGGAAGGTGAAGACCTTGGAGTCGTTGCCGATCAGTTCGTCCTTCGTGAAGCCGACCATCGTGCAGAACGCGTCGTTGGCCGCGATTATCCGGTCGTCTAAGTCGGTGCAGATCATCGGCGCCATGTTGTCCTCGAAGGCCAGGCGAAAGCGCTCCTCGTGGGCCTGGAGCTGCTCGATGTACTGGCGATGCTCGGTGACGTCGCGCCCGTTGACGATGATGCCGCGCACCGCGTCGTTGTCGAGCCAGTTGGTCGACACGATCTCGATCTCGCGCACCTCACCGCTGCCGGTGACCGACTTGACGGTGTCGCTGATGGTGGCCCCGGGCGTCCTGAGCAATTCGATGAAGCGCCCCGCCACGCGCTCCACGTCATCAGGGTGCAGGTAATCGAAGGCGCTCGTGCCGATGCCGTTCTCGAGCGTCTTGTCGAAGATGGACAGGGCGGTCGGATTCGCGTAGATGACGGTGCCGTGTTCGTCGATCACGATCATGATGTCCGTGGAGTGCTGGCCCACCTTCTCCAACGCGGCGAACCGCTCGTTGGCCACGAAGGTGCCCGCGTCGCGCGGCGGGACGTCGTGATGATCCTGACCTGCGGTGGCGTCCGCCACTAAATCGACCGACGTGGATTTCCTCCCGGGGCGCGACGGCATGGAAGCATTTTACCCGGGGGCTTCGTCACCGACGCCATGGGACTGATTCCTCTGACGGAGGTGAGAGTTATTCATGTTCGATGGTAGGTTCGATGTTCGTGCGCCGCCTCTGGGTAGTACCCGACGTCATCGTGGTGCTCATCTTCGTGGCCATTGGAAGGTCCGTGCACGATCATGGGGTCAAGGTCGTGGGGATGCTGTCGACGTCGTGGCCCTTCCTGGCGGGCTTGGCCCTGGCATGGTTGGCCGTCGCGCGGTGGCATCGCGAGGGGACCAGCCTGGTGGACGGCGCCGTACTCTGCTTCATCACGGTCACCGTCGGCATGGTCCTGAGGGTCCTCGCCGGACAGGGCACGGCGGTGGCCTTCATCCTCGTCGCGCTCTGCTTCCTCGGAGCGGGCATGCTCGGCTGGCGGATCCTGCTCTCGCGGTTCCGGCGCCAGCGCTCCGCGTCAAGATCGGCGGATTCGACGAGTTGATTCACTCGTCGGATGGTTGACGCGACGTTGTTAGACCGGGCCGGCGTAGAGGTCGAAGGTGTGCGCCATGCCCCCGTCGACGCAGATGGTCTCGCCCGTGATGAACCGGGCGGCGTCGCTCGCGAGGAACACGATGACGTCGGCGATGTCCTCGGGCGTGGCCCAGCGACGAAGCGGCGTCTGGCCCTCGACGAGTTCGACGACGCCCCCCACGGCCTTGTTCCTGGCCCAGAGGGCGGTGTCCACCACGCCCGGGGCGACGGAGTTGACGCGGATTCCTGACGGCCCGAGTTCGATGGCCAGCGACCTCGTCGCGGCGTCGATGGCTCCCTTGGTGGCGCCATACGCGCTTCGACCAGGCGTGCCCATCACGCCCGAGATCGATGAGAGATTGATGATGGACCCCGATCCTCGCGCGACCATCGACGGCACGAGCGCCCCGATGAGCAGGAGCGGCGAACGCACGTTGACGGCGAACAGGTGGTCGATGAGCGCGGCGTCCAGATCCGAGGTGGCCAGCCGCGCGGCGGCGGCCGCGTTGTTCACCAGGACGTCGACGTGGCCCAACTCGTGCAGGGCGGTTGCCGCGACGTCGAGGGGCGCGCCGACCTCGGCGAGGTCCGCGCGAATGACCAGCGGCTCGTGGTTGAGGCTCCGGGCCACCTCGTGCAGGGCGTCAAGGTCCCGCGCGACCAGGGCCACGCGCGCTCCCGCGTTATCGAGGGCCCGCGCCGTGGCGGCGCCGATGCCCCGTGACGCCCCGGTGACCAGGGCGGTGCGTCGGTCGAGCGTAGGAGTGGACATGCTCTCAGAGTACTGAGCGCGATGAGACCCGGTTGTGGCGAGCCGCCGTCCGACGGGCACCAGCGGGGTGGTTCGTAGGATGCTCGTTGGTACCCTCGAGTGAGTTGATCGGAGTCGGAATGTCGTTTGCCCGCCATGGCGACGTTCAGATCTACTACGACACGTTCGGTAACGCTGCGGACGAGGCGTTGCTGCTCATTAGCGGCTTGGGAAGTCAGTGCATCAACTATCGCGATGCCTTCTGTCGTCAGCTCTCGGCGATGGGCTACTTCGTGATCCGTTTCGACAACCGCGACGTCGGCCTGTCGACGAAGTTCGACGACGTGGCGGTGAACGGTCCGTCATCGAGCGTGGTGTCGGCGAAAGGGACGGGGGCCAACTACCGGCTGACCGACATGGCCGGTGACGGCCTGGCCGTGCTGGACCAACTGGGTATCGAGCGCGCCCACGTGGTGGGTGTGTCGATGGGGGGAATGATCGCTCAGACCATGGCGATCGAACATCCCGAGCGCCTGCGCAGCTTGACCTCGATCATGTCGTCCACTGGTGACCTCGACGTCGGCTGGCCGTCGAGCGACGCGCTGCGGTTGTTCCAGTCGCGAGCACCGCGCGATCGCGACGGCTTCGTGGCCCTTCGTCTGGCTTCGGCGCGGGTGTGGGGCAGCCCGGGCTGCTTCGACGAGGAGGAATTAACCGCTCACGCCCTCGCACTCTTCGAACGAAATTTCTGCCCGAATGGGGTAGCGCGTCAGATGGGGGCCATCGTGCGCTCCGGCTCGCGTAGCGCGGCGTTGACGAGGGTCACTATCCCTACACTCGTCCTTCACGGCGACGCCGACACGTTGATCGATCCCAGCGGAGGTCGCCGCACCGCGGCGATGATTCCGGGTGCTCGTTTCATCCTGATCGAAGGAATGGGTCACGACCTCGCGTTCAAACATTGGAATCGACTGGCCGATCTGCTGCGCGAACATTTTGTTCTCTCAACGTGACGAGCGGGTCAGGGGCACGCGATATTGATGAAAGATTGTTGACGCGCGCGTCGCCGTGAGGGCAAAACTTTAGGCAAACGTGGTTAATGTGTCCACATGGCGAGGTTCTTCACCGCGATCATCGGCTTCGGCTTGACGGGTTTCGGCATCTGGCTCATCGCCAGCGAGCAGACCAAGAATACGGCGTGCAACGCGGCGCAGGCGAACGTCAACGGGGCGTCGGGCATCGGGATGAGCTCGAGTTGCCTCAACGTCACGTGGGCGTATTTCGGGGGCTTCGCCATCCTGGCCGTGGGCGTGCTCACCATCGTCATCACGTTCGCGATGATGAAGAGGCTGCGCAAGAATCGCGGCGGCTACAAGGAAAGGGCTCCTGGACCGCACGTCGGCAAGCCGAGTTGAGTCCCGCCGGCGGCGCTGAAGCCGATTGCGTCACCCCGGCCAACCCGGAGTCCTAGCATTCTCGGATGGTGTATCGACTGGCCCAGGTCAACATTGCGCGGCTGCTCGCCCCGCTCGACTCAGAGCTGTTGGCCGATTTCGTGGCGTCGCTCGATGAGGTGAACGCGTCGGCCGACCACGCGCCTGGTTTCATCTGGCGCCTGCAGGACGAGGAAGGTAACGCCACCTCGATCGAGGGCTTCGAATGGGAACGCCACGACAGCGCCGGGGTCATCATCAACATTTCCGTGTGGGAAACGGTCGACGACCTGTCGCGTTGGATCCAGGGTCCGCTGCATCGCGCGGTGCTGCTGCAGCGGCGCAAATGGTTCGAGCGGGTCGCGGAGGCGACGACCGCGCTCTGGTGGGTGAGCGACGGCCACAGGCCTTCGACGCACGAAGCGGAATCGAAGGTTCTGCACCTGCGCCACTATGGCCCCACGCCGACGGCCTTCACGTTCAAGCACACCTTCGAGCCGCCGCAGGACCCGCGCCCCGCGCCGACGGGCGAAACGCCCTAACTAGACCCGTACCAATTCGACCACCGGGATGACGCGCGTGGTCTTGGCTTCGTAGTCGGCGAAGCCGGGATAGCGTTCGCGCTGCACGGCGTAGAACCGGTCGCGCTCGGCGCCGTCGAGAGGCGTGGCCGTGGCGTCAAAGGTCTGCGCACCCTTCTCTACGACCACCTTCGGCGTGGCCAGCAGATTGTGGTACCAATCCGGGTTGGTGTCGGCCCCCGCCTTGGACGCGAACACGAAGAGTCGATCGTCCAACTCCAGGTACATCATCGGGTTGATCCGTTCCCGGCCCGATTTGGCCCCGGTCGTGTGCAGCAACAGCACCGGCGCACCTTCGAAGTTGCCGCCCAGTTGGCCGGCGTGGGCGCGAAAGTCGTCGATGACCTTGAGATTCCACGTATTGGTGGCGTTGACCGCCTCTTCGCTTGAAGACTGTTCGCTCACGGTTGTACCTCCGTCGTGTGGCCGCCGGTTCGCACCGGCGGCTGATCCCGGTCCCACTCTAAGAGTCGGTTTCCGACGCCGTGCCTCGCCCGATCTTTACTGCGGCCGGCTCGTCTTGAGGATGAACCGGACCGGCGACGCTGTGGTGTCAGGAGGTGAGGTCGAAACGGGGCTGGCTCTGCCAACTGGGAACGCCCCATCTGTCGGGCGCACGGTTGAACATGGTCGGCACCTCGTAGTCGGGCACGGCCGGCGAGAAGAGATACCCCTGACCCAGTTGGCACTCGAAACCGCGCAGTCGAGCCAGCTGACCCTCCGTCTCGATCCCTTCGGCCAACACGGTCATCTCCAGCTTCTTGCCGAGCGAGATGATCGTCTCGAGCAGGGTGTCGTTGTGGACGCTCTCGTGCGTCGGTCGGATGAAGGTCTGGTCGATCTTGATCACCTTGGGCCGAAGCAGCACCAGGTAGGAGAGCGACGAGAAGCCGGTGCCGAAGTCGTCGAGCGCGATGCCGATGCCGAGCCGCTCGAGTTGCTCCATCACCTTCAAGGTCCCGGCGATGTCGAGCAGGGCGACGCTCTCGGTGATCTCGAGGACCAACCGTCCCGGGGCCAGGCCGCTCTTTTTCAACGCCGTCTCGATCATGGAGACGAGGCCGGCGTCCTGGAACTGGTGGGCCGAGAGATTGACCGTCACGTAGGGCTGGGGAGCCAGCGGATCTAGGTGGCTCCAGGAGGTGGCCTCCGTCACCGCTTCGTGCATGGCGAAGGAACCCAATTCCAGGATGAGTTCGCTCCGTTCGGCGAGTGGGATGAAGACGGAGGGCGCGATCCAGCCCCGTTGGGGGTGCAGCCATCGCATGAGGGCCTCGAAGCCGACCACGTCACCGGTCGCGAGATCCACGATGGGCTGGTAGTGCATGGAGAGCTCGCCGGCCTGAAGGGCCTGACGCAACTCCTGGACGAGGGTGAAGTGACTCTGCGCCACGTGCTGCATGCTGGGCGTGAAGACGACGTGCTGTCCCTTGCCGAGGCGCTTGGCTTCGTGCAGCGCGACGTCCGCGTTCTGGATGAGGTCCGCGATGCCGCTCGTGGTGTTGTCGAAGACGACGACCCCGATGCTGGCGTGCTGGTCGAGGTGCACGTCCTCGAAGGAGAAGGAGCTGGCCAACACTTCGAGCAGGTGTTCGGCGACCTGCCGCGCTTCGTCGGGGGAGTCCAGCCCTTCGGCGAGGTAGATGAACTCGTCGCCCCCGAAGCGGCCGAGCGTGTCGGAGGAGCGCATGGAACGCTCGAAGCGGTGCGCGATCATGATGAGCAGTTGGTCGCCCACCAGGTGGCCGTGCGAATCGTTGACTCCCTTGAAGTCGTCCAGGTCCAGCATCAGCACGGCGCCGTAGCCGCCCTGGCGAACGACGCGGGCGTGGGCCTGGGAAAGCCGGTCGTCGAAGAGCGCCCGATTGGCCAATCCCGTGAGCGGGTCGTGCAATGCCTGGTGCGAGAGCTGGGCCGTCAAGGCGTGCTCTTCGGTGATGTCGCGCTCGGAGAAGACGAAGTACATGATCGTGCCGTTCTCGTCACGCGCGGGTGAACGCAACACCTCGACGACGATCACCCGGCCGTCCTTGCGCTGGTAGCGCTTGACGTAGCGCATCTGATCGTCCAGGCCGGCGATGGCTCGGCGTCGGCTCTCCTCGGTGATGCCCACGTCCTCGAGGTACGTGAAGGGTTTCGAGTCAAAGCCGATCAACTCGTCGCGGGAGAAGCCGACCATCTGACAGAACGCGTCGTTGACGGCGATGACCTTGTCGTCGAGGTCGGCGAAGCTCATAGGCGCCATGTTGTCCTCGAAGGCCAGGCGGAACCTCTGGTCGGTCTCGTGCAGCAGGGCCACGTTCTCGGTCAAGCGCTGGGCGTCGCGCAGACGGCCGATGCCGTAGGCCAGGTCATCGGCGAGCTCGCCCAGCAGCGTCAATTCGTTGGGGCCGAAGGCGCCCGGCTCCGCGGCGTAGATCGTGAGCGTGCCGATGACGCTCTCGTCGACCTTCAACGGGAAGACGCAGCCCGTGCGCAGTCCGTAACGCTCCGCCGACTCCTGCCAGGGCAGGCAGTCGGCGTTGAGCCGGATGTCGTCGAGCACCTGCACGGAGCCACTGCGCACCGCCTTGCCGGTCGGTCCACGACCGTATTTATTGTCGCCCCAACTGAAGCGGACCTCGTCCAGGTGCTGGACGACGCCCGAGGAGGCCATCGGCCGGATCGTCTGCTCGTCGTCGTGCTCGAGGTAGCCGACCCAGGCCAGCGAGTAGGCGCCCGAGGCGACGATGGTCTGGCACAGCTCGCTGATGAGCAACGACTCCTCCGTGGCGCGCACCAGGACCTGGTTGCCCTGGGTCAGGGTCTGCAGGGCCCGGGTGAGGTTGCGCCGTTCCGTGACGTCGCGGCCGTTCACCACCACGCCGGACACGCCGGCCTTGTCGAGGAAGTTGGTCGAGATGATCTCCAGTTCCCTCACCTGTCCGTTCTCCGTCACCGTGCGGATGGAGTCGGTGAAGGACGCGCCGGGCGATTCCAGCAACTCGGCGAAACGGGCCGTGACGTGCGGAAGGTCCTCGGGGTGCAGGTAGTTGAACGAACTGGTGCCGACGCCCTCCTCGTAGGTGATGCCGAAGATGTCCAGGGCGGTGGGGTTGGCGTAGGTGACGGCGCCGGTGCGGTCGACCACGACCATGATGTCCGACGACCGGCGTCCGACGGCTTCGAGTACGTCGAAGTACTCCCGGCTCGATGCGCTGGCCAATGATTGTCCGGGAACCAGTCCCGCTTTTGACTCGGATTTTGGCCGCGGAGAAGTCCCCCGGGCCGTTTTGGCTACTTTGTCCTTGCGTAATGTCATTATGACACTATATCATGCCATTATGACCCGATACAATGGCAACATGGACAACCGCGCAGATTCTTTGGTACCGAACAGTAACGACGAGGTGGCCGACGAATCGTTGACGTCGACCCTGCGGCCGAGCCTTCGTGAGGACTCCCGCGATCGGGCTCGGGCCCGGATCATTCAGGGCGCGTTGCGCGCCGTGGCGGCCTCGGGATTGGACGCCACCATCGACGAGATTGCCGAGGCCGCCGGGGTGAGTCGTCGTACCGTGTTCCGCCACTTCGCCAGCCACGGTGAACTGATCGCCGCGTCCATCAGCCAGGGCCTCAGCGTCCTGGGCACGCACATGCCCGCGACGCCGCAACCGGGAACCGACGTGCAGGTCTGGCTCACCGGCGCGGTGGTCACGGTGCACCAGGTGATCCGTCAGTTGCTCGGTCGCGCCTTCTGGGACATCCACATCGATCGACCCGGTACACCTCAGGAGGTGATCGCCGCCATTGACGACATCGCGATCCAGCGCCGGCGTTTCTCAGGCAGCTTGGCCCGGAGCGCGTGGGAGGCGCTAGAGGGGCGCGGCGAGCCGCCGCGTTTCGTCGTCGACGCCTTCGCCCAACAGGTATCCGGGTTCGCCACGTACGCGCTGCCCCAGTGCAGCGCGCAGGAGACAGGAGAACTCAGCGCGCGGATCCTGTGGCTGGTCCTCCAGCAGGCGTTAGAGGAATCCGGCCGCAAGACGCTCAGCCGATCGAACAAGGTCGCGCCGCGTCTCTGAACACATCGCCCCCAACACGGAGCAGCGCCCAAGAAATTTCTCGTTCAAAGTCCGCCACTCTCTGGCGACGAACATCTTTACTGTGCTGGCGCTACCCTGAAGGGAGCGGCGCAGGGTGTCCGATGTCGTCGCGTGGTTGATGGCACTTTCACCGTGTAGGGAACCCGTCGCACCAGTGTCGCTCCGGCCCTAGGCGAGTTCGGCGAGCGCTACGGGTTGAGCTGGCTAGAGGATCGGTTCAGGGCGCGGTAGCGCACGAGCGACCACCACAGCGACACCAGCACGAGCGCCTCGAGGGCCGCGGCGAGCGATCCCACGACGATCGCGCGGTGCAGCGTGATTACGAGCATGAAGGCCAGCTCCAAGGCCACGGCGACCAGGCACAGCACCGCGTAGGGGCCGTACTGGTGCGCCGCAACGTGGATGCGCGGCGAGGGCGTGGCGCCACGGCGCCAGAACGCTTCGAGGACGTCACGTTTCTCCTGGCGAGAACAGCTTCGATACACGTCGAGCTTCATGGGACAACGTTACCGAGGCCCGGCCCACGAGGGGCCCAACGTGAGGTAAATAAATTGACGCGCGTTAGGACAGCACGCGCCGGCGGAAGTTCCGCAGGCCGAGCGAGAGGAAGCCCACGCAGAAGGCGATCAGCACCGGATAGATGACGTAGAGGTGCATGTGGGGCACGTTGGTGAACGACGCGCGCATGCCCTCGTTGACGTAGATCAGGGGGTTGATGAGCACCAGCGTCTGCAGCCAGTGAAACGATCCGATCTGCACCGAGGCCAGTCGGGTCCACTGGTAGTACGTGCCGCCGAGGAAGGTGATGGGCAGGATGATGAACCCGAACATCATGCCGATGTTGCGCGGCTCGAAGCTGGTGCCCAGGATCAAGCCGAGCGACGCCATGGCGATGCAGGCCAGCGGCACCATGGTGAGCATGATGAGCCAGTGCAGCGTGAGGTGCGCTTCGACGCCGCTGGCGTGGACGAAGGACGCGATCGGCAGCACGATCGCTGCGGAGATGGTGCCCTGGATGGCGCCGGAGAGGACCTTCTCGAACGCCACCAACCAGATGGGACACGGCGCCTGAACGCGGTCTTCGATCTCGCGGGTGAAGCCGAACTCCGTGGCCATCTGCAGGGCGACGGATTGCACGCCCTGGAACATGCTCGAGATGCCCACGACGCCGGCGACCAACACCGTGGCGAAGGCGCTCTCGGCCGCCGCTCCCGCGCCGCCTACCGATTGGCCGATCTTGGGAAAGATGAAGAGGAAGACGAAGCACAGCAGGAAAGGTTGGATCACCGTGCGCAGCACGAAGACGCCGAGGTCCTTCCTCAGCACCGTCACGTCGCGCAGCAGCAGGGCGGTGAGCGCCGCGCGGCTGGCGGCGTAGGCGCTGCGCCTCGGCCCGACCACGATGGGCACGTGGTCGTGAACTATCTCAGCGCTGTTCATCAGTCGCGCAGCTCCTTGCCGGTCAGGTTGATGAACACCGTCTCGAGGGATGGCTCGGCAACCGAGATGTCGGCGACCGCGAAGCCGCCAGCCTCGCAGGCGGCGATGACCCGAGCCAACAGCCGCTCCGCCCCCCGCACGTGCAGCTCGATGCCCGCGTCGATCACTCGGCTCTTGGTGACGCCCTCGACGTTCTTCTCGAGCGTGGCGGCGAGCAGGGAATGGTCTCCCGAGGACTTGATGGTGACCACGGTGTCAACCCCCACGGAGTGCTTGAGGTTCTCGGGCGTGTCGAGCGCGAGGATCTTGCCGTGGTCCATGATGGCCACGCGGTCGCAGAGCTGCTCGGCCTCTTCCATGTAGTGAGTGGTGAGCAGGATGGTCTGTCCGTCTTCGTTGAGCTGTTGGAGGATCCCCCAGAGGGCCAGGCGGCTCTGGGGGTCGAGGCCCGCGGTCGGCTCGTCCATGAAGAGCACGGCCGGGCTGTGGAAGATCGACCTCGCCACCATCAGTCGCTGGGCCATGCCGCCCGAGAGCGCGTAGACCGAGGCCTTGGCCCACTTGCTCAGTTGGAACTGCTCGAGCAGGCGGTCCGCCGTCTCGCGCGACGACGGCGACGACATGCCGAACAGCCGGCCGTGAAAATAGAGGTTCTCCCACACGGTCAACTGGCGATCCAGGGTGTTGGTCTGGGACACCACGCCGATGAACTGCTTGGCGATCGCGGGGTGCGACACTACGTCGACGCCCGCCACCACGGCCGACCCGGACGTGGGGATCACGCGGGTCGTCAGCATGCCCGCGGTCGTGGTCTTGCCGGCGCCGTTCGGCCCGAGCAGGCCGAAGATCTCTCCGGTCGTGACGGTGAGGTTAAGTTCGTCGACCGCTCGTAGGTCGCCACCGGCGTAGATCTTGGTCAGGTTCTCCGTGCGGATGACGGTCGTTGCCACGTTGCCGGGCGCAATCATCGAGGACGTCATTTCGCCAAGCATATGCCCATCGTGGCCCGTGGCCCGTGGCCCGTGGCCCGTGGCCCGTGGCCCACGGCGCTCGGCGCCAAGGTCGACGCATCACGAAAGCAGATGGCGAGTGGTCGGCAGGGTGCGACGAGGTCGGTGGATGGAATTTGAGTCTTTGGACCCTAGTGGCTCGACGCTTTCACTCGGCAAGAAGTTCGCCCCTCGGTAAAATTGATCTATGGCGAAACAGAGCAGGTCGGCCCACGTTATGCGCACGGTCCTCGACGCCGTCTCCGAGCGCCTGATGGAGGGTGACGAGATGCTCATTCGCATCCCCGAGATCTGTGAATCCACCGGCGTCAACTACGGGTCGGTCTACCACCACTTCGGTTCGCGCGAAGGCGTGATCGACGCGGCCTACAGTCTGATCTTCTCGCGCATCGTCGACGAGGACATCGCCTCGCTGCATCAGGTCAACGACAGCGCCGAGTCGATTGACGAGTACGTCGACGCCATCCGCCCGCTGCTGGAACGGATCTCGATGGGCGAGGAGGGCGCGGCGCGCCGGGCCATCACGTCGCGCATCGTCGCGGCCGCGATCACGCGCCCCGACCTGCGACTGCTGATCGGCATGGACCAGGCCCGTCTCACCGATGAACTGCTGCGCATCGCCCACTACGGACAGGCCAAGGGATGGATGCGCCACGACGTCTCGGCGCCATCGATCGCCATGCTGTTGCAGGCGGTGGTCCTGGGCCGCACGCTCGACGACATCTCCCTCATCCCCTTGAGCGACGCCGAATGGGACCTCACGCTGGTGGCGCTCTTCATGGAGATGCTCAACGTGCCGGTGAGTCACGAATAGTCGATCTTGTGCTGAACTGCAGGCGTGAAGATTTTCCGCCTCGTCGGTGCGCTGCTGGTGATCGCGGCCCTCGGCTGGTCGGTTGCGCGCGCCACCGCCGCGACCTCCACTAGTCCCACCGCAGCGCAGTGTTCGACGGCGGCCCTCAGTGAGGGGGTCAACGGGGCCTTTCGCGTGCTGTCGGTGCAGAGCTTCGGCTGCGCCGGAAACTTCGCGTACCTCTGGGCCACGGTCGGCACGAACGAGGCCAACGCCATCGGGGTGACCGAGGTCCTGCGGTTCACGCCGTCGACGCAACGATGGAAGTTGGTGTCGCGACTCAAGTACTGCCATCCCACCACCTTGCCGACGTTTGTCTATCGACAGGGTTGCTTCTCCAACTGACGCGGCGTGGCGGCGGCGGGTCGTGGCCGCGGATTCACGTTGAAGCGCCTCAACTACGCTTCGGTTCGTGCGTCTTCGTGGATTTGCCTCGCTCGCGTGGGCCGCGACCCAGGACCTCTTCGATCAGAGCACGGCCTTCGGTCGCTTGGCCCTCGTGCACGTGATCATGATGGCCGGGGACACCCTGGTGACGGTGTCACTGGCCGGGTCCCTCTTCTTCTCCGTGTCGCCCACCGAGGCTAAAGGGCGCGTGCTGGCCTACCTGTTGTTGACCATCGCGCCCTTCGCCGTCGTCTCGCCGATCCTGGGGCCGCTGATCGACCGGTCGGCCAACGGTCGGCGAATCCTGGTGGCGTTGTCGGCCAGCGCCCGGGTGCTGCTGTGCTGGTCGATGAGCCAGCATCTCAACTCCTTCTGGCTCTTCCCCGAGGCGTTCCTGGTCCTGGTGTCGTCGAAGCTCTACGTGGTGACGCGAGGCGCGTTGGTGCCGGAGATGGCCCGCACCGACCAGTTCCGCGAGCATTCGTCGAAGGTGGGCCACTCCGGCTGGCCATCGGCGGCCATCGAGGAGGAGAAGGGCTTCGCCGGTTTCAACGCGCAGCTGACCCTGCTCGGGACCTTGGCGGGCCTGCTGGCGGGGTCGATCGGCGCCGGGATCCTCAAGTCCATCGGCGCGCCCAGCGTGCTCGTGACCGCCGCGTTCGTCTACGCGGCCGCCACCGTCGCGAGCGTGCGATTGCAGCGTCCGGCCAAGGTCGTGCGCGAGGAGGTGAGCGGTCTCACCCAGACCGAGCGCGACCTCAACGCGCTCAACCCGATGGGCGACATCGAGGTGGCGTGGGGGCTCAGCGCGTCGGCGCTCATGCGCTTCACCGTCGGCTTCGCGACGTTCCTGCTCGCCTTCGGGCTGCGGCGCGAGCACGCGGGGCTCGGCTGGTTCGCCCTGGCCCTGGGGCTGAGCGCCTTCGGATCCCTGATCGGGCTGGGCATCGTGACGCGCGTGCGCAACGCCGTTCCCGAGTCGACGTTGCTGACGCTGGCGCTGCTGGCGACGGGCGTGGGCGCGGGTTTGGCGGCCGCGCACCCGACGCTCATCGCCCAAGTGGTGCTGGCCGGCTGGCTCGGGCTCTGCGCCGCCGTCGTGCAGCCGAGTTTCGACGCCATAACCCAGCGTCACGTGGCGCCCGGCGCGCAGGGCCGGACCTTCGCCCGCTTCGCCGTGCGCCAGCAGCTGCTCTGGGTCGTGGGCTCGGTCATCCCGGTCGCCGTCACGCTTCACTTCTCGGCCGGCGACGCGTTGCTCGCCGTGCTCATGCTGGCCGGCGGTCTCGTCTACGGGGTCGGCCGGCGTTTCGCGAAACGCTGAAGGGTCGCGCCTCTTTATGCTTTAGGGCATATGTGGACCACCACCCGCGATCCGGCGACGCCGCCCGACCTCTCGGCGCTGCCCCACGTGGTGGTCGTGGGCGGGGGATTCGCGGGCCTGGCGGTCGCCAAGACCCTGGCCAATCAGGCAGTACGCGTGACCATCGTCGACACGCACAATTTCCACACCTTCCTGCCGCTGCTCTACCAGGTGGCCACGGCCGGACTCGAGCCGGCCGACGTGGCCTATCCGATCCGCACGATCTTCGGCGGCGCGCGCAACGTGCGTTTCCGACACGGCGCGGTGCGCCTGGTCGACCACCAGCGCGACCTGCTCACCTTGGACGACGGCAGCGAGATGGCCTTCGATCATCTGGTGGTCGCCACCGGCGCCACGGCCGCCTTCTTCGCCATCCCGGGCGCGTCGCAGTTCGCGCTGCCGCTCTACTCGCTGGCTGACGCGCGTCAGCTGCGCAATCGCCTGCTCTCGAGTTTGGAGGCGGCCGACGTGCGCGCGGAGAGCGGTGCGGTCGCGCTCAACTACGTCGTGGTGGGCGGGGGACCGACCGGCGTTGAGACGTCGGGCGCGCTGGCCGAGCTGATCGAGATCGTGATCCGACGCGACGGGCTTCGCATCGACGAGTCCCTGGTCCGGGTGGTGCTGGTGGACGTGGCGCCGCGCCTCTTGACGGCCTTCCCCCACTCCGCCAGTGACTACGCCGCGAAGGAGTTGGCCCAGAAGGGGGTCGAGATCCAGTTCGGCCGTTCGGTCGTCGAGGTCGAGGAGCACGCGATCGTGTTCGCCGACGGCGAGCGCCTCGAGACCCAGGCCGTGATCTGGGCGGCCGGCGTCACCGTCGCGGGCACCC
>JBARBL010000091.1:0-49452 GCA_049793015.1 Acidimicrobiales bacterium | reverse complement strand
GCCTCGACCCGAGCTCACCGCACGGCCGGAACGTTCGGCCCGCCCCGCCCGCGCCGGACGCGAGCGTCCGACCGGTCCGGCGCAACCGCCGATGACCACCACGCACCGCAATGCCCTCTTGGCCACCCTTTCGCCGGAGCAACTACCCGTGGCCGAGCAGTTGCTGCGCGGCGGCATGCCGGCCGTGCGCGCCGCCGTGGCCGAGCAGAACAAGAACGCCACCGCCCAGGGTCGCACCACCGTCGATCCCGAGACCATTGATCGCATCGCCGAGGACCTGCTCGGCCGCACGACCCTGGCCCTGTGGAAGGACCGTGCGTCGGGCGCCGCCGGCGCGGGACGCGAGCTTCGTCTGCGCGACCTGCGCGCCGTGGTGACCTCGGCCAAGACCGTCTCTTTGGACGAGGACGCGCGAGCCCAGCTGAAGGAGCTGCAGGCGGCGCTGACCCTTCGTCTGGAAACACTGCGCACTCAGTGGAACGAGCGTCTCGAGACCGCGGTCACGACGAAGAACGTGCCCGAGGCGCTGCGACTCGTGGCCAGCCCACCGGACATGTCGACGCGGGTCAGCGCCGAGATGGCGACCAAGGTCGTGGCGCTCACCTCCGAGGCTCTCACCGCGGACCAGGACGTCGCGCGTTGGAAGGAGATCGTGAATCTCGCGGTCGAAACGTCCATCCGTCGAAACGTGAAGCCCCAGGGCATACCGGCCGATGAGACCTGCAAGATGCTGGCGGTGAAGAACGCCGGAGCGATACCGGAGTTCGCGAAGCTGCTCGGGATGCGGGTGCCACCCCCTCCCCCGCCTACTCGTGCGGTTCGCCGTCCGCCCGCTCGCCGCGCATCGTAAGAAGCCGCGCCTTCCAGCCAATCGATTCGTAGATTGACTTCATGGCGCGGTCTCCGGGCAGCGCGTACGCGTCGAGCGGTGGTTCCGGCGATTCGCGAAACTCCTGGAGCATTTTTCGCGCGACGCCCCGACGCCGGTGGTGGCGATCGACGTACAGCGTCTCAATGATTCGATCTCGCAGCAGCGCAAATCCGATGATCGCTTCGTCATCGCGGACGCTCCACAGGCAGCGGCTGTCGATGAGGTGTTGAAGAAGCTGGTCGTGCGTGACGCCGGCGCTAATCGTGTGCACTAACTCCGGGCCGCCGCGTTTCTTGGTCGCCTCCGCGATGGCCGATGACCAGAGCGATGTCAGTTCGGGCGAATTGCGGTCTACGGGACTAACGATCACGACACATGACGCAACACTGGCGTCGCGCCACTCACACGCAGTCTCGACAGAGCATCTTGTCCTTGTTCGCCAACTGACTGGTCTTCTTGAGGAGTCGGCAGGAGACGCAGCGAAACTCGTCGTCCTGCTTGGGCAAGATGGTCTCGGCCGGGTCGATGGTGGTGTCGACCTCGACGATCTCGTCGTCGTCCTCGGGCGTGCTGGTGCGCCGGATGGTCTCGGCCAGGACCTCGTCGAGGGCGAGCTCGACGTCGGCGTCGTCGGCGACATCCTCTTCTTCTTCGGGTACGGCGACTTCCACGAGGATCTCTTCGTCGTCAATCTCGACCACGTCGTCGCCTTCGAGGTCGGCGTCCTCGAGGTCCTCCTCGCCTACGATCTCCTCGTCGAAACCGTCAGCCAGCTCTTCCTCGTCAAATGTTTCGTCAGTTGCGTCATTCGTGGTCATAAAAAATCCTTCTAAGTAGCGCAGGCAGTGTAGAACTTTTTCTGAACCATTAGGTCGCTTTCTACTAATAAATGGATAAATTAGCCATTTTTCAGTAATTATTCCGGTTTCGCTCCGCTGAGCGTTCGGCCTCCAATCGTTCGAGGTCGGTGTCGGAATAGTCGACGTACCGCATGGCCCCGGCGATCGCCCGATGGCCCGCTTCGTCGCGGATGAGCCTGGCCATCTCGTGCGCGACGCGCCGGTAGCTCGGGTGGCCCTGGGGGCCCGAACGCAGTTCAATGAGGTGCATGGCCTCTCGAGCGTTCATCTGAATGGTGTAGCGAATTCGAAAGGCCAGGGCCACCACGTACTGGCACTGGTTGGGGAACGGCCCGCGCACGTCGTTGAAGAACGCCGCGGACCGTTGCAGTGACTCCTCGTAGCGCCCGGCCAGCCCGGCCTCGTGCACGATGTCGGGAATGTCGAAACCGAGGTCCACCGTGAGCGGCTGCCATTCGATGGTGAGCATCCGGTGGCGCTGGAGGTCGCGGAACGCGCCGTAGTCGGTCACCAACTCGAAGCGGTAGTCGGTGCGCTCGAAGGCCCGGCCCGGTCGGTGACGGCGGTTCTTGCGCTCGCCGACGTAGGTGCTGATGAGGTGCGCGCGCTCGAGGTCGTTCAGGTTCGCGACGCGGCGCACTGACTCGGCGTGCGACAGCGCCGAGTTGGCCAGCACGATCGCCTCCAGGACACGCCGCTCGCCCTCGGGATCGAAGGACACGAGACGCACGTCGAGGTCCAGTTCCGTTTCGACGTCATCGGCGCTGTAGGAACGCACCAAGGTGCGGGTCGCCTTCTTGGTGTTGGCCAGATAGGTCGACCACGCCACGCCCCGGTCGGCGACCTCGACGCGACGCAGGAACGAGGGTATGACCTTGACCAGTTCGTCGAGCATCAGCTGGCCGTACTCGCGCACCTCGGGCAGAGGATCGGCTCGCATGCGCAGCAGGAGCGATTCGAAGGCCTGGCCGGAGGCGTAGATGCCGAGGTTGGACAGTGCGCTCGCCGGCAGCAGCCCCCGCACCGCGTCGAGGGCCTTGGCCCGCACGGCCTGGCGGTAGACGAAGTCGGTGTCCTGGGGGGTCTTGGGGAACTTCTTGGCCACCCAGTCGGTCAGCGTGGGCAACAGGTCCGCGTAGGTGTCGAACATGCGGTCCATCTCGCCCACGTAGCGCGCCCCGAACGGCGAATCGAGGACCTCCTGGTCGCGGTAGAAGCGGTAGTGACCGTTGGAGAGCCGTTTGTCGTAGCCCAGGTAGCGCGTCGATTGTTCGAGGTAGCTCATCAGCCGTCCCCGCTCGAGCACCTTGGTGAGGACGTTGCTGGCCTGCTCACAGGCCAGGTGCACGCCGCCCAGCTGGGCCACGGAGTCGTCGCCGAACTCGTAGAAGATCTTCTGGTAGAGCTCGTCGGCCCGTTCCAGGCCGACCGTGGCGTCCACGGTGGCGTCGCCCGAGAGTTCGAGGTCGCCCACGAACTCGTCCAGGAAAAGCCGGCGCAGGCTCTTCGAGGACCGTGAGTAGCGGGCGAAAAGTGCCCCTTTCACCACTTCGGGCAGGTTGACCAGGGCG
Source organism: Acidimicrobiales bacterium (assembly GCA_049793015.1). Lineage (GTDB taxonomy): Bacteria > Actinomycetota > Acidimicrobiia > Acidimicrobiales > RAAP-2 > RAAP-2. Next base: position 46,150 of record JBARBL010000091.1, on the reverse strand, counting down.
AAGACGGGACCTTCGAGATTGGTGAAATATCGACGCAGCACGTTGATTTCGTCGTCGGTGAAGGCTTCGGAAGCGTAGGAGTGCATGAAGTTACGAGGTTAGAACCGAAATTAACCGCGTGGGTGGACGCTGGAAGCCCCGGCCACCACGCTGCGCAGGACGGCGTCGCGGGCCAGGGCGGCCACGCCCGCGACCTCGGTCAGCCCGTGCATGCGTGACAACTGCTCGCAGAGATCGGCCACCTGCTTGGCGTTTCGCACGAAGTCGCCGGGCGAGGTCTGGCCGATTTCGACGTCGGCGAGGTCCAGGACCGTGCTGAGCGAGGCGCCCCGGGCCCAGGCGGCGATGGTGGTGGCGAACTTGCCGTCCGGCTCCTTGGCGTGGGGCACCTGGTAACGGCTCTCGACCTCGCGGATGGCGGCGGCGGTCATGGTGATGTCGGTGATCCGATCGCTGATATTGCCACGCCGAGAGTGGCCGAGGCGGTCGTTCATGGCCCGTCGCTTCTTGGTTGTGACCTGCTTAGCGGCGTTGGGCGCTCGCGACGCCCGCTTGGACTCGAAGACGAAACAGGACAGCAGCCCGGCCAATTGCGCGGGCTCCAGGTCCTCGAAGACGCCCGAGTTGATCGACTCGGCAATCAGCAGGTCGCACTCGTGGTAGATCGACCGCAGCAGCTGACCCTGGTGATTGAGCGTCCAGCCGTCGGCGTAGCCGAGCTCTTCGAGCACGTGGTGGCGAGCCAACATCTGCTCGCCCAGGGGCCGCTTCGAGCCGGCGGGACGATGGTCCCGCTCGAACTGGGCGTAGGAGCGCTGCACCACCTCGAGGGCCGTGTCGAGCTCGAAGTGATTGATCAGGTTGGCCGTGAAGTTGTACGTCGGACGGAAGGACGAGTGCAGGTCCGACGGCGCGGCCAGGGCCACCCGTCCGACGTCGTGCAGGGCCACGTCGTTGGCGAAGCAGACAATGGCGTGCCCCTCGTCGTCCAGGCCCCGTCGCCCGGCCCGTCCGGTCATCTGGGAGTACTCCGCGCTGGTGAGGAACTTGCGTCCGGCGTCGGAGTACTTCGAGAACTTCTCGAGGGCCACCGAACGCGCGGGCATGTTGACCCCGAGCGCGAGCGTCTCGGTGGCGAAGACCACCGCCAGCAGGTTGCGCTCGAAGCAGATCTCCACGATCTCTCGGAAGGCGGGCACCATGCCGGCGTGGTGCGCCGAGAGCCCCCGGCGCAGGCAGTCGATGAAGTCGGCGTACTCGAGCGCCGTCAAGTCTTCGTCGGAGAAGTTGGTGAGCCTCGACAGCGCGATGCCCTCGATCTCGCGCCGCTGCTCGGGGGTGGTGAACATGAGGCCGTCGAGTCGGCACTGGTGCATCGCGTCGTCGCACGCGGCGCGCGAGAAGATGAAGACGATCGCCGGCAGCAGGTCATCTCGCTCCAAGGCCCTCAGCAGCTCGCTGCGTCTTGGCGAGCGAAAGGGTGGCGGGGGCGCGCCTGAGTACGAACCCTTCCACCGCGCACCGGGACGGAACTGGCGGGTCGATTTCATCTGGTTGTCGATGCGTCGCGCTTCTTCCGACAGTCGTGCGCCGTTGAGCAGGTCGTGCACGTCGACCGACGTCTGGCCCCGCTTCACGACGGCCAGGTGATTGTGCAGCTGGATCGGGCGATTCCTCTCGATCACGATGCTGGTCGGCCCGCGCACCTCGCCGAACCACTCCCCCAGGAAACCGGCGTTGCCGATGGTGGCCGACAGGGCCACGAACCGCACGGACGAGGGGGTGAGGATGATGACCTCTTCCCACACTCCCCCACGGAACGGGTCTTGCAGGTAGTGCACCTCGTCCAGGACCACCAGACCGAGCGTGACGAGCTGATGCGATTCGGTGAGCAGCATGTTGCGCAGCACCTCGGTCGTCATGACGATGATCTCGGCGTCGCGGTTGTATGACGTGTCGCCGGTGAGCAGACCTACTCGGTGCTCGCCGAAGAGGGCGCTGAGCTCGTGGAACTTCTGGTTAGAAAGCGCCTTGAGCGGGGTGGTGTAGAAGGCTCGCTCGCCTCGCTCCAAGACGCGACCGATGGCGTAGTTCGCGATGAGCGTCTTGCCCGAGCCGGTCGGGGCGCTGACGAGCACGTTGACGTGCTGGTCGATCGCCTCGATCGCCTCGCTTTGGAAAGGGTCGAGCCCGAAACCCAGCCCGTCGATGAAGCGGCTCCGGTAGTCGGTGACGGTCACTTCTTCAGCAGCTTGCCGACGCCGATGGCCATGAAGTAGAAGGCCACCAAAGGGGCCGCCAGGATCAGCATGGAGACCGGGTCGCCGCTCGGCGTGAAGACCGCCGACGCGATGGTGATGATGATCACGGCGTAGCGCCAGGACCGCAGGAGCTGCTTGGGCGTGACGAGCCCGGCGAGCTCGATCGCCACCAGCACCACGGGGAAAAGGAACGTGACGCCGAAGATCATCATGGTGAGCAGGAAGAGGCTGAGGTACTGGTTGGGGTTGTAGTGAGAGACGAGCGACTTACCGCCGATGGACTGGAGCCACTGGATGGCCTGTCCGAAGATGAAGTACGCCACCACGACCCCGGCGCTGAAGAACACGATGGCGGCGGACACGAAGGGAACCGCGTACTTGCGTTCCGAGGCCTTCATGCCGGGCGTGATGAATCGCCAGACCTGCCAGAAGATCACCGGCGAGGAGAAGAACAGACCGCCGTACACCGAGATTTTGAAGCGCAGGGTGAGGGTGTCGAGCGGATTGGTGATCAGGAAGGTGCAGTGCCGCGGCGCGGCGCGGCAGTAGGGCTCCTTGAGGAAGTCCAGGATGTTGGGGTAGAAGAACCAGCAGGCCACGCCGACTACGAGGATGGTGCCCGCGCAGACGAAGAAGCGCTGGCGGATCTCCTTGAGGTGCTCGGCCAGGGTCATGCCCGTCTGGGCTCTGCGGAACTTAGACACCGGTCCCTAGTTCAGTGAGGGGTCTGGCGGCGACGGCGCGTAGTCGGTGCGCTTGACCGGGGGCGGGACGGGCGGCGGCGCGACCACCGGGGTGCTCGAGGTCCCGACGCCGTCAGCGTCTGTTGTGGTCGACTCCTCGGGGTCCTTGGCCACCTGAACGTCGCGGGCGTCGGCGCGATCGGCCAGCTGGTTGAGCATGTTGACGGGGCTGCGGGCGATGCGAACAATCTCACTGGTGCTCGGCAGGTCGGGTATTGCTTCGCGGACTTCGGCCTCTACCTTCTCCTGGAGGCGTTTGAGGGCGCGCCAACTAGAGCCCATCTTGTGGGCGACTTCTGGCAATTTGTCGGGTCCCAGCAGCAGGAGCGCGACGGCGACAATCAACATGATCTTGATTGGACTCAAACTGAACACGGCCCCATTGTAGGGGCGGCACCGCGAGCGACGGTTAGAGGAAGCCGATCCTGGAAAGGGGCCAGATTCGCAAAAACACCTTGCCGATGATGTCCGAACGCGGCACGGTACCCCAGAATCGACTATCGCAGGAGTCTGGGTGATTGTCGCCCATCACGAAGTACTGACCGGCCTTAACCGTGACGTGGCCGATGGGGGTGCCGAGAGGTTCCACGTGGGACCAGGTCTCGTCGAGCGCTTTGCCGTTGATGTAGATCGTGTTGCCCTTCGAGGTGAGATGGTCCCCGGGCACGCCGATGACGCGCTTCACTAGATCCGTCACCTTCGTCCCGCAGTTCTCGGCGGGCGGCGCCTTGAACACGACGATGTCGCCGGTGTGGATCGTGCCGAAGTCGACGCTGAGCTTGTTCACGATGATCCGGTCGCCCACCTGCAACGTCGGCTCCATCGACGCCGAGGGGATGAAGTACGTCTGGAAGACGTAGGTGCGCACCAGCAGCGAGGCCACGACGGCGATGACGATGATGACCGCCCACTCGATGAGGACCTTGCGGTTGGAGGCCTTCGGGCGAGGGGTCGACGTGGGAGCCTCGGGCTCGTCGCGATCGGGCGCCGAGCCCTCTAGGGTCTCGACGGGTGGCACATCAGTCACCTAGCAAGGTTAGTCGTGGCGGACATGGCGCTCGAGCGAGGCCAGAAGCTTCTGAAATCGCTCGTCGTTGCTCTTGAAGGGGTCCTTTAAGAGCACCGTGCGCTGCATTTCGTCGTTCAACTTGAGGTGTACCCAGTCGACCGTGTAGTCCCTGCGCCATTCCTTGGCCGCCTTGATGAAGGTGCCGCGCATGTGCGCCCGGGTGGTCGACGGCGGGGCCTTGGACGCGTGCGCGATCTCCTCGTCGCTGACCATTCGTTGGAAGTGGCCCCGCGACTGGCGGCGGTAGTAGAGCCCCCGCTCGTAATTGGTGTCGTGGTAGAGCAGGTCGATGAGGGCGATCTTGGGATCGTTGAGTTCGACCCCGGTGCGTTCGCGCTCGCGCTCGATGATCTGCAACTTGGCGATCCAATCGACGCGGTCTGCGAGGCCCATCGGATCGCTACGGTACTGCTCGATTACCTCGCGCCACAGCTTCACGGCGTGACGCTGGTCGAATGGCAGGTCGTGCTGCTGCAGGAACAGTTCAGCCCGCTCGCAGAGGTCCTCTTGAATCTCCAGCGCCGTCATGTCGCGCCCGCTCAGAAGTTTGACGGGCTCCTTGCTCCACAGGTCGTAGGAGATGTCGCGCAACGCGTTGATCGGCGAGGCCATGTTGTAGTCGCGTAGCACGGTGGTCTTGTCCTCGATCATGGCGAGCACCACCGCGGCCGTGCCGATCTTGAGGTAGGTGGCGAATTCGCTCATGTTGGAGTCGCCGACGATGACGTGCAGGCGACGGTATTTCTCGGGATCGGCGTGGGGTTCGTCGCGCGTGTTGATGATCGGCCGGCTGCGCGTGGTCGCCGAGGAGATGGCCTCCCAGATGTGCTCGGCCCGCTGGCTCATCGAATAGGCCGTGCCCTTGGCGTTGGTGACCACCTTGCCGGCGCCGGTGAATATCTGTCGGCTGATCAAGTGCGGGATGAAGACCTGCTCCAACCGCGTCAGGTCCTCGATGCGGTCGATGCAGTAGTTCTCGTGGCAGCCGTAGGAGTTACCGGAGGAGTCGGTGTTGTTCTTGAACAGATAGATCTCGCCGCGGATGCCCTCATCGGACAACTGGCCCTGGGCGTAGTCGACCAACTCTCGCAGGATCGCCTCCCCGGCTTTGTCCTGGGCCACCACGTCGCTCAACGAGTCGCACTCGGCCGTGGCGTACTCGGGGTGACTGCCCACGTCGAGATAGAGTCGGCTGCCGTTTTCGAGGAAGACGTTGCTCGAGCGACCCCAGGCCACGACCTTGCGGAAGAGGAAGCGCGACACCTCGTCCGGGCTCAGTCGGCGCTGTCCCCTCAGCGAAAAGGTGATTCCGTATTCGGTCTCAATGCCGTAGATTCGTCGCAGCATGGCCGGCCCTCGCTGATCGCTCAGCTCAGGAGCTCGCTGACGTGCGCGTCGCTGAGCCGCGAGAAGGTCCGACGGGTGCCGCGGTCCTCGAGCACTCCCACCTCGAGGTCGTCCACGGGCAGCGTGCGGTCGGGACCCGCCAAGGCCGAGACCGCGCTCTTCAAGGTGAAGGTCAGCGACTGGATCGAGTCGTCGAGCGCGGCGAAACGATCCTTGATGGTCTCGGCGTCGCCGCCCAGGACCACGAATCGCGGCTCGTCGGTGATGGTGCCCTCGTAGGCGATCCGATAGAGCTTGGTGGGATGCAGTTTGTTGCCCAACTGGGCGATGAGAATCTCCACTTCGAGGGGCTTCTGGCCTTCGGTGAACATGTCGCCGAGGTGCTGGCCGTAGTAGTTGGCCAGGGCCCGCGCGTCGACGTCGTCGCGAGAGTAGGTGAAACCGGTGCCGTCGGCCCAGCGAATCCCGGCCTCGCGCAGGCGGTCGAACTCGTTGTATTTCCCCACACCGGCGAAGGCAATCCGGTCGTAGACCTCGGAGATCTTGTACAGCGAGGCCGACGGGTTCTCGGCCACCATCACCACGCCCTGGTCGAAGATGGCGGCGATGATCGAGCGGCCCCGCGCGATGCCCTTCTGGGCGAACTCGGCCCGGTCCTTGATCAGCTGTTCCGGCGAGACGTAGAACGGCATGCTCATCGCAGCGTGCCTCCGGCGACGCCGCCTGACTGCGTGCGTCGATCATTGATGACCTGGAAGCGGCCGGCCACCGCGTCACCGGACAGTTCTTGGAAGCCCTGGTCGTTGATGTTGACCATCATGGGGAAGAGACTGCGCACGAAGTCCGGTCCCGCGGTGCTCGGATCGTTGTCACCGGCCTCGTACAGGGCCAGTGCGCCGAGGTCGAGGGCGCCCTCTAAATCCAGGTCGCTGCGAAAACCGAGACGAAGGGTGCTCTCGGCGAACGGCGATCCCGAGCCGATGGTGGCGAAGTCCATGCGCTCGTAGCACCCGCCGGCGCCGTCGTATTCGAAAATCCGTCCCACGTGGTGGCTCAGGTCCCAGCCGGCCAGCAGGGGTATCACGACGAGGGGTGAGGAGAGGTTGTTGCGCTGGATGATCGGCGAAAGATAGTTGGCCTTGCCCTCGAGGCTTAAGGCCGAGTCGGTCATCTTCTCGTAGTGCTCGAACGACAGCTGCGCCATGCGGATGAATTCGATGCCCCGCGCCGCGGTTCCCGAAATCGCCAGCGCGGTGTAGGAGTCGGCCGGTTCGATCTTGCGGATGTCCCGTGAGGCGATGTAGTTCCCGGTGGCTTGGCGGTCGGCGACCATCACGACGCCGCCCACGTAGCGCACGGCCACCACGGTGGTGGCGTGGCGCGACTCCGCGTCGCTCTGGCGTGACGGCGGGGCCAGCCCGGCCGACTGCGCGTAATGGAAGAAGGACGGTCCCGGGTCGCTCTGGGCGTTGAAGAGCGGCAAGCCCACTGCTACTCCCCCCCTTTTTGCACGTAGTTACGTACGAACTCCTCGGCGTTCTCCTCGAGTACTTCGTCGATCTCGTCGAGCAAGTCGTCGAGGTCGGCCTTTAACTGATCGCCCTTCGTGGCGTCGACTGACACGTCGCTCGCCTCTTGGCTGGCGCGCTCCGTGCGTTGCTTTTGGATGCGTTCTTGTTCTGTCATAGTTTCTGTTCTACCTGTCTAGTGCATTCAGCAGGTCATTCGCGGTAAGGGACGATTCGAGTAGATGTGAGGTCAACGCCGCGGTCCCGCGAAGGGGATCCATCATGGGCACCCGCTGCAGCGGCCCGCTTCCCAGGTCGAAGACCACGCAATCCCAGTTGGCGGCCACAATCTGCTCCGGAAAGCGCGCCACGCACTGGCCCCGGAAGTAGGCCCGGGTCGACGTGGGAGGGTCGTGAACGGCTTCACGAACCGCCTCGAGGTCGAAGAGCGACCGCAATCCCACGCGCTGGGAGAGGGAACGCTCCACCCGCAGGTCGTGGTACTGCAAGTCGATCACCCTGAGCCTCGCGTCGCCCGCGGCCAGGTCGTAGCGCTCCTGGTAGCCGTTCACGACACGCTGCTTGGCCACCCAGTCGACGCGATCGGCCACGCCGTTGCGATCGTCCCTGACGCCGTCGAGCATCTCGCGCCAGTGGGTGAGGATCTGCTGCACCTCGTGCGGCGGTGCCACCGCCGGCGCACCGTCTCGTTGGGCGTAGGTGTTCGCCAGTTGCCACAGCTCGTCCTGGAAGTCCCACGCGGAGCGGTTCTTGTCGTCGTCGCACTGCGTCGTGGCCTCGAGCGTGGGGTCGAGGGAGAACGCCCGCACGGCCTGCACGGGATTACGCGGAGCGCTGGGAAACGCGTCGGCGCCCATGTCCTCGAGCGCGGCCAGCAGCAACGAGGTGGCGCCAAGTTTCACCAACGTGGCGACCTGGCTCATGTTGGCGTCGCCAATGATGATGTGCAGGCGGCGAAACCGCTCCGCGTCGCTGTGCGGTTCGTCGCGGGTGTTGATGATCGGCCGCTTGAGCGTGGTCTCGAGCCCCACCACCTCTTCAAAGAACTCGGAGCGTTGGCTGAGCTGGAAGCTGGCGCCTCTTTGTAGCGCGTGCTCGGTTTCGCCGCCGACCTTGCCGGCGCCGATGACGATCTGGCGTGAGACGAAGTGCGGGACCATCGCCTGGACGATGTGGGAGAACTCGACGGACCGCTCGACCAGATAGTTCTCGTGGCAGCCGTAGGAGTTCCCCTTGCCGTCGGAGTTGTTCTTGTAGAGGGTGATCGCCTGGTGGGTTTCGAGGGTCTCGTTGGCCGCCGTCAGGGCGCGGCGCATCACCTCCTCGCCGGCGCAGTCGTAGAGCGTGGCCTCGAGCGGCGTGCGGCACTCGGGCGACGAGAACTCCGGGTGGGCGTGGTCGACGTAGAGCCGCGCGCCGTTGGTGAGCACGGTGTTGGCGAGATGCGTTTCCACGATGGGCGCGAACGAGGAGAGCCCCGGGAGGCCGCGCGCGTCGAGGTCTGGCGTCTCGCCCTCGAAGTCCCAGTTGATGCGGGTGCGACCGTGCTGCGCGTAGGCGTTGACGATGATGCTGGACGAGACGATGGGGTCGAGGTCCGGTCCGCCGGCGATGCCGTACTCGGTCTCGATGCCCAGTACTTTCGGAATGGCCACGGTGCTAGAGATACTGCCCGGTACCGACGTGTTGAATGGAGCGGCCGCCCTTGATGTCGGTCTCTTCGCGGTTGATCAGCGTGCGGATGAAGATGATGCGCTCGCCCTTCTTGCCCGAGATCCGCGCCCAGTCGTCGGGGTTGGTCGTGTTGGGAAGGTCTTCGTTCTCGCGGAACTCCTGGCGGATGGACTCGATGAGGTCCTCGGCGCGCAGGCCGCGTCCCTTGTCCTCGATCTCTCGCTTCACGGCCAACTTCTTGGCTCGGCGCACGATGTTCTCGATCATGGCGCCCGACGCGAAGTCCTTGAAGTAGAGGATCTCCTTGTCGCCGCCCTGGTAGGTCACCTCGAGGAAGCGGTTCTCGTCATCGACCCGGTACATCGCCGTCACCGTCTCTTCGATCATGACGCGAATGGCCTTGTCGCGGTCGCCGCCGCCCAGCTCGTTCACCAGGTGTTCGTCGATGGGCAGGTCGGCGTGCAGGTAGCGCTGGAAGATCTGTGCCGCCGCGTCGGCGTTCGGCCGTTCGATCTTGATCTTCACGTCGAGACGCCCGGGGCGCAGGATGGCCGGGTCGATGAGGTCCTCGCGGTTGGTCGCGCCGATGACGATGACGTCGCGCAGGGATTCGACGCCGTCGATCTCGGCCAGTAATTGGGGCACGATCGTGGACTCCATGTCCGAACTGATGCCGGTGCCGCGGGTTCGAAAGAGCGAGTCCATCTCGTCGAAGAAGATGATGACCGGCATTCCTTCCTCGGCCTTCTCCCGGGCTCGCTGAAAGACGATGCGGATCTGGCGCTCGGTCTCGCCCACGTACTTGTTGAGCAACTCGGGTCCCTTGATGTTGAGGAAGTAGGAACGGACGTTGCGATTGCCCGAGAGCTCCGCGACCTTCTGGGAGAGCGAGTTGGCGACGGCCTTGGCGATCAACGTCTTGCCGCAGCCCGGCGGGCCGTAGAGCAGGATGCCCTTGGGCGCGGGAAGCTCGTAGTCCAGGAACAGGGCTCGGTGCAGGTACGGAAGCTCGACGGCGTCGGTAATCGATTCGATCTGGGCGTCGAGCCCCCCGACGTCGGCGTAGGTGATGTCGGGCACCTCTTCCAAGATCAGCTCCTCGGCCTCTTGGCGCACGAGCTTCTCGGTGAGCAGATTGGAGCGCAGGTCGAGCAGCAGGGCGTCACCGCTGCGCAGTTTCACCCCGCGAAGTGAATCGGCGAGCTCGACCACCCGCTCCTCGTCGGCGCGCCCGTAGACGAGGACGCGGCGTTCGTCGAGCACCTCCTTGACGGTGACGACCTCGCCCTGGCCGTCGGAGTCCCGCACGCCGATGACGCTGAAGGATTCGTTGAGCACCACCTCATTGCCCCGCTCGATCTGGCCGGGGTCCAGGCCGGGGTGAAGGGCCACGCGCATCTTGCGGCCCGAGGCGAAGATGTCGACGGTGCCGTCGTCGTTGAAGTCGATGAAGGTGCCGTAGAGGGCGGGCGGCTGGGTGAGCTTCTCCACCTCGTCGCGCAGCGCGGAGATCTGGTCCCGGGTCTGCTGGATCGTGATGGTCAGTTTCTCGTTGTTCGAGCGGGTCTGGGCCACCTGGCCGCGGGCTTCGAGCAGTTGCTCCTCGAGCATCTCGATGCGGTGGTTGGCCTGCTCGAGGTCGCCGAGGATGTGATCGCGAGGTGAGCTGACGACGATCTGGTCGTCGTGGTCCGCGCCCTCGGGTGGCGGGAATTGCTCGGAACGCTCCATAGCGCCAACCTACAGGAGGCGGACGCCCATGGAGCGTCACTGTATTGGGGACCTACCCGCTAAAGTTGAAAGACTAGAGAGGCCACGGAGGCGAACACATGAAGGTTTGGATTGACCAGGACCTCTGCACCGGCGACGGGCTATGCGAGGAGATCTGCCCTTCGGTCTTCACCCTGCTCGACGACGGACTGGCCTACGTGAAACAAGGCGATGACGTGCTCAGTTCCCCGGGCGGTGCGGAGGGTCTGGCCCTGGTGCCCGCCGGCATGGAAGACGCCGTCGTGGAGGCCTCGGAAGAGTGCCCCGGCGAGTGCATCTTCATCGAAAAGGACTAGTCAGCCCCTTCGCTGCGCTTGACCAGGCGGCGAGCGGACGTCAGGAAACCGGTGTGGGCGACCATGCGGTGGTCGGGCCGCACGGAGCGTCCGTCGATGTGCCAGGTCCGTCGAAGCACCTCCACGGTCTCCTCCATGCCGAAGGAGTGCTGGCGCAGCGTCTCGCGCAGTAACTGCGTCTGGTTGATGGTCGGTAAGTACGACAGCAAAATCCCCCCGGGTCGCAGCGCGCCCTCGGCGTGCTTGACCACGTCCCAGGGCTCGGGCATGTCGAGAATGACGCGATCTAGATCCACTTCGTCGATGCCCAGCGTGACGTCGCGGATGTGTATGTCGTAGGCCACGTCGGGGCCGAGGAAATCGTGGACGTTCTTGATCGCCTGCTGGGCGAAGTCCTCGCGTATTTCGTAGCCCGTGATCAGCGCCCCCGCGCGCAGCAGGGTCATCGAGAGAGCGCCCGAGCCAATGCCCGCCTCCAGCACCCGCATGCCGGGTCCGATGTCGGCCTGCAGGAGGATCGCACCGAGGTCCTTGGGATAGATGACCTGAGCCCCTCGCGGCATCTTGAGCACCACGTCGGACAACGTCGGGCGCAGCACGAGGAAACTTCGTTCGGTGCTGCCCCGGACGAGCGAGCCCTCCACGGCCCCGATGAGATCGTCGTGCTGGATGATGCCCGAATGGGTGTGGAAGGCGGCCCCTTCTCGCAGCGTGATGAGGTAGTGGCGTTCCTTGGCGTCGATCAACATGACGCGCTCGCCGACGCGCAACTGCGCAGCGCTCACGCGGACTTGCTCTTGGCGACCCGTCGACCGGACTTGGCGGCCCGCTTGTCGATCACTCGAAAGAGCACCAGGGCACCGGCCACGCTCAGCCACTTCGGTGACTTCTGGGCCCAGGCTCGACCCAACGAGGTGAGCAGGGCGAAGCCGAAGACCCGCTTGAGCATTACTTCCTGCGCCTCTTGTGGATCCGATGGCTGCGCAGCCGACCCCAGAAGTAACCCGTCATGATGCCGCCGAGGCCCACGGCCGCCACGGTGGGTGTTTGCGTCGCTTCGGCTCCCCGCAGGCTCAGGTCGTCGGGGAGCAGCGCTCGAATCGAGGCCTCCAACTCGTGTCGGGTGGCCGAACGCTCGATCACTTGGTGACCTTGAGGCGTCGTTTCGCGCCGCCACTCACGATCCTCCACAACGTGAGACCAACGACGATCAGCGCCAGCACCGCGACGATCAGGTAGGGAAGCCACGAGAGCGAGCCGTCGAGCACCTTGAACTGCTCTTGGAGGAAGCGCAACGCCCCGATCAGTAGGAGTGTCGAGCCGAAGCCGACGAAGAGGCTGCCGAGCGCGCCGAAGGCCACGAAGCGGCCCAACTCCTTGAGCGGCTGCACGGTCTCTTCCTTGATGTAGCGCACCACCAGGTCGCGGATCTCCTTGAGGTCGCGCTGAAGGGTGGCTCCCTTGAGAAAATTGCGCCACGACGAGTAACTCACGCCGTAATCCTAATCAGGTCGATCTTTGAGAAGGTACGACGAACTGGCGGTGGCCACGAGCCGGTCCTGATCGTCGATGATGCGCGCCTCTACGAAGCTGATCACCTTGCCGGACTTGAGCACCCGGGCCGTACAGGTCAGCACCGAACCGGGCGCGACGGGCCGCAGGAAGCTGACCTTCATCTCGGTGTTGGCGACGTTCACCCGGCGCTCCCCCACTCCTGTGATCGCCGAGGCGCCCATGGCCGAGTCGAGCATGGCCGCCAGGAAGCCGCCCTGGACGATGCCCGCGGGGTTGAGAAAGCGCTCGTCGGCGCGCATGGTCCACACGCTCGTGCCGGGCGAGGACTTGTCGACGCACACCATGCCGAGCGTCAGGTCGCAATTGGGCGGAATCTGCAGGGCCACGCCTGAAGGCTACCCGTCACGTTCCGGAAGACCGAAGGAGATTTACTACCCTTGGAAGCGTGAGCGACGACATGTTTCCAGGGGCCAGTGAACTTGAAGGGCGAGCCATCCGCGAGATCTCCGCGGTGGCCATGGACGCTCCCGCGGCGGCCAACTCCGGCCACAGTGGCACCGCCATGGCACTGGCGCCGCTCGGCGTCATGCTCTGGTCGCGCGTGCTGCGTCACGACCCCACCGATCCTCTCTGGAGCGACCGCGACCGCTTCATCCTCAGTTGCGGGCACGCGTCGATCCTGCAGTACGGTTTGGCCCACGTCTTCGGCTACGACGTCTCGCCCGAAGACCTGCGCGCCTTCCGCGAACCGCACTCGCGCACGCCGGGCCACCCGGAATGGGGGCTGACCCCGACGGTCGAGGTCACCACCGGACCGCTCGGCCAAGGGGTGGCCAACGGCGTCGGCATGACCATCGCCGAACGAATCTTGCGCAGCGACTACGGCGAGGACCTGGTCAATCACCGCACGTGGGTGTTCGCGAGCGACGGCTGCCTGGAGGAGGGCATCAGCCACGAGGCGGCGTCGCTGGCCGGCTTCCTCGGGCTGGACCGCTTGACCGTGTTCTACGACAACAATCACATCACCATCGACGGGCCCACCGAGCTGGCCCTGCACGACGACCCCGAGGCGCGATTCGCCGCCTACGGATGGCACGTCATCAACGTGGGCGAAAAGGCCAACGACCTCGATGCCCTCGAGGCGGCGACCCGCGCGGCCATCGAGGAGACGAGGCGTCCAACGCTGATCGTCGTGCGCTCGCATATCGGCTTTCCCTCGCCCGAGATGATGGACACCAAGGAGGCTCACGGCACGCCATTCACGGCACCGGTCATCGCCGAGGCGAAGGCTATCCTCGGCGTGCCCTTGGAGCCGTTCACATTCGACCCCGAGCTGCCTCCTTCGATGGTCGACGCCCTTTCCGACCAGCGCGCCCAACGCGCGGCCTGGGAGGCGCGGGTCGCCGCGTCCGGGGCCAAGGGCGCCGCGTTGCTCGACCAGCTCGACAGCAACGGAGCGGCCCACGTGAGCGAACGACCGGAGCGCTACGACGCCAGTACGAAGGTCGCTACCCGACGGGCCATGCAACGCGCCATGGACGTGCTCGCCCCTCAGACGCCGGGCATCACCGCCGGATCGGCCGACCTCACCGACAACACCGGGGTCGTGCTGAAGTTCTCCTCCGCGCAGGGCGCCAACAACCCTTCGGGACGTCAGATCCACTACGGCATTCGCGAGCACGGTATGGGGGCCAACATGGTCGGTCAGGCCCATCACGGGGGCATTCGGCCGATCGGCTCCACGTTCTTTGTCTTCAGCGACTACGAACGCCCAGCGATTCGCCTGGCCGCTCTCAGCGACGCCAGCGTGCTCTTCGTCTTCACCCACGACTCAGTGGGCGTGGGACAGGACGGGCCGACCCACCAGCCGGTCGAGCACCTGATGGCGCTGCGCGCGATGCCCAAGTTGCACGTGGTGAGGCCGTCGGACGCCAACGAGACCCTGGACCTGGTCGAGGCCTACCTGAGCGCCAAGCAGCCCCCGCCCACCGCGCTCATCCTCTCGCGCCAGGACATGGCGGTTTTGGGCGGAGACGACGCACTGGCGTCGCAAGCGGGTGCGTCGCGGGGAGGTTACGTCGTGCGCGACGATGACGGCGCACGCTTCACGCTGGTGGCGACCGGTTCGGAGGTGGGCGTGTGCTTAGAAGCCCACGACGAACTGGCGACGCGCGGTGTGGCGACGCGCGTGGTCGCGATGCCGTGCTGGACCTGCTTCGAGGAGCAGCCGCTCGAATACCGCACCCAGGTGCTCGCCCGTCACCTGCCCTCGGTGTCGCTCGAAGCCGGGGCGACCCTCGGCTGGACCAAGTACGTCGACGAGGCCATCGGCATAGATTCCTTCGGGATGTCCGCGCCCGGCGACTACGTCTTCGACTACTTCAACATCAAGCCCGCGACGGTGGTCGCGCACGTGGAAAGGGTCCTCGCGGCCGCTCCGTGACCACGCTGTCGGCCAAGACCGGTCGACGTGACGTTGCAGCGCGGTCCCAACGACGAGGGAGATGATTGGTACGCGACACCCTTGCTCGCGTCGCAGACGCAACGCCGGGGCCGCTTATTTTTATCGTGGCCAGACCTAGGATGCTGGGATGACGACCCGTGAGTTATCGAGAGAAGTGTTGGAGTTCTCCACCATGCCCTTGGCGGAGCTGGCCGGGGCCGCGTACACGAAGGCTCGAGCGGCGCACGGCTTCGTGGTGACATATTCACCCAAGGTCTTCATCCCTCTGACCAAGTTGTGCCGCGATCGATGCGGCTACTGCACGTTCGCTCAAGCTCCCGCGCACGTAGAAGGCGCGTACATGGGCCTCGACGAGGTCATGGCGGTCGCACAAGCGGGAAGGCGGGCCGGCTGCACGGAAGCGCTCTTCACCCTCGGCGAGCGACCCGAGCTGCGCTACGACGAAGCCGCGCGCTGGTTGGCGGCGCGGGGCTACCAGTCGACGGTCGACTACGTCGCCAGCGCCGCGCAGATGGTGCTCGAATCGACGGGGCTGCTCCCCCACGCCAACGCGGGAGCTCTCTATCACCATGAACTCGAACAGCTGCGTGGCGCGAGCGCGTCCCAGGGCATGATGCTCGAGTCGCTCGCGGACCTGCCCGCCCATCGTCTGGCCCCCGACAAGGAACCGGGCCGACGCCTCGACACGCTGCGCTTCGCCGGCGAGCTGCGCCTACCCTTCACCACGGGACTGCTCGTGGGCATCGGCGAGAGTCGCGACGAGCGGCTGCGAACGCTCGACGCCATCCGACTCTCGCACGAGGAGTTCGGCCACGTGCAGGAGGTCATCATCCAGAACTTCCTGCCCAAGCCCCGCACCGCCATGGCCCACGAGCCGGCGGCCAGTGATGAGGAGTTCCACTGGACGATCGCGGTCGCGCGTCTCGTGCTGCCCGACGCGATCCACCTCCAAGCGCCGCCCAACCTGAGCGACGATCCGACGCGGTTGCTCGACTTCGGCATCGATGACTTCGGGGGTATCTCGCCGGTCACGGCCGATCACGTGAACCCCGAGCGGGCCTGGCCGGCGCTGGACGTGCTCGGCGACGAATGCGACACGCGGGGTTTCGTATTGGCGCCTCGCCTCACCGTCTATCCCGAGTTCATCAGCCGGCCCGGCTTCCTGGATGAGAAGGTGCGACCGGCGGTGCTCGCCCACGCGGACTCGACCTTCCTGGCCCGCAATGACGGGTGGTACTCGGGCACCGACGTCACCCCGCCGCCGCGATCCACGTCGCGCTCCACCACCGGCGACGTGAGCACCCTGTTGGCCCACTACACCCCGGGTTACGAATTCGACCACGCGGAGCTGGTGACCCTCTTCCGGGCTCGAGGCGCCGATGCCAACGCCGTTGCCGACCTCGCGGACGGAGTGCGCCAGGATTTGGTGGGCGACCCGGTGAGCTTCGTGATCAACCGCAACATCAACTACACCAACGTGTGCACCTTCAAGTGCCGGTTCTGCGCGTTCTCCAAGGGTCCCTTGTCGCTCAACCTGCGGGGCGATCCCTACCTCCTCACGTTAGAAGAGATCAGCGAACGGGTGCGCGAGGCCGAGCAGCGCGGGGCGACCGAGGTGTGCATGCAGGGCGGCATCCACCCCAATTTCGACGGCGACTACTACATCGACGTGATCGCGGCGGTGCGCGCCGGCTCGCCCAACATCCACATCCACGCCTTCAGCGCGCTCGAGGTGTTCGAGGGCGCGCGTCGCTCCGAGCAGGACCTCGCGACGTACCTGACGCGACTGAAGGACGCGGGGCTCAAGACCCTGCCCGGCACGGCGGCCGAGATCCTCGACGACGACGTTCGCGCCGTGTTGTGTCCCGACAAGATCAACTCGGACCAGTGGCTCGAAGTCCACCGGGTCGCGCACAGCGTCGGGTTGCGCTCGAATATCACGATCATGTTCGGCGCGGTGGAGGGGGTCGAGAGTTGGGCCACCCATCTCTTGCGCACCCGCGATCTGCAGAAGCAGACGGGCGGCTTCACGGAGTTCGTGCCACTGCCTTTCGTGCACATGGCGACGCCCATTTTCTTGAAGGGACGATCGCGTCGTGGTCCGACCTTTCGCGAGGCGACCTTGATGCACGCGGTCGCCCGCCTGCACTACGCCACGCTCATCGACAACATCCAAGTCAGCTGGGTCAAGATGGGGGTGGCCGGCTCGCGGCGCATCCTCCAGGCCGGCGCCAACGACCTCGGCGGCACCCTGATGGATGAGAACATCTCGCGCGCCGCCGGCGCCACGCACGGCCAGGCCATGGACGTCGAGATGCTGCGCGACCTGGTCGCCCCGCTTCATCGACCGCTGTACCAGCGCAGCACGCTCTACCAAACCCTGTGAGCGTCGCCGATCTCATCAAGGAGCTGTTGAGCGACGTGGAGTCCGGTTCGGCCCAGTCGCCTGAGAAGGCGGCGGCCCTGCGCGAGCTGCTCGAGAAGGTGGTCGAACGAGGGGGCTTCGGGCCCAACGCCGTGGACCTCACGGTGGCGCTGAGCGCGCTCGACGAGCTGCTCGACGCCTCGACGCTCTTCGCCCCGTGGCGTGCGCGGCCCAAGGTGACGGTCTTCGGGTCGGCCCGCACGAAGCCGGTTAATCCGCTGTACTCCATGGCCCGCGAACTGAGTGCGGCGATGACCCAACGGGGCTGGATGACCATCACGGGCGCCGGTGGGGGCATCATGGAGGCCTCCTCGCAGGGCGCGGGGCGCGAGAACACCCTGGGCGTCAACATCGAACTGCCCTTCGAACAGGGTGCCAACTCCTTCATCGACGTGCAGAACAACCTGGTGTCCATGAAGTACTTCTTCACCCGCAAGGTGGCCATGACCCGCCAGTCGCACGCGTTCGTGGCCTTCCCGGGCGGGCTGGGCACGCTCGACGAGGCCTTCGAGATCCTCACGCTCCTGCACACCGGCAAGACCGACCCGGCACCGGTGGTGCTGGTGGACCGACCGGGCGGCTCGTTCTGGAGGCGATGGCTGGACTTCATCAACGACGAGGTGATCGGCGGTGACTACATCGGGGCGCCCGACATGTGCCTGGTGCACCTCTGCGACACCGTGGAGGACGCGGTCACGGAGATCGAGCGCTTCTATTCGAACTACGTCAGTACCACGATCGAGCACGGTCGCGCCTCGGTGTTGGTGCGAAGCCTGCCCGACGCGACCCAGCTGGCCCAGCTGGCCGCGATCGTGCCGCTCTTCGCGCGGGGCGAGGGCTTCACGGCGAGCGACTCGCGCGTCGCCTTCAACTTCGAGCAGCGCAACTACGCGAACCTGCGCCTGATCATCGACGCCCTCAACGACCTGGGCGAGTTAGGCGACTAGTCCTCGCTCGTCCCGCGCAGCAGCATCTCGGCCTTCTGCAGGCTGCGGCGGACCTTGGAGAGGCGCCGCTCGAGCTCCTTCGCCTCATCCGAGCCGCCCGAGCGCACCTGCTCGCGCAGCGCGTCGAAGATGACGTCCGATATCCGGTTCTCCAGGCTGGCGATCTCGTCCGCGAATCCGTCCAGCGGTTCCATCAGTGCAGCACGGTGACGTCCAGCGTGCCGTCGTGGAACTGGGAGCGCAGGACCTTCTTGTCGAACTTGCCGACGCTGGTCTTGGGGATCGCCTCGACGAAGGTCCAGTTCTCGGGCACCCACCAACGGGCCACACGTTGGGCCAGGAAATCGCGGAGCTCCTCAGGCGTGGCGCTGGCGCCGGGGCGCAGCACCACGCAGCACAGCGGCCGCTCCTGCCACTTCTCGTCGGGCACCGCCACCACGGCCGCCTCGAAGACGGCCGGGTGGGCCATCATCGTCACTTCAATAGCCACCGAACTGATCCACTCCCCGCCCGACTTGATGACGTCCTTGGTGCGGTCGCTGATCACCAGGAACCCCTCCTCGTCGAGCGTGCCGATGTCCCCGGTGCGCAGCCAGCCGTCATGGAACTTCTCGGGGGCGTCGACCAGGAAATAGGAGCCGGTGATCCACGGTCCGCGGATCTCGTACTCGCCGACGGTCTGGCCGTCGCGCGCCAGGATGTTGCCCTCATCGTCGGCGAGGCGGATCTCCACGCCGCACACCACCCGTCCGGCCTTCACGCGATAGTCGATTTCCTGGTCCGCCGGCGTGCCGGACGGAGGGATCGCCACCGCGGCCAGCGGGCTGGTCTCGGTCATGCCCCAGCCCTGGATGAGCTCGAGCCCGTACTTGTCGCGAAAGGCTTCGATCATCACGCGGGGCACCGCCGAACCCCCGGCCAGCAGGCCCCGCAGACTGGAGAAATCGAGGTCCGGATTGCCCTCGGCGGCCCGCAGCACGTCGTTCCAGATGGTGGGCACCCCGAGGGAGAAGGTAGGACGCAACTCGGCGATCATCTTGATGATGGGCTCGCCCTGGAGGAACATCTGGGGCATGATCAACTCCGCCCCGCAGAAGAACGCCGTGTAGACCGCCCCCCAGGCGTTGACGTGGAACATGGGCACGATGAGCAGCACCCGGTCGCGCTCGCTGAAGCCGATGGAGTTGGCCGTGGTCGAGGCCATCGAGTGCAGCCAGGTGGAACGATGCGAGTAGACCACGCCCTTGGGATCGCCCGTGGTGCCCGAGGTGTAGCAGATTATGGCCGCGGAACGCTCGTCGAGCTCGGGCCAGGTGAAGCCCGGCTCCTCAGCCTGGATGAACTCCTCGTAGTCGATCGTCTCGCCGAGCAGCCCGCTGGTGTCGGGCCCGTTGACGATGATGTGCTCGACCGTCGGGATCTGGTCGCGGACCTTGGCCAGCAGGGGCACCAGGGAGTCGTCCACGATGATGACCTTGTCCTGGGCGTGGTTGATGATGAAGGCCAGCTGCTCGGGGAAGAGTCGGATATTGAGGGTGTGCAGCACCGCGCCCATGCAGGGCACGGCGATGTAGGCCTCGACGTGGGTCTGGTTGTTCCACATGAACGTCCCCACTCGGTCGTCGCCCTTGACGCCCAGCCTGGTCAGCGCCGCCGCCAGGCGCTCGGCGCGCTGGGCGACCTCCTTGAAGGTCGCCTCCTGCACGCCCTCGGGCGTGACGGTGAAGATCTTCTTGTTCGCGTAGATGGACTCGCCGTGTCGAATTATGCCACTGATCAACAGTGGTGCATCCTGCATCGTGCTTTGCATAGTTCCCCCCGGAGACGCCTTTGCGTCGATGCTACAAAACTAGGGGCGCCAGGGGGCGGCTACCAGGAAATCTCGTAGGGTCCCACCGGGGCGGGCAGGCGCGAGGGCCCGCCCTTGAGGTGGGCGTCGATGGCGCTCGCGGCGCTGCGCCCTTCGGCGATGGCCCAGACGATAAGGCTCTGGCCCCGCACGGCGTCACCGCAGGCGAAGACCGGCGACGGCCCTTCGACGGCCCCGAGGCGCCAGTCCGAGCCGACCGAGAGCGTGTTGCGGGGGGTGAGAAAGGGTGGAGCGTTGAGTCCCAGCGTCTCGAGCTCGGGTCCCACGAAACCGGCCGCGATCAGCACCAGGTCGACGGGCAGGCGCACCAGCTCCCTGCTCGCGTTGTCGCGCAGCTCGATCTCCTGGAGACGCCGGTCGCCGTGGAACGCGAGCGTCTCGGTCGAGAAGAGCCGATCACCGCCCTCCTGGTGGGCCGAGGTCGTCTTGAGCAGTCGCGCCATGGTGGGCCAGGGCTCGCTCTCGGGGCGCGTCAACGGCGGCTCGTCGAGGATCTCGATCTGCACCACGTTGGCCGCTCCCTGGCGGTGCAGCGTGCCCAGGCAGTCCGCGCCGGTGTCGCCGCCGCCCAGGATGATCACCGACTTGCCCCGGGCGTCGATGGCGGGCGTCTCGTCGGCGGCCACCGCCCGGTTGGACGCCTCGAGATAGGTCATCGCGGGATAGATGCCCTCCAACTGGCCCCCGGGCACCGCGATGAGCCGCGGGATCGTCGAGCCGATGGCCAGCAGCACCGCGTCGAAGTTGCGCTGCAGGTCCGACAGCGGCGTGGCGTCCTCCCCCACCGTGACGCCCGGATGAAAGGTGACGCCCGACTCGCCCATCACGGCCAGGCGACGTTCCAGGACGGCCTTCTCGAGCTTGAACTCGGGTATGCCGTAGCGCAGGAGCCCGCCGATGGCGTCGCTGCGTTCGTAGACCGCCACCTCGTGGCCGGCGCTGCGCAACTGGGCCGCTGCGGCCAGGCCCGCCGGTCCGGAGCCCACCACCACCACGTGCTTGCCCGTGGGCACCTCGGTGACGCTCGCCACGTCGAAACCGTTGGCGAAGGCGTGCTCGGCCACCTCGTACTCGAGGCGCTCGATGGTCACCGGATCGCTGGCGATGCCCAGCACGCAGGCCGACTCGCACGGTGCGGGGCACAACCTTCCCGTGAACTCCGGGAAGTTGTTGGTGCTGAAGAGCTGGGCCGCGGCGTCGCGCCAATGCGCGTGGTACACGCGGTCGTTGAAGTCCGGGATGTGGTTGCCCAGCGGACAGCCCTGCATGCAGAACGGGATCCCGCAGTCCATGCAGCGCGCCGCCTGACGCTCGATGGCCTCGTCCTCCTGGGGCTCGTAGACCTCGCGCCAGTCGCGCAGGCGCACCGGCACCGGTCGGTAGCTCGGGCCCTGGCGATCGAACTCGAGGAAGCCGGTGGGCTTAGCCATTGCGCAGCTCGTCACGCATGCGCTGGTACTCCGAGGTCTCCACGCGCACGAAGACCATCCGGGCCTCGCGCCAGCTCTGCAGCATGGCCCAGGCCTTCTTCGAGCCCGTCTCCTCGTGGAACCTCGTGATCAGGGAGAACAGCCGCTCGTCGTCCTCGTACTCGAGCGGGTCGATCTCGTAGACGCCCGCGCTCAGGTGGTCGTAGATCTTCTGGTCGGGGTCGTAGAGGTACAGCGTGCCGCCCGACATGCCCGCCGCCAGGTTTCGGCCCACGTCGCCCAGGATCACCACCACGCCGCCCGTCATGTACTCGCAGGCGTGGTCGCCCGTTCCCTCGACGACGATGGTCGCGCCCGAGTTGCGCACGGCGCAGCGTTCGCCCACCACGCCGCTGATGAAGATCTCGCCGCCGGTGGCGCCGTAGCCGATCACGTTGCCCGCGATGATGTTCTCGTCGCTGGCGAAGGTCGACTGCTCGAAGGGCCGGATGATGATGCGCCCGCCCGACAGCCCCTTGCCGGCGTAGTCGTTGGCGTCGCCGGTCAGGCGAAGGGTGAGGCCCGCGGGCGTGAAGGCCCCCAGGCTCTGGCCCGAGGAGCCCTCGAGGAAGACCTGCACGTGGTCGTCGCTCAGGATCCGCGAGCCCAGGGCGCGGGTGATGGCGCTGCCCGTGAGGGTGCCCACGGTTCGGTGCACGTTCCGGATCTTGCTGCGCAGCACCAGCGGCGTACCTTTGTTGGCGGCCGACACGGCGGCGTCGAGGAACGTCCAGTCGAGGGCGCCGTCCAAGCCGTGGTCCTGCTTCACGCTCTGGCGGCGCTGGTCGGGGTGCACCGTCTGGAGCAGGGCGCTCAGGTCGAGGTCGTTGTCTGCGTCGACGGGGCCCTCGACGACGATGCGAGTCGTGTCGCCGATGATCTCGTCCAGCGTGCGCGCGCCGAAGGCGGCCAGGTACTCACGGACCTCCTGGGCGATGAACTCGAAGAAGTTCTCGACGAACTCCGGCTGGCCGGTGAAGCGCTCGCGCAGCACCGGGTTCTGCGTGGCGATGCCCACCGGGCAGGTGTCGAGGTGGCACACGCGCATCATCACGCAGCCCGAGACGACGAGCGGCGCGGTGGCGAATCCGTACTCCTCGGCCCCGAGCAGCGCCGCGACGATGACGTCGCGACCGGTCTTGAGCTGGCCGTCGACCTGCACGACGACGCGGCTGCGCAGCCCGTTGGCCGCCAGGGTCTGGTGGGTCTCGGCCAGCCCTATCTCCCAGGGCGTGCCGGCGTGCTTGAGCGACGAGAGCGGCGCCGCTCCCGTGCCCCCGTCGTGGCCCGAGATGAGGATCACGTCGGCGTGGGCCTTGGCGACGCCCGCCGCGATGGTGCCGACCCCCTGCTCGCTGACCAGCTTCACGTGGATGCGCGCCTGGTCGTTGGCGCACTTGAGGTCGTAGATGAGCTGGGCCAGGTCCTCGATGGAGTAGATGTCGTGGTGCGGCGGCGGCGATATGAGGCCTACCCCGGGGGTCGAGTGGCGCGTCTTGGCGATCCAGGGATAGACCTTGGTGCCCGGCAGCTGCCCGCCCTCGCCCGGCTTGGCCCCCTGGGCGATCTTGATCTGCAGGTCGTCGGCGTTCACCAGGTAGCGGCTGGTCACCCCGAAGCGGCCCGAGGCCACCTGCTTGATGGCCGAGCGGCGGTTCTGGCGCGGGTCCGAGGTGTCGAAGCGGTCGTCGTCCTCGCCGCCTTCGCCGGTGTTGGAGCGGGCGCCGAGCCGGTTCATGGCCACGGCCAGGGTGCTGTGCGCCTCTTCGGAGATCGAGCCGTAGGACATCGCGCCGGTCGAGAAGCGCTTGACGATCGAGGACACGCTCTCCACCTCGTCGATGGGGATCGGCGTGGCGCTCGGCACCAGTTCGAAGAGTCCGCGCAGCGTCACCTTGCCCGAGGACTGCTCGTCGACCATCGCCGTGTACTGCTTGAAGATGTCGAAGCGCTTCTCGCGCGTGGCGTGCTGGAGCTTCTGGACGGTGCGCGGGTTGAAGAGGTGCAGCTCGCCGTCGCGGCGCCACTGGTACTCGCCGCGGTTGCGCAGGGCCACCGGCTCGCCCTCGGGCGCGTCGAAGGCCTCGGCGTGCAGGGTCAGGATGCTGCGGCCGATGTGGGCGAAGGTGATGCCGCCCAGTCGCGAGTGGAAGCCCGGGAAGTACCGGCTGAGTACCTCGTCCGAGACGCCCACGGCCTCGAAGAGCTGGGAGCCGACGTAGCTGGCCACGGTGCTCACGCCCATCTTGGACATGGTCTTGACGATGCCCTTGTTGAGCGCCTTGCCGTACTGGTAGCGGGCCTCGAAGGCGCTCAGGTCGCTCAACTCGCCCTCGGCCACCAGGGAGTCGATCGACTCGTAGGCCAGGTACGGACAGACCGCCGAGGCCCCGAAACCGATGAGCAGAGCCACGTGGTGCACCTCGCGAGCGTCGCCCGATTCGATGACCAACGCCGCGCTCGTGCGCAGGTGCTGGGCCACTAGGTGGTGGTGCACGGCGCTCACCAACAAAAGGCTCGGTATGGCGGCGTGCGTGGTCGTGGTGTTGCGGTCCGACAGGATGAGGATGTTGGCGCCGTCGCGCACGTGCTGGGCCGCCTCCTCGCAGACCCGGTCGATCGCCGCGATGAGCGAGGCTCCCGCCAGCGGCGGTTCCACCACTTCGAAGAGGCCGTCGACGACCACCGTGCGAAAGCCGCTCACCTGTTCGTTCTCCTCGATGTAGCGGATCTTGGCCAGCTCCTGCACGCTCAGCACCGGCGAGGGAAGCACGATCTGGTGGCAGTGCTGGGGCGTCTCGCTGAGCAGGTTCTCCTCTCCCCCGATGGCCACGCGCGTCGAGGTGACCAGCTCCTCGCGGATGGCGTCGAGCGGCGGATTGGTCACCTGGGCGAAGAGCTGGGTGAAGAAGTCGTACAGCACGCGTGGTTGGCGCGAGAGCGCGGGCACCGTGGCGTCCGAGCCCATCGAGCCGATGGGCTCCTCGCTGACCTGGGCCATGTGGCGCACGATGAGGCGCATGTCCTCCTCGCTGTAGCCGAAGCTCTTCTGCTGTCGTACTACCGAGGCGTGGCTGGGCGTGAGCATGGTCGGCGCCTCGATGGCGTCGAGGGAGACCTGCTGGCTGTCGAGCCACTCGCCGTAGGGCGCCAGCTGGGCCAGGTCGTTCTTCAGCTCGTCGTCTTCGATGATGCGGCCTTGGGCCACGTCGACCAGGAACATCCGCCCGGGCTGGAGGCGGCCCTTGCGTTCGATGTTGGCCGGATCGATCTCGAGCACGCCGACCTCGCTGGCGAAGATAACGCGCCGGTCCTTGGTCACCCAGTAGCGCGCCGGACGCAGCCCGTTGCGGTCGAGCACCGCTCCCACCACCCGGCCGTCGCAGAAGGTGATCGAGGCGGGCCCGTCCCAGGGCTCCATGAGGGCCGCGTGGTAGCGGTAGAAGTCCCTGCGATCGGCGCTCATGAAGGTGGATCGTTCCCAAGCCTCGGGGATCATCATGAGCACGGCGTGCGGCAAGGAGCGCCCCGACTGCACCAAAAGTTCCACCACCTCGTCGAAGCTGGCGGAGTCGCTCATGGCCTCGGTGACGATGGGGGTCAATTCGCGAACGTCGAGCGGCAGCACGTCG
The DNA here is from genome assembly GCA_049793015.1 of Acidimicrobiales bacterium. Taxonomy (GTDB): domain Bacteria; phylum Actinomycetota; class Acidimicrobiia; order Acidimicrobiales; family RAAP-2; genus RAAP-2. The sequence goes on along the minus strand of JBARBL010000091.1, from coordinate 21,139 downwards.
CTGTGCAGCGTGGTCTCCCTCGCGGTGATCCAGTTGCGGTTGCCGCGCACGGTGTTGATCTCTCCGTTGTGCGAGATGTAGCGGAAGGGCTGGGCGAGGCTCCAGCGCGGCAGGGTGTTGGTGGAGAAGCGGCTGTGCACGACGGCGATCGCCGAGGCCATCCGTTCGTCGCGCAGATCGCTGAAGTACTGGCGCAACTGCGGCGAGGAGAGCATGCCCTTGTAGATGAGCACGTGGCTGGAACACGACGACGCGTAGACGTCGAGGCGGTGCTCGATGACCTTGCGAGCGCAGTAGAGCGCCCGTTCGAGGTCGGGCGCGGGGTTCACGTCCGCCCTGATGATGAGCTGTTGCTCGAAGCGCGGCTCGGTGGCGCTCGAACTGGGGCCCAGCAGCCCCGAATCGACGGGCACGTCACGCCAGGCGAGGGACGTGAGACCCACGCGGGCCAGTTCGGCGTCGATGGTGGCGCGCACGAGGTCGCGTTCCAGGGACCGCGGGATCATCCAGTGAGCGAGGCCGTACTCGCCCAAGGGCGGTACCTCGAGGCCAAAGACCGAGCGCACGAACGAGTCCGGCATCGACACCAGCAGGCCGGCGCCGTCGCCCGATTCAACGTCGGCGCCGGTCGCGCCGCGATGCTCGAGGTTCTCCAAGATCGTCAGGGCGTCGTTCACCGTGGCGTGCGTCGGCTGAGCGGTTAGGTCCGCGACCATTCCCACGCCGCAGGCGTCGTGTTCAAAAGAGGAGTCGTAGAGTGAGTTCTTCATGGCGTTGCCTTTTGGGGCGACGCTGACCCGCACCAATCATACCGAATATTGGGAGTAGTGCTGCGCGTACGCTGATCGTGTGACGCTCACGCCTCCTTCGACGCTCGTGGTTGGTGCCGGCATCATCGGACTGATGAGCGCCTATCGACTGGCGACCAGCGGCTACCACGTCACCATCTTCGACCCCGCACCGGCGTGCGGCGCGACGTGGGCCGCCGCCGGAATGTTGGCGCCCTCAGGCGAGATCGCCCCGGGCGAGGAGGATAACTACCATCTTCAACGTGACGCCATCGCGTTGTGGCGCGACGCCAGTGACGACCTGCTCGCCCTGACCGGGCGCCGCTTGGCCATCCATGATTCAGGCACCTTGCTGGTGGGTTTCGACGCCAGTGACCGTCGATTGGTCGAGCAGTATCGCCACACCGCGGAGTCCTTCGGCGCGCCGTCTCGCCGCGTGGACCGCGCGACGTCGCCTGAACACTTCGCCCACTTGTCCGCCCGCATCAACGACGGGCTGCTGCTGTCGGGCGACGCCTGGCTCGATCCTGATCAGGCGGTCGAGTTGCTGTTGGAGGCGCTGGAGCGGCTCCACGTGCCCTTGGTGACCGAGGAGGTGCTGAGCATCGCCAGTGACGACCAAGGCGTGTGGGCGACCACCGCGACGCGCACGTTCTCGGGTGCGGCCGGCATCCTCGCGACGGGTTCCGCGGGGCTACCGCTCGATGCGATCGCCTCGGGCGAGCACTCCGTTCGTCCCGTGCACGGGGTGACCCTGCGCGTGATGGGGCTCGATCGAAGCGCCCTGCCGACGGTGCGAGCTTTTGTGCGAGGTCGCAACTTCTACATGGTGAGCCGGCCCGGCGGCTACAACGTGCTGGGCGCGACGTCCGAAGAACGATCGCAGCGCGTGCTGCAACTCGGTGAGCTGCAGCGGCTGCTGCGCGATGCGCTGGACGTCGTGCCCGAGCTCGAAACCGCCACCGTCGTCGAGCATCGCGTCGGCTTGCGCCCGGCGAGCGGTGACCTGCGACCCTTCTTCGAGCCCCTGCAGACCAAGGGCTGGGCGTGGTCCAGCGGGCACTACCGTCACGGCGTCACGCTCGCCCCGCTGGCGGCCCAGTGGGCGCTCAGTTACGCGGAGTCGATGACGTGATCCGTGTCAATGGGAAGGACGTGGACTCGGGATTCGATTCGGTGGACGTCATGCTGCGCGAATTGAAAATCGATGGCCGCGGCGTCGCGGTGGCGGTCAACGGCGAGATTGTGCGCCGGGGCGAGTGGAGCGCCACCCGTCTCGACGACGGCGATGTGGTTGAAATCGTGAGTGCCGCCGCAGGTGGCTAGAGAAAAGAGGGACCAATGAACTTGACCGAGTTGATAGCCGAGCTCGACGAGCGAATCCACCAAGCGCTGCTGGCCAAGGCGACGGGTGAGACGATCGCGCACCTTTGCGAGGCGAGGGCGTGGCTCACCAATCCCGACCAGCCCCACGGCGTGTTCCGTCAAGGCTGAGACGAAGCACAACGACTAGGATTTATCGTTCGCGGGCTGTGGCTTAGTTTGGTCTAGAGCGCTCGGCTGGGGGCCGAGAGATCGGGAGTTCAAATCTCCCCAGCCCGACCAAGGACCGTTCGCCGCAGAGCAGCCAACCACCTGACGCTGGCCCCTGTGCGGCGCAATCCCCTCACGCGTCGAGGTCGCCTGGACCGGAGGGGACGTCCACCGCGTGCTCGCGAAGCGCTTCGAGCGGCACGATCTCTAGCGCGCGTTCGTGGGTCGACGCGAGGACCACGTACGCCGCCGCCCCGTCGTGATGGGCACGCAGCCAATTGCCGGCCGTCACACACCATCGATCACCGGGGACCAGGCCAGGGAAACCGTACTGGGGAACGGGCGAGGACAGGTCGTTACCTATCGCTTGTTGGTGCGCGAGGAACTCGGCCGTGACGACGGCGCAGATGGTGTGGCTGCCGAGGTCTTCCGGGCCCGTCGTGCAGCACCCGTCTCGGTAGAAACCCGTGACGGGATCCATGCCGCATGGCTCCAAGGAGCCACCGAGAACGTTTCGTGCGGCCATGCCCGAGATTATCTCGACAACAATGCCCATGGGGCACGTCACACGGGCTCCGTAGGCTGCGTCTCATGGACATTGATGGAGCTACCTCATTCGATTTTCTCCTGGGTCATTGGAAGGTCCACAATCGAAAATTGGTGGACCACACGAATCCACAATGCGAAGAGTGGATGGAGTTTGACGGCCGCAGCGAGGTACTGGCGGTCCTTGACGGCTGCGGCAACGTCGACCGGTTCTTCGTGCCCGGATCCGCGCACATGGAGGCCTTTGAGGGCTTCACCCTTCGGCTCTTCAATCCGTCGGCCGGAACCTGGAGGATCTGGTGGAGTTCGACCCGGGCGCCAGGAGTCCTTGACCCGCCCGTCGAAGGCCGTTTCGAAGGCGACCACGGCGTGTTCGAGTGCCATGACGTCATGAATGGAGCGCCGGTCGAGGTCCGCTTCGAATGGGAAACCGACGCCACCTCGCCGACATGGCGGCAGTCCTTCTCCTGGGACGCCGGAAAGACGTGGAAGCTCAATTGGGTCATGAATTTCGAGTCCATTGACGAGACCAGTTGGTGAGTCGCCGATTCATGGTGGTGGAGTACTCCCGGTTGTCACCTCGCCGATGAGATCGAAGGGCCGGCGCGCGAGAGCCTCTTCGATTGAGAGAAAATGCCTCCACTAGCATGGGGCGCCCAGGCGGGTTTTGCTGACCGCCCACGCGTTCATGATCTGACCGCGGGATGGAGATAGACCGAACCGGTGTCTCTTTGAGTGAAGAAGGAGGCTGCAAGAGCCATGGAATTCTCGCTGGAGAAGAGCTCACACGTCTTGCGTCGAACGCCGCAGACCCTCGACGCCATGTTGAGGGGATTACCGGAAGAGTGGTTACACAGCAGTGAAGAGGCGACGTCGTGGACGCCCTACCAGGTGGTCGTTCATCTCACCTACGTCGAGGAGAATGACTGGATCGACCGAACGAGGGTGATCCTTGACCGCGGTGCGACGCGGGTATTCAGGCCCGTTGATCGAGAGTCGGGATTCACGCACTTTCACGGCGTAGGGCTCCCTGATCTCCTGGAGCGATTTGCCGGAGCACGACGAGTGAATCTGCTTTCCCTCGACGAGTTGGTGGGAGAGAATGATCTGAACCGAACGGGCCTGCACCCGGACTTCGGGGAGGTCACCCTGAGCCAACTCCTCGCCACGTGGGTGGTGCACGATCTAAATCACCTGAATCAAATCTCGAAAACCATGGCCAAGCAGTATTCGCAGGCGGTCGGCCCTTGGCGCGCGTTTCTCCCCATCATTGATGCGCCCTAGCCGCGCCTTTCGAGCAGCCACCCCGCGAACCGAGTCAAGACAAACGGAAAACGCTGCGCACCGGCGAAGTGAGTCGAGGGCGTCACAGAAATTCTTTTCGGCCAGACGAACCGTTACATCAACGATTCGACTTTGAGGTTGGCCGGCGCCTTGCCAATGATCAGCCGTTCTCGATTGAACATCTGAATAGTGACGTGCAATATCAGCGTGTCCACTATGAGTAGCCCGACTCCGAAAGCCACGGCCACGACAAAGGTGGGGTGCACCAGCCCGATCATCATGAGCACGACCACGCCAATCGCCGGGAAACTGGAGAGCGTCGCCAACTGCTGGGCGACGCGCGCTTCATTGGCCCTTACCGACGCAGCCAAGCCCACCGCGATCGACCAGCCGGCCAGAAGCGGGGCGAACAATAACAATGCCAGGAGGACCGGACCGTCGTGGAACACCGCCGACGAAGTCGGAGTCTTGGCGAAGATGGCCACGAAGACGAGGAAGAGTCCGAACACCGCGTAGGAGAGCACCAAGGTGGGGATCATGACGGCCAAGGCCTTGCCCAGGATGAGCTCTTGTTCGCGAAGCGGGGTGCTGAGGAGCGGCTCCAGCGTTCCCTGCTCGCGCTCCCCCACGACGGAGTACGACGCGATGAGGGCCGGCATCATGACGGGGATCAACAATAAGTAAAGCAGTGGCACCGCGGGGATCGGCCCCGGACGAGAGCTCGGTGCCGGCAACACCAGTATGAGGATCATGGCCACAACGAGATAGACGATCGGTAGAAGCGACATGGAGAGGATGATGGTCCGTTTGCGTTTGAAGTCGAGCAGGTCCTTTCGCACGACGGCCCTGACGCGTGACGTGTCGAGGCCCATCATGACTCGGCCACCTCGGCATCGGAGTCGACCATCTGGAGGTACACATCTTCAAGAGAGTGCTGCGCCTCCGCGACGGAGAGAATGTCCGCGCCGGCTTGTATGAGGTTTCGCGACACCTCGGGCGCGGCCCTCTCAAGGTCGTTCACCGTCAGCGTGTAAGAGCCCGGCGCGGAGGATTGCCACGCCACCACCGTGGGAATTCGCGAAAAGAGGCCGGCGGGGTCGGTGAGGGGTGCGGCGGTTCTTACCGCGAGCTGCCTTGCAAAGAGCTGTTCTCGTAATTCGTGCGGCCTTCCGACGATGCGCAACGTCGTGTTGAGGATAGCAATCCGGTCGCACAACTTTTCCGCCTCTTCTAGGCGATGGGTCGTTAGGAAGATCGTCACACCCTTTTTGCGTTGCTGAATGATTAAGTCGTGAACTTCAAGTGCCGCCACCGGATCAAGCCCCGACGTCGGTTCGTCTAGGAACATGACCTTGGGGTCACTGAGCAGAGTTCGTGCCAGGCCGACTCGCTGGCGCAGTCCCTTCGAAAGGCCGCCGCACAGCTCGGAGGCCCGGTCGCCAAGCTCTACTGACTCCAAGGCGTCCTTTATTCTCGCTTCGGCGCGGTCCACCCCGAAAAGGCTCGCGAAGTACTCAAGGTTCTCGTAGACGCTCAGGCGCAGATAAAGTCCCGGTGATTCCGGCATAACCGCGACGCGCTGGCGAATGTCGATGGCATTTTCAGGGCGGAGCGGTATACCGGCGACGATGGCCGAGCCCGACGTCGGCTCCAACAAGGTGCTGAGAACCCGAACGGTGGTCGTCTTGCCAGCCCCGTTGGGGCCGAGGAACCCGAAGATCTCGCCGTAACCGACCTCGAAAGTAATTTTCGAAAAGGCGGTCCGATCACCGAACACCTTGCTGAGTTGATCGACCACAAGGGCCGATTGGATCGTCACTTTCCTTTGGTCCGGCCCCTGGCCGTCTGCTCCGGCGTCGGGGACTCGATCGAGAGAGCTCTGCTCTACCTCATGCGCTCCGGTGCGGCCATGGGAAGCGTTGGGAGCATCAGATTGGGTTAGTGGAACTTTTCCACCACCAGATTCATCGAGGGCGTCATCCAACTTTCAGCGACGCTTCCTGCGCGAATCGTGTGGCATCTCGGTCGCTTTCGCTCCGCTTCTCGCGAGGTCCATGGATGGGAAACGCGCTCGTGGAAAATATACCCCCGGTGCGCAATGTCGCGGATTATCCACTGCTTCGTGCTAGGACCTTCGCCCGAGAACTGAGGCTAGTTCTTCGATCAGGCCACGTTGCTGTTGTCAAGCAGTTCGTCGAGCATGGCATCGAGCGCCCCTACTCCGATGGACAGGTGGCCCTCATCTTTCTCTAGGTGGGCACTGACCCCGGGTATGCGCGCCGCCAGCCACTGGCCGTGAGCGAACGGAACCATTAGGTCTGCCTCGCCTTGCCAGATCATGGTCGGTACCGAAATACTCCAGATATCGAAGCCCCATGGTTGGGCGAACGCCAGGTCGTCGTCAATCCACCCGTCGACGCTCACCCTTACCGCTTCGTGGAATTGAGCGACGAGGTCCTCACCGAACTCGTCCGTGATGACGGCCCTATCGACGTCGGGGAGGACGGAGTTCATGGAAGTGATAATGCCCTCCACCGTCGCGGCGCGCAGATCCTCCCATTGGCTTTCGAGGTACGTACGCAGCACGTCCTCGCCTTGAAGGGCGGCCCCGAACTCGAGAACATTCTCCTCGCCCATCCCGTCCAACCAATCGATCCCCTCCGCTTCGAACGGGGCTACCCCGGAAATGACCAGCGCACCCGCCACCCCCTCAAGCCCGGCGGCGCACGCAAGTGCGTGCGGTCCTCCGCCCGACCACCCGGCGACGAGGCAACCCTCTGCCTCGAGTGAGGCGAGGACCTCGGAGGTGTCCGCGACGACGTCCACCACGCGACGGTGGGGCAGGCGGGCCGAGGCCCCGTAGCCCGGACGCGACATTGTCACGAGTCTCAGACCTCGTGCGTGCACCGCTCGCGCGAGGTCGCGCAACTGCACTCCGGCACCGGGTGTCCCGTGGTGGAAGACGAGAGGCAGTCCCCCTTCAGGGCCACTCACGTAAACGTCCTGGAGGCGGCCGTCGGAAAGTTCCAACACGTGAGAAGAGTTCATCTCGACAATGTAGCAATGCTGCCGTCGGGTGCTCCCGTACGACCGCGGCGGCGAGCTGTGACAAACGCACGAGGAACAGCGTGACCAAAAGTCATCGATCAGTCATGTCCCTGGATGGTTCGAACCGCCTAGGGGGAGAGTGCTTGCGAAATGCGCACCCTGATCAACTTCTCGACTATCTCTTTGGGGAGAGGCTCATCGATTGGGAAGCGCAGCGCTCCTTTCGACTTGGGGTACTGGTTCAACTCCTCCTCGAGCTCCGGGAAGACCGCACCGCTGTGCGGAAAGTAACTGAGATGGTTCTTGAAGGCGGCGAAACCGGCGATGACCTTACCTTGCAGCCTGAATGCGGGCATGTGGTACGAAAGACCCTGTTGCGCCTCCGGAACCACTTCAACGATCGCCTCGCGAAGTTTCTGAAGCGTGGCGCGCTTGGTCTCGTCAAGGGTATTCAGATAGGCGGTCACCTCGTCGCTGGACACCACGTCATTATCAATCGGAGGGGGCTCGCCGTCAAGCGACGCGTAGTCAACGCTGGGGCGCGGATTCGACTTTCGCCTTCAACATCCTCATTCGCTTTCGGATGTCCGCCTTACCCACCAGCGGGAAGAGCACGGGTACCAACAATGCGGCCAAACCCTTCATCGGCGGAAAGACAAGTTCGTAGGTCACTTCCGTACCCTGATCGGCTCTTCGCAGGTCGAAGGAGTTCGTGAAGGATCCTTGCTGATCGTCGGAGCGCAGGGCGAAGCGCTGACCGGGGACCACTTCGGTGATGACGACGTCCATCCCGTGTTCCTTCTCCCCAGGGACCCAACCCACCGAGCGGTATCGACTACCCACCGCGTCAGGTTCTCCCGAAACGAGCTCCACTTTGTAAGGCTTCGGCGACCACTCGGCGTGCCTTTTGATCTGTCCGATCCACGGCCACACGGCCTCTGGAGGTGCGTCAATGCGAATCGACGAGACTGCCTGCGTGGTCATGCGACGACCCCCTGCTCTTGGGCGAAAGTGTATATCTCGAGGTTGCCTTTTACAAGGTGGACTACAGGAGTACTCGTCTGATTCTCCCCCACCTGATTGTTGGGGGCCACCCTCTACTTGTCTAATTCGGCCAGGACTTCGCCGATGATCTTGGTCATCTTGTGGGCCGGAAGCGGCTCGCCCCCTTCGGCCTGTGCCACCTCATCGGAGAATGCTTCTACGGAATGAGTCCCGCCGATCAGCACGTGTCGCAGAGCCTCGCCGCTCGCTTCGGCGTCGTTGACGTCCTTGAGCGCGCCGGCCACGTCATGGTCCGGCGATTCGGCGAGCGCGTGCACGACGTTCATCGCTTCCTCGCGCCCACTCGCGGTCGAAAGGGCGGGAGCCCGATCGGGATTTTGCTGGAGATCCCATTCGGCGAGAGCCTCGTTGTAGCCTCCCTCACCGGGATGCAACAGCCGAGTCGTAGGTTCTGCGACCATGTCAACACCGTCGCCCACCGGGCCGTCAACGTCGTCGCTGTCGTGGTGGCGCCCCTCTGGAATGGGCACCAGCAGACTCCCGTCGGAATTGCGGACTATCTCCATGTCGTCGCTCCTCTTGGCACCGCTTCATGCCCTTCACTGCCAACCTAAAGGGTGCGTCTGAAACGCAATCGATGCTGGAACTGGTAACGACCATTACTTGTCCGCCGAGACCCAACGGGTCGGATCTCAAGGCCTTCGAGAACCGCTGGAGGCCCCAACGCCTTGGTTGTCCATTGGGAGCACCGCTACGCGACGGAGTGATTTAGCGTCAACGAGTGGACCCTTCGACCAGCGCAGTTTCCGCCCCTTGGACAGGGAGGACAGCAAACACATCTCGGTAGAGCGGCGCCTCGTTGTTCCTGCTCGTGTCACTTCGAACCCGAAGTGACACGCTGTCACCCACGATGAGATTGATGCGCTGCGCTTCGTCGTGGGTTAGCTGAACCCAGGAAGTGGTGCCTTGAGCATCGTTCACCACGACCCGAACCTCAAAACCCAGTCGTATGATGTCGGTCACGATGGCGGCGACACCTTGGCCTGGTTCGCACAGTTCGACGTCGTGGGGCCGACAGGCCACGCCGTTCAAGGACGTGATGGGGCCGAGGAATCCCTGTACGAAATCGTTGGCGGGATTGTCGTACATGGAATCCGGCGTGCCCACTTGCTCGATGCGGCCCTCGTTCAGGATGACCAGACGATCCGCGATCTCCATGGCCTCGACCTGATCGTGCGTCACCAGGATCGTCGTGATGCCCAGTTCACGCTGCAGCGAGCGGACCCAGCTACGCAGCTCTCCGCGCACCTGCGCGTCCAGGGCCGCGAACGGCTCGTCGAGCAATAGGACGTCGGGCTTGATGGCGAGGGCTCGCGCCAGCGCCATTCGCTGGCGCTGGCCGCCCGATAGCTGACGCGGGTAACGATCGGCGAAGGCCTCCAGGCGCACGAGACCTAAGAGGTCGTCGACCTCCTTCTTGATACGCGCCTTGTCCAGTCGCTGGACCTTGAGACCGTAGGCGACGTTGTCGTGCACGGTCATCTGGCGGAAGGGCGCGTAGTCCTGGAAGCAGAAACCAATGTGGCGGTCCCGGGCCGGCACGTTGGTGACGTCGCGGCCGTCGAGTTCGATGTGGCCTTGGTTCAGTGATTCGAGGCCTGCGACGATGCGAAGCAGCGTGGACTTGCCCGAACCCGATGGTCCAAGCAGCGCCGTGAGGGAACCTTGAGGCACCTCATCGGTCACGTCGTCCAGGACCAGATCGTGGCCGAAGTACTTGGTCACACCGTTAAGGGAGATACTCATTACGTTTCCTTTCGCGCTGGCGAGCCACCCCCAAGACGAGCAGCAGCACAATCGAGACCATCGCTAAAAGCACGGCGCCCACGAAGCCCTGATAGTTGTTGAAATTTTCGAAGTTGGCGCCGATGTCCAACGTCAGCGTCTGAGTGACCAGCGCGATGTTGCCCGACACGATGAGCACCGCCCCGTATTCTCCGATGACGCGCGCGAGCGTCAGGGACACGCCGTATGCGGTGGCCCAGGTGATCGAACGCAGGGTGATGGTGAAGAATATTCGCATCGGTCCCGCGCCGAGCGTCGAAGCGGTCTGTTCCTGGTGGTCGCCAATCTCGCGCAAGAGCGGTATGACTTGTCGCGACACCAAAGGCAACGACACAAAGATCGACGCCATCACGATGCCCGGAAAAGAGAACATTATGTGCCACCCGAGTTTCGCTAGGGCCGGTCCGAACCAACCGTTCTGGGCGTAGACCAGTTCCAGCACCAGTCCGACGATGATGGGAGAGATGGCCAGGGGCACGTCGATCAAGGTATCGAGCACGCGGGTGAAAGGCGACGGATGGCGCACGATCCACAGCGACGCGCCCACGCCGAAGATCACGTTGAGAGGCACCGCCACCACCGCGACGAGGGCGGTGAGCAGAATGGCGTGGTCCATGGCCTGATCGCGCAAGGCCGCGAAGAACGCGCCAAAACCATGAATGAAGGCCTGCTGGAAGACGAAGAACAGCGGCACCCCGACGAGCGCGGCGATATAGAAGAGCACCAGAGAACGAAGGATGAGCCTAGAGCGCGTCACGCGCGCCTCTTCGCGAGACGTTGGGCGGTGACGTTGAAGATGATCAGCAGGATCAACGCGATCACCAATAGCGCCACCGCCACCGACGCGGCACTGTTGGTCTGATCGGAGACGGCCAAGGAATATATATACGAGCTGGCCACCTCGGAGCGGTAGGGCAGGTTATTGGATATGAAGACCACCGACCCGTACTCCCCTATCGCGCGCGCGAAGGCGAGCCCCGTGCCGGTGAGTAAAGCCGGCATCAACGCGGGCAAGGTGATGGTGCGAAATATCCGAAGAGGCGACGCACCGAGTGTCGCCGCGGCCGACTCGGCGTTGAACGTGAGCGACTCCAACACGGGCTGGACCGACCGCACGGTGAACGGAAGCGTGACGAACATGATGGCCACGGTCACGCCGATCCAGGTGCCGGTGATGTTGACGTGGAAGGGTGACAGCGGTCCGTAGAGCGTGTAGAAGGTCACGCCGGCCACGACCGTCGGTAGCGCGAAGGGCAGGTCGATGATGGCGTTGACGATGGCCTGACCGGCGAAACGGTCCCGCACCAGTACCCAGGCGGTGGCGAGGCCCGCGACAGCATTGATTGCCGAGGCCACGAACGCGCACAGCAGCGTCAGACGTAAGGCGTCGAGCGATTCCTGCTGCGTCACCGCGGTCCAGAACGATCCCAAGCCCTTGTTGAAGGCGTTGGTGAGAAGGGCCGCCAGCGGAATGAGCACCAGCAAGCTGAGGTAGCTGATGGCCAACCCCTTGGCCGTGCCGCGACCGAGCTTCGAGGCCGTGCGGACGTCACGAAACTGCCGCCACGTCAATGACGGTAGCTTCGCCTCTTCGAGTGGGGTCTTTCTATGCGGTGCTGCCAGCAAATTTCTCCAAATAGGTCACAATGCCCGAACTGGGATCAGTCGTGTTGCCGCTGGGAAAGACGACCGTGGGCGAGAAGAACTGTGGGTTGACCGACGGCCATCCGTCCAAGCTCTCCACGGTGATGAGGTCGGTCGACTTCTTGAAGGAGGCGAACTTGCTCTCGGTGCTCTGCCACACGCTCTTGAGCACCGAACGGTATCCCAGGTTGGCGAAGGTCGTCTGGCCCGCGGTGGAGAAGAGGTATTTGTAGAACGCCACGGCCGCGGGATTGGCCAAGCCGGTGTAGGTCAGGGCAATCGGATTTTCGATCAACAGCGTCTCGGGCGGCGTCACGATCTGGATCTGATCGCCCGCGGCGATCGCGGCGTCGATGTCGTCCTCGTAGTCGAGCAGCACGTTGCCGGTGCCCGCGATGAACGCGGCCAACGCGGCCGACCCGCTGGTCGGCTGAGCCACCGTGTGAGAGATGAGGGCCTTGAGATAGTCCTGACCCTGGTTGGGCGTGCGGCCGATGGCGATCTGCGCCGCGTAGCCCGCGAGCAGGTTCCATCGCGCGCTACCCGAGGTGACAGGGTTGGGTGTCACGACCTGAACGCCGCTCTTGATGAGGTCACCCCAGTTCTTGATGCCGAGTGGGTTGCCGGCGCGGACCGCGAAGGCGACCACCGAATCCGTGACGATGCCGGGCGTGTGGTAGACGGTTTGCTGCCTCTTGAACCGGGCCGCTGGGTTCACGCCGCCGATGGTGCGTTCCTGAAGGGCCCAGCTGGGAGAGATGCGTCCAGCACCCACCAGGGTGTCCATGTTGGGCTCGTAGGAGAGGTTCACGATGTTGGCAGGTTGACCCGCGGCCACGTTATTGGTCTCGGTGTCTGACGCCCCGAACGAGTTCGTGAACGTGACCCCCGCCCCCGCCGGGGTCGCCTGGAAGTCCGTCTCGAGAACTTTGTACGCCGGGCCGACGACCGAGTAGCCCACCACAGTGACGTTCGTGGATGCGGCTTGAGCAGGCTCAAGGGCCAGCATCGTGAGTGGAAGCGCGGCTGCCGTGCAGGCGGCTGAGAGTCGGGACCACTTGGATGAACGGAATTGCATGAGGTAAGGCTCCTTTTCGCTTAATACTAGTAATTCACTAGAATTAATGGAAATAGTAGTGTATCAGGCCAGATGGATTGTGCCCATTCGGGGGAAATGTTAAAAGATCTCGAATAACCCAGTAATTCCTTGGCTTCTGGAGGTAGGGAACATTCGCGAGCGCTGGCTTTCGAGAAATAGTGGGGAGCGGACAGCGGTGTCCTCCGGCGAGCGAAAAGGCGAACGCTTCGCCAATGTGGCACTCCCCCACCCCGACGTTGACGACGAACTCAGCCTTCCGATCGACGCTCGACGACGTCACAGAAAAGTCGCCGATCAACACCACTCAGCGACGAAGGAGATTGCGAGGTCACCATCGGTGACGGAGGCCAGGCCGTGGCTTTTTGATGGCGTGGGCTCGTTAGTTAGGGCCGACGGAGACCTGCCCGGGTGCGTCGCCCTTGCCCCCGCTCGGAGCCGACGAGCACATCTTCAGGCGTCGGCACTGGACCGCGCGTTAATGTTCGCGCATCGCCGCGTAACCGTCGGCTCAGCGACGGCTGACCACGATGATCCAAGTGGCGTTAGCTATTCAGATGAGCCGAAGTTACGGATGGTTTGCAGTTCCGCAGCGCTCAGTTCTCGGGGCTGGTCGCCGGCCGCCACTTTTGCGCTCTGAACTTGGTGGAGGACGCCATCGACGACGTCGGGGTTGGCCAACGTGGTGATGTCGCCAACGTCGGTGAAGTTCGAGATCGACGCGATGACGCGCCGCATGATCTTTCCCGAACGGGTCTTGGGCATGTCGGCCACAATCCAGACATTCTTCGGTCGAGCGACTTTGCCAATCTCGACTTCAATCATGCGCGACACCTTGTCAGCGACCTCCTGACTCGGCGCTACCCCGGGCTTCACCGATATATACATCTCGACCGCGTGACCGCGTACGTCGTCCACCACCGGCACCGCAGCGGCCTCGGCCACCTCTTCGACCATCAGGGCTGCGGACTCCAGCTCTTTGGTGCCCAGACGGTGTCCAGAGACATTGATCACGTCGTCAACGCGGCCAAGGATTCGGTAGTACCCGTCGGCTGCCTGCATGGCACCGTCATTGGCGAAGTACGGCCAGTCGCGCCAGTCGGTGCTGCCCTTCTTGTGGTTGTACTTCTCGTAGTAGGTCTTGACGAACCGGTCAGGGTCGCCCCAGATGGTCTGGAAGATGCCCGGCCAAGGATTGCGAATGCAGATGTTGCCGGCGACGCCGCTGCCCGCTTTCACCACCTCGCCGTCTTCGTCGAGCAGCTCGGGGAAGATCCCTAGGGCCGCCGGCCCGCAACTGCCTGGCTTCATGGGGTTCAGTGCCGGCAACCCGGTGCCGAGGAAGCCACCGTTTTCCGTCTGCCACCACGTATCGACGATCACGGCCTCGCCCTTGCCCACGACCTCGTAATACCATCGCCACACCTCAGGCTCGATCGGCTCGCCCACCGTGGTCATGTGCTTGAAGTGATAGTTGTACTTTGCCGGTTCATTCGGGCCGACCTTGCGCAAGGTACGAATCGTCGTGGGCGCGGTGTGGAACTGGGTCACTCCGAGGCGCTCGGCAATCCGCCAACAGCGCCCGGCGTCGGGATAGGTGGGCACGCCTTCGTACATGACCGTCGTCGTGCCCAGGGACAGCGGTCCGTAGACGATGTAGGAGTGACCGGTGATCCAGCCGATGTCGGCGGCGCACCAATACGTGTCCTCGGGATGGATGTCCTGGTAGTACTTCGAGGTACCGGTCACGTAAGCGAGATAGCCTCCCGTGCTGTGCTGGCAGCCCTTGGGCTTGCCCGTCGTGCCGCTCGAGTACATGATGAAGAGCGGCGCTTCGGCTGGCATCGAGACGGGTTCCACCAACTTCCTCTTGTAGTCAGGCATGATCTCGTCGACGAAGAAGTCCCGCCCGGGGACCATCGGGCTCTTGGAGGCGTATTCACCGGGATTCCGGCGGAACACCAGCACCTTTTCGACCACCACTCCCTCTTCGAGCGCCCTGGCCACCGCTTCGTCGGCCTTGACCTTGTGATCCTGCAGTTCGCCGTTGCGGTAGTAGCCGTCAATGGTGACGAGCACCTTGCTCTTCGAGTCGGCGATGCGGCCACCGCAGGCGGCGCCGGAGAAACCACCAAATACTTGGGAGTGAATGACGCCGAGTCGAGCGCAGGCGAGCATCGCAACCGGTAGGTCGGGCACCATGGGCATGTGGAAGGTCGCCACGTCTCCGGTCTGAAGGCCGCAGAAACCTTGAAGTAGGGCCGCGAACTCGTTGACCCGCACATAGAGCTCCTGGTAGGTCAGGACCTCGGTCGCGGCGTCCTCGGGCTCGGGAACGAAAATGATGGCCGCTTTATTGCGATCAGTCGCCAGGTGACGATCCACGCAGTTGTAGGAGGCGTTGAGCCGCCCGCCTACGAACCACTTCCAGAACGGCGCGTTGCTCGTGTCCAGCGTCGTGTGCCAATAGTTGTCCCAGGTCAAGAGGTCGGCGTACTCCTTGAAGCACTCGGGAAAGTTCTCTTCGCTGAAGCGCTCGCGAATGAGTGGGTCCGAGACATTGGCCTGACCGATGAATTTTGCCGACGGAAAGTAATACTCCTCCTCGCGCCAATGCACTGAGATCTGGGATTCAGTGGCTTCCACCGACTCGACCACCTCGGCCTTTTCGTCACTCTTTTTTGGCATATATTCCTCACTCTCTAGGCAAAATGCTCGAACACTCGAACCTCTACTGCGCCAACCGGGCTATCTTGTCGCCCATAAATTTATTGACATCACCACTGCGGATATTGCTCCCACGTTGTTCTATCACGAGTAGAAGAATCGAGCCACTAGGTCGAAGGGACGAAGTCCCCCTCGCGGGGAAAACATACGTGCGTTGAAACCGCCAGCAGCGCCCGAGCCACGTGGCTGGGCGCTGCTGGCGGTCAGACCGGTCTTGCACCGGTACGCAATGCCTTAGGCGTTAAGCGGGCCTACCGGAAGCACGACCTTGCCGTGCGTTTCGTTGATGACACCGGCCGCCGAGCCGTAGAAGGCCAGAAGCGCGGTCACGAGACCCAGGTAGCCACCGGTCTTGACCCAGCCGGAACTGCCGGCTCCCCAGTTGCCAATGGTCAGCGCAATGAAGGTCAGGGTCAGGAAGACGAAGACACTCAATACCACCGTGTTCGTCCTCATCGCCGCAATGGTCATGTAGGCGGTGAATATCGTCCATCCGAGCAAGAAGATCGCCACCGTGTCCGTGCTGGGCGGAATCGCCGGAATCTTCAACAGGATGTAAAAGCCGATCCAGAACGCGCCGTATGAGGTGAACGCGAGAGCCCCGAAGGTGTTCTTGCGTACGAACTCCCACATTCCAGCAGCGAACTGAGCGGTGCCACCATAAATCAGTGCCAGCGCGAGAGCCGCCGAGGCGCCACCCTTGTCCCACCAACCAGCGTTGGTGCTGCTGAGGCAGAAGGTGGTCATAGCAAATGCGGCAAGACCTAGCGGCGCCGGATCTGCAACTTTATGTTCCATTAATAAACCCCCCAAATGAATTCACAACGAGCCACCGGGTTGATGACCCAATCAAGATTTAACACAATCGAAACCACCGGCGACGGCCTTAACGGCACTTTTGTGAAGGAATTCACGTTCCAAGGCGATTTACCGAGAGGTAACTGGCGGCCCCGGCCGCGTCAACCGATAAAACACTCCTGGCCGGGAGAAATAGAGGGGGGGCTCAATCCAAGCGTACGGGCACGGCTCAGTCGATGGCCTGGCGGAACGACGAGATGAATCCCTCGACGACGGACGCGTCGCCACCGTCGAGAAGGAGCCGTACCAGGGCCGAACCCACGATCACGCCGTCACTGATCGCGGCCGCCTCATTAGCCTGCTGCGGGGTCGAGATGCCGATGCCGACGTAGGTCGGCACGTCGGACTTCTCGCGTATGGAGGTGACCACCCGCTGCGCCTCGCCGATGTCGGCGGCTTCACCGGTGACGGCCATGCGCGCGGACGCGTAGATGAAGCCTTCGCTCGCCGCCGCCACCCGCGCCACGCGCTCTGGCGAGGTGGAGGGCGCCACAAGGAAAATGGTCGCCACGTCGCAGGCGTCGCAGGCGGCCTTCCAGGGCGACGCCTCTTCGAGTGAGAGATCCGGCACGATCGCACCGCTGATGCCGCTGGAACGCAGCTTGCCGGCCGAACGCTCGAGTCCGTAGTGATGGAACATGTTGTAGTACGTCATCGCGATCAAGGGCACCGAAGCACTCAGCTGGCTCAGGTCCGCGCACAACGAATCGATGGTCGTTCCCGCCTCGAGCGCCCGAAGGGCCGCCTCCTGGATGACGACGCCATCCATCATGGGATCGGAGAAGGGAATGCCGATCTCCACGGCGTCGGCGCCGCCCTGCACCGCGGCTTCGACGTGACGCACCCAATCGGTCGAGGCACCGGCCACGAAGTACGGGACGAGCGCCTTGCGACCCGAGTCACGAAGGCGACGCAGTGCGGTTTCCAGGCCCTTCACGGGCGGTGGCCCAAGATCTCGCGCACCTGGGCCACGTCCTTGTCGCCTCGTCCCGAGAGGTTTAAGAGCACCGATGAGCCTTCGGGAATGCTTCGTCCGGCTTCACGCGCGATCCAGGCCACCGCGTGCGCGGTCTCCAGGGCCGGAATGATCCCCTCGTATTCGCTGAGCAGTTGCAGCGCGCCGATCACGTCCTCGTCGCCGATGGCGAAATACTCGGCCCGGCCGCTCTGCGCCAGGTACGCGTGCTCGGGCCCGATGCCCGGGTAGTCGAGGCCCGCGGAAATCGAGAAGGCCTCCTCGATCTGACCGAACTCGTCCTGCATCAACAGCGACCGCATGCCGTGCAGGACGCCGGGCGATCCCTTGCCGACCGCGGAGCCGCCCGCCGCCTCGATGCCCACCAAACGGGCCGAGCTGTTGGCGAAGCCGGCGAACACCCCCGCGGCGTTGGACCCGCCCCCGACGCACGCAACGACCACGTCGGGCGTGCCGACCCCCAGCTCGTCCAACTGCGCGGCCGCCTCGCGGCCGATGATGCTCTGCATCTCGCGCACCATCCAGGGGAATGGATGAGGGCCCATGACCGAGCCGAGGCAGTAGTGCGTCGTGGCGACGCAGGTGACCCATTCGCGCATCGCCTCGTTCACCGCGTCCTTGAGCGTGCGGCTGCCCGACAGCACCGGCGCCACCGTGGCGCCCAGGAGCTCCATGCGAAAGACGTTGAGGGCCTGGCGCACGGTGTCCACCTCACCCATGAAGACAGTGCACTCGAGCCCGAGCCTGGCGGCGGCGGTGGCCGTGGCGACCCCGTGCTGGCCCGCACCCGTCTCGGCGATCACGCGGGTCTTGCCCATCCGTTGGGCCAGCAGGGTCTGGCCGATGACGTTGTTGATCTTGTGCGATCCCGTGTGCGCGAGGTCCTCGCGTTTGGCGTAGAGGCGCAGCCCGAGACGAGCCGACAGGCGCTCCAAAGGCGTCACGGGCGTCGGGCGGCCGGCGAAGTCGCGCAGCACCCGGTGATACTGATCGAGGAAGGCTTGGTCACTCCAGGCGTCGATGAAGGCCGCTTCGAGCTCGAGGCAGGCCGGCATCAGCGCCTCGGGCACGAACCGTCCGCCGAAGTCCCCGAAGTGGCCGCCCTCGTCGGGCGGTGACATGAAGGACACCGGCTCGCTCACGTGATTCCTCTCGTCGCCAGGGCTGCCCTCGCGTTCACGACAAAGTCTCGCACGCGCACGGGGTCCTTCATTCCGGGGGCGGTCTCGACGCCCGTCGAGACGTCGACGCCCCAGGCGCCGGTGCTGCGGGCCAGCGCCGCGACGTTGCCCGGTTGCAGTCCGCCCGCGATGATGAGCGGGCGCCTAAAGTCACGTTCCTTGAAGTCCGGCCACGAATGCTCCCGGCCGCTGCCGGGGGTGGGACCGTCGACCAGCACGGCGTCGACGAGTCCCTCGTCAAAGCGGTACAAGTCGTCGCTCTGCACGGAGAAGGCCTTGATGACCCCCACGCCTCGACGGCGAAGGCCGTCGAGCAGCGCTTCGGACAGCGGTCCGTGGAGCTGCGCCACGTCAACGCCCGACTCGTCGACACTCTCGAGCACGAACTCGTCGTCGTCGTGACGAAAGACGCCCACCCGGATGATGGCCCCCCGGGTGGCCTCCGCGATCCGCCGGCCGTCGCGGGGCGAGAGTTGGCGCGTGGACTCCGCGAAAATCAGTCCCAAGGCGTCGGCCCCGGCTTCGATCACGACCTGCGCGTCCTCGATCGAGGTGACGCCGCAGATCTTGACGTAGGACGCCACGTCCGTGAAGTCAGTCACGGGGGCGTCGCATCACGCCGGCGAAGGACCGCACCGCGGCGGACGGTCGGGACGATCGGACGAAGGTCTCGCCCACCAGCACCGCGTCGAAACCGGCATCGGCAGCGCGCCGCACATCCTGCACCGTCGTGAAGCCCGACTCCGCGACCGTGACCACGTGGGTCGGGAGCGCCGCGATCACCGCCTGCGCCCGGTCGGGACTCACCTCGAAGGTGCGAAGGTCGCGCTGGTTGACGCCGACGATGAACGCCCCGAGGTCGATCGCGCGTCCGGCTTCGTCGTGGTCGTGCACTTCCACCAGCGCATCCAAGCCGCAGCGCGCCGCGACGTCGAGGAACAAGGTCACCTCCTCGTCGCTCAGCGCGGCCACGATGAGCAGCACGGCGCTGGCGCCCATGGCGGCCGCGTCGATCACGTCGTTGGCACTGACCGTGAAGTCCTTTCGCAGGATGGGCAGTGACGTCGCCGTGCGGACGGCTTCGAGGTCCGCGACCGAACCGGCGAAGTGGGGATCGTCGGTCAGCACGGAGATGGCGCTCGCTCCCCCTTCGTGGTACTCCGTGGCCAGCAGCGCCGGGTCGAGGTGCTCGTCGATCCAACCCTTAGAGGGTGAGCGGCGCTTCACCTCGGCTATCACCTTGACGTGCGCCTCGGTCCGGTCCGACAATGCCTCGAAGAGCGAGGGACCAGTCACGCGCGTCGTCTCGACGCGCTCCCGCCACTCGCGGTCGTCGCGCGACGCGCGTTCGCGGTGAAACGCGACGATGTCGTCTAAGTACGTCGGCGTCATCGTTAAATCGTAGCGGTGGCTCTGCGTGGGCGTTCACGAGTAACTTGTCGCTATGCCATTCGCGACCGCGTGGTTTCACTGATGTCCAGTTCGTTCTCCCTCGACGTGCTCAATCCGCTCGTGCACGGCACGCACCTCGAACGCGAGCAGGCTCGTGGCGCGTTGCAGGCCATCCTCGACGGGCAGGTCGACAGTCTGCTCGTCGCGAGTTTCCTGACCGCCTTGACCACCAAGGGCGAGACCGCCCAGGAGATGACGGGTTTCATCGACGCCATGATCGCGTCGGCCGTGACGTTCTCGATCGGCCCGGACGCCATCGACATCGTCGGTACTGGCGGCGACCAACTGCACACGGTCAACATCTCCACCATGGCGGCGCTGGCGGTCGCCGGGTGCGGAGTGAAAGTGGCCAAACACGGTAACCGATCGGCCACCTCGTCGGTCGGCTCGGCCGACCTGCTCGAGGCGTTGGGTGTGCGCCTCGACGCGCCGCCCGAGGTCGTGGAAGCCTGCGTGACGGGCGCTGGCATCGGTTTTCTCTTCGCGCCCACCTTCCACCACGCCCTCGGCAACCTGACGCCGATCCGACGGGCCCTGGGATTCCGTACGATCTTCAACGTCCTGGGTCCGCTGGCCAATCCGGCGCTGGTCGAGCGTTCGCTGGTCGGCGTGGCGAAGCACCATCAGCTGGAGGCCATGGCCCAGGTGATGCAAGCTCGAGGCATCCGCCACGCCATCCTGGTCAACTCCGACGACGGGCTCGACGAACTCTCCCTCGGGTCGCCGTCGACGCTGCACACGGTCACGCCGCACGAGGTCACCGTTCGACGCATCGACGCCTCGGTCGAACTGCGCCGCCACCACGACGTGGCGTCGCTGCGCGGGGGCGACGTCGCCCACAACGTCGATATGGTGCGCCGTTTCGTGAAGGGGACGCCGGGTCCGGTCTTTGACGTGGTGTGCGCCAACGCCGCGTTGGCCCTCATCGTGGCGGGTCGCGCGACCACGCTGCACGAGGGCTTCGACGTGGCCAGCGCCCGCGTGCGCGACGGTCGCGCAGGCGCCGCGCTGGAGCGCCTCATCTCGATCTCGAACTCCTAGAGCGCTCGGAGTTCCTCCCGGTAGCGCCGGGCGTTCGCGACGGACGAGGCGGCCTGGATCCGGCTGGCCTCGGCGCTGCTCGAGTCCGCCTTGCTCTGCGCCGGCACCCCCAGGG
>JBARBL010000090.1:0-12266 GCA_049793015.1 Acidimicrobiales bacterium | reverse complement strand
CAGAGCACCCCCAACGGGATTCGAACCCGTGCCGCCACCTTGAAAGGGTGGTGTCCTAGGCCGCTAGACGATGGGGGCCTGTACTACGTCACAGCTCACGCTGTGTGGTCGGGCTGCCGGGATTTGAACCCGGGACCTCTGCGTCCCGAACGCAGCGCGCTACCAAGCTGCGCTACAGCCCGCAGCGAGTTGCCCCGCAGCCCGATAATCCTAGCCGCCCCATAGAACCGAAGAAAAGCCTTAGCCTTCGTCGTCCTCGACAATCTCAGCCGGGGGATGGAACTCGATAACGATCTCACTTATCCGACGACGTTCGACCGATTGGACCCGGAATGTCCACTCGCCGTACGTGTAGGTGGTCCCAGCGGCCGGGATTTCGCCCGCGAGGTCCAAGATGAAGCCCGCGATCGTGACGTAGTCCCCTTCGGGGATGGTCACGCCGAGCTCCTCTTCCACCTTGTCGACGTGGGTCTGTCCGTCGACCAGCCACCGGTCTTCGCGGATACGCACGATGGTCGGTTCTTCGTCGTCGTCGAACTCGTCGCTCAGGTCCCCGACTAACTGTTCGAGGATGTCACGGATCGAGACCACGCCCGCCACCCCGCCGTGCTCGTCGAGCACCAGGGCGAAGGTCCGGCGCTGTTCACGCATCTCGCTCAAACTGTCCAGCAGGTCGAGGGTCTCGGGCAGCATGAGCGGTCGGCGTATCTTGCGCGCGATCTCGTCGGCCGTCGGAAGTGAAACTCCGATCGCCCGTTTCGCGGTGGTGCTGCGGAAGAGGTCGTTGACGAAGAGCACGCCGTCTACCTCGTCGAGGTCCCCGTCGACGACCGGAAAGCACGAGTGGCCGGTATCGCGCACCGCTTCAGCGATCGCCTCGGGGGTGACGGGAATGGTGAGGAACACCACGTCGACACGAGGGGTCATGACGTCGCGCAGCTCGAGTTTCCTCAGCTGGTCGACGCGGGCGTGAATGGCGTCGGCTTCGGGTGAACGTGGCCGCGCCTCGACCCGTCCCGACATGCGAGCGCGGAGCCGCGCGAGGCCCGATGAAGGGGGTTGGCCGCTCATTGAGCGGCGTCAGAGGCGCGCACCGTGGCGGGTCGCAACGAGTCGTCCTCGTAACCCTCGCCGCGCAGCAGCGCCCTCACGGCGGCCCGCATTCGTTGGGGGTCGAGCGGCTTGACAATGAATCCTTCGGCGCCGCTGCGCCGGGCCAGGAACACGTCGGGCCGTCGGTCCAGCAACATGAGGACCGCGACGGGCTCGGCAGCGCCGTAGGACTCGAGGTGGCGAAGTTCCAGGCAGATGGCCATGGCGCCCATCGCGCCGATCTGCAGGTCGGCGATCACCAGGTCGACGCCGCCTTCCTTGACGCGGGTCAGCACGTCGGAGCCGTTGGACGCTTCCTCGATCACCACGTCGGGACCCTCGAGCATGGCCCGCAGCTCAAGACGCAGGGCCGCCAGGTCGCTAGCGAGCAGAACGATGGCCATGGGAACCAGCGTAGCGGAGCCGGAATTTCGTCACGGAGAGGCCCGGTTCCGGAGCCCAATTCTCGTCTTGCTTATTTAGGTCCGCTGTGATTATCCTGCGGTGCTAGGTCGAACTGGGGGGAGAGACTGTGGCGATTCATCCATTGGAATGGGCGGAGCTGGCGAGTTGTCGAGGTAGCGAGGGATCGCTATTTTTCTCACCCGACACCAGCGAACGAAAAGAGGAGCGCCTGGAGCGCGAGCAGCTCGCGAAACGGATCTGCTCGGGCTGTGCGGTCCGCGGGGACTGCCTCGAAGCGGCGCTCGTTCGCCACGAACCGCACGGCATTTGGGGAGGGCTCAACGAGTCGGAGCGGCGCAGCCTAGGTCGCTACTGAGCGGGACCATCCCAATTGGGTTGGGCCTACTCGCATCATCACTACGAAGAGCGCGAACGTCACTATGTGCACGCCCGTGCAGTAGAGGCAGATGTTGTTGATGATGAGCAGCTCGGCGCTCAAGAGCCAGAGTACGAAGCACATCGCACCAACAATCAGGACGAAGCGCGCGACGTGCAGCCAATAATTCTTCGCACGCCAGCCCCACGGTGAGTTGAGCAGGCAGAGCACGAAATAGCTCCCGAGGCCGAGCAGCGCCACCGGTACGCCGAGGAAGTGCGACTGCGCCGATGTGGTGACCTTGGCGCAGTTGACCAAGCCGGTGTCACTGCAGACGAGGAAGTGCGACCCCTCGTAGTGGCCGATCGTCAGGTAGATGGAGAGGCCGAGCCCGATCAAACTGAGCAGGAAGGTGGTGATCACCGCCCACTTCGGGACGGCGAGCGCAGTGCGGCTCACGTAATTCCCATGACCTTCTTTGCGGCTGACACGCCAGAGCTGGCGCACACGTTGGACGGCTGGCCATTAGTGGCGACGCACAGCGCCGCGGTCCACTCGTTCGACGCGGTGATGATCGCTTGGGTAATAGGGCTCGATGCGCTGGAAAGACCGGCAGCGATATCGTCGCGCGACTGGTTCGCCAGGGTTGAGGGGGTGTACTGCGCCCCGGTGACCAAAAACTTGTTGTCGATCGTGATGAAGGGAATCGAACCGTTGTCCTGAGAGGTCCACCCCGAGATGTACTTCGACGACTGGTACTTCGTCATCAGCGCCCGTTCACTGGCGGTCACCTTTTGTAGCGGCGCCCAGAAGTTGATCGCGTTGTCGTAGATGTTGCTACTGGCCTCCACACTCTTGAAGACCAGGTACTTCGACTTGTACGTCGCCTTTAGGAAGGTAAAGGTAGGTGTGCCCAGGTAGTCGCTCGAGGTGCTCGTCATGTTGCCCAGATGGCTGAAGGTGCCGAAACGGCTCAGGGCGATGATCGCTGGCCACCGTTCCGCCGCGCAGTAGGGGCAGAACTCTGCCCCGAGATAGAAGACCTCGGGGAGCGTCGCCCCGGACGTGGACGTTCCCGTCAACGCCGGCTGGTCCTTGAGCGCCACCGGCGCCACGACCTGAGCCACCGGAGAGGTGACGCCGACCGTGTTGAAGACCGACGTCGGGACGTGTGAGAGTTCGCTCACTACCGTAGGGCTGGTCGTCTGGAAGCCGGAGGAGCCACTGGACGTTGGTGATCCGGTGGACACCTTGATGATGACGAGCGCGACCACGATGACGACCACGAGGCCGACGGCGATCCAGGTGAAGAGACCCGCGGGGCGACCGCTCTTCGCGGGACCCTTGGTAGCGCTTCGGCCTGGGTTCCTGGTAGCGCCCTTGGCGGGCACGGGAGATCTCTTTGATGCGGGGGACTTAGCCACGGTGCTCCTTGTAATGTTAAGTCCTCTAACTTACCTGACTCCCGCAAAGTGCTCGTATTTTTGCCGAAACTCTTAGGTTGTGTTGAAGTATGAACGAAATACTCATCCCGCGTCCGGCGGCCACCGTACTCACGTTGCGGGACCGCCCGTCGGGTTTCGAGGTACTGATGCTGCGGCGAAACCTGAACAGCGAGTTCGTCGGCGGCGCGTACGTGTTCCCGGGTGGTGCGGTCGATGAGGAGGACGGCGGCCTCGACATGCGCCACTACGTGCTCGGTGTCGACGACCAGGGGGCATCGACCCGACTCTCGCTGGCGGGTGGTGGGTTGGCGTACTACGTGGCCTGTTTGCGCGAACTATTCGAAGAGGCCGGCTTACTGATCGCGTGTGGCGCCGACGAAGAGCCTGTCAATCTCGGCGACCCGGCGGTGATGAGGCGGATGGCCGCGCATCGACGAGGCCTCAACGATGGGAGCCTGACGCTGTTCCAGGTACTTAAGTCGGAGGGCCTGGTGCTCGATCTGCGGGGCCTCGCCTATCTGGCGCACTGGGTGACGCCCGTGGGTCCGCCTCGACGTTACGACACGAGGTTCTTCGTCGTCCTCGCACCCGATGACCAAAGGGCCGCACACGATGACGGCGAAACGATCGAGGAGCACTGGCTACGCCCAAAGGACGCGTTGGCGGCTCACCGGGACGGCGACTTCACGATGATCTATCCGACCATCCGCAACCTCCAGGCCGTCGCGGACTTCGCGACGGCCCGCGAGGTCCTGGCGTACGCCAACTCCCTGACCGACATCGTCTGCGTCCAGCCTCGAATGGTGATGAGAGGTGGCGAAGCCGTCATCGTGCTGCCCGGTGACGAGGGGTTCGACGACTAGCTAGTCGTAGTGACCGCGCGTTCGATCGAGTCGAGCAGCCGCGCCGAACAGCCCAACGCTCCGACTGGCGGCGCGACGTCGGCGAGGATTCGCGTCGCCAACGCGTTGAACACGCCGTCCTGCGCCTCGTGCAGCACGACCGGCTCGCCGATGTCGCCGCCCTCGTTGATCTGTTCGAGCAGGGCGATCTCGGCGAGCAACGGCACGTCGAGCTCGTGGGCCAGCGTCGCACCGCCGCCCACTCCGAAGAGGTTGTGGCGACGCCCGCAGGAACAGACAAGGCCGCTCATGTTCTCGATGACCCCGAGGACCCGGATGTTCGACTTGCGCGCGAAATCCGCGGCTCTCGCTGCCACGCGCTGCGCGGCGAGAGCGGGCGTCGTGACCACGATCTGGCCGATCTGGGGAAGAAGTCGGGCCAAGGTCATGGCAATGTCGCCGGTGCCGGGCGGCGTGTCGATCAGCAGGTAGTCGATGCCGGTCCAGTCGGCGTCCTCGATGAACTGCGCCACCGCTTTCTGCACGATGAGACCGCGCCACAGCAACGCCTGGTCCTCGTCGGCGAGGAGGCCCATCGACAAGAGCTTGATACGACCGTTCCCGATCACGCGCTCGAGGGGTTGCATCTTGCCGTATCGCGCCTGCACCTCGCCGTGGATGCCGAGCAGGCGCGAGAGCGAGAATCCCCAGATGTCCGCGTCGAGCACGCCGATGGTGCGACCGCTCTGGGCCAGGGCCACGGCCAGGTTGGCGGTCACCGTAGACTTGCCGACGCCGCCCTTGCCCGAGGCGATCATCAGAACCGGGGCCTGGAAGGGGATCGACGTACGCGGCGCCCGTTCTTGAGCCAGGGCTCGAGCACGGCGCATGAGTTCACTTCGGGCACTCGCGTCGAGCACGCCCATCACGAGTTCCACGCTGGTGATCGAATCGAGCGACAGGACGGCCTCGCGCACGTCGCGCTCGATCTGGGTCTTCAAGGGACAGCCGGTGATGGTCAGGTCGACCTTCACCACGGCGTGGCCCGCGTCGCTGACCGAGATTTCGCCCACCATGCCCAATTCAACGATGGACGCCCCCAATTCGGGGTCCAGCACCTGGCTGAGGCGCTCTCGAAGGTCGGCGGCAGTGGTCACCGTTTCACGCTATCGGTCATTCTTTAGGGGTGTTCAAACGCGGATTCCTTCGCTACCATGGATACAGCAAACTATTCAAGGAGTGCCATGTCGAGCCAAACGACGAGTCTGAAACTGACCCAGAAGCCCACTGACCCCATTACGCTCACCGACGCCGCCTCCACCAAGGCCGCGGAGCTGATCGCCGCGGAGGGCCTGGACGAGGT
Source organism: Acidimicrobiales bacterium (assembly GCA_049793015.1). GTDB lineage: Bacteria > Actinomycetota > Acidimicrobiia > Acidimicrobiales > RAAP-2 > RAAP-2. The sequence goes on along the minus strand of JBARBL010000090.1, from coordinate 6,743 downwards.
CCTGGCGCTTCGCGTCTCGGTGAAGCCGGGCGGATGCTCGGGCTTTAACTACGACATGTTTTTCGATTCGGACTTTGCGGCCGACGACATCACCCGCGAGTTCGGCGGCGTCAAGGTGGTCGTCGACCCCGCCAGCGCCGACTTGCTCTACGGATCGACCCTGGACTTCACCGACGGCCTCCAGGGCGCGGGCTTTCACATCACGAATCCCAACGCGTCGCACACCTGCGGCTGCGGCAACTCCTTCAGCTGAGTCGGGTAGTCCATGACGGCTCGACCCACCCCTTACTCGCACTGGCTGCGCGCCGGTGACTTCGTGGTCATCTCGGGCCAGCTGGGCTTCCACACGGAGAACGGCACGACCAAGATGGCCGACGGTGGTACGGCCGGCCAGCTGAAGCAGGCCCTGGTGAACGCCAAGAACAATCTCGAAGCGGCTGGCGCGACGATGAGCCAGGTCGTCAAGGCCACGCTCTTCATCCTGGACATGGCCGATTTCCCCGCCTGCAACGAGGTGTGGCTCGAGGCCTTCAGCGCCCCCTTGCCGACGAGGACCTGCGTGGCGGTGCACCAACTTCCCCTCGGCGCCCACGCCGAGGTCGAACTCTGGGCCTACTCGCCTAAGAGCTAGTCACGCCTCGCGTTCGGCGTTGGTGCCGAACTTGTAGCCCACCGAACGCACCGTCTGGATCAGGTTCGCGTGCTCCTCGCCCAGCTTGGCGCGAAGGCGGCGTACGTGGACGTCGACCGTGCGCGCGCCGCCGTAGTACTCGTAGCCCCACACCCGGCTGAGCAGCGTCTCGCGCGTGAAGACGCGGTTGGGATTGGTGGCTAGGAACCGCAGGAGCTCGTACTCCATGTAGGTCAGGTCCATCACCCGACCCGCAATCGAGGCCTGGTAGGTCTCGAGGTTCATCGAGAGTCCTCCGTGCTCGACGCGCGGCGCGACCGTCTCGTTCCCCGCGCGGCGCAGCCGATGGCGCAGGCGGGTGGCCAGTTCGCTGACGTCGAAGGGCCCCACCACGAAGTCGTCGAAGAGGTCCTCGCGAAAGGTCAGGTCGTCGAGTTGGTAGTGGTCGACCAGCAGGATGATGGGGCCGGTGCCGCGCTCGCGGCTGCGCAGCTGGCGACAGAGGTTCATGGCCTCGCTGAAGGGGAAGGCCGAGGCGTTGATGACCGCGCCGGAGAAGCCGTCGGCCGGTTCCAGCGCGGCCACCTCGTTGAGCCGACCGGTGCTGGCGACCGCGGGCGTCACGCCCGTGACCTCGAAGGCCTTGCGTACCGGCCCATCACACGAGGGCACGCAGAGCACCACGTCAATCGTCATAAGAGGGGTAGGTAGCGCTCGAGCTCGAAGGGCGTGACCTGTTTGCGGTAGTCGATCCATTCCGCCCGCTTGTTGCGCAGGAACCACTCCACGAGGTGGGCGCCCAGGGTCTCGTGCAGCAGTTTCGAGTCCTCCATGAGGTCGAGCGCCTGGGCCAGCGACTCGGGCAACGGCGCGACGCGCTCGCCCTCGACGGGCAGCTCGTAGTCGCCCACGACGCCGCGCAGTCCCGCCGCGAGGATGACGGCGAAGGCCAGGTAGGGATTGGCAGCAGAATCGGGAGAGCGGTACTCGACCCGCGTCGAATCGATGCGACCGGGCTTGACCGAGGGCACGCGCACCAGCGCCGCGGCGTCGTAGCGGGCCCAGCCCGCGCCGACCGGTGCCTCGTCGCCGGGCACCAGGCGCTTGTAGGAGTTGACCCACTGGTTCGTGATGGCGGTGATCTCGGGCGCGTGGAACACCAGACCGGCGATGAACTTGGTCGCCACGTCGCTCAGGCCGTAAGGGCCGTCGCCGATGAAGGCGTTCTGGTCGTCGCGCCAGAGCGAGAGGTGCGTGTGCATGCCCGACCCGGGAACCCCCGCGAGCGGCTTGGGCATGAAGCTGGCCGACACGCCGGACTGGCGGGCCAACTCCTTGACCACGTGGCGCACGGACATGACGGTGTCGGCCATGGTCAGCGCGTCGGTGTAGCGCAGGTCGATTTCGTGTTGGCCCGGTGCGCATTCGTGCTGGGCGTGCTCGACGCCGATGCCCATCTCCTCCAGGGTCAGCACCGTCTGGCGACGCAACTGGCTGGCGGTGTCGTCGGGCAGGAGGTCGAAGTAGCTGCCGCGGTCCACCGGCGTCGGCGCCCGGCCGGGGTCGAGGTCCTGGAAGTAGAAGTATTCAACTTCCGGCGCGACGTAGAAGGTGTAGCCCTGGGAGCGAGACTCCTCGAGCACGTGGCGCAACTGCTGACGCGGGCAGCCCTCGAAGGGCGTGCCATCGATGTTGGTGATGTCGCAGAAGACCCGCGCTACGCCGGCGCCGACCTCGTACCAGGGCAGGAGTTGGAAGGTGGTCAGGTCGGGACGGGCCAGCACGTCGGACTCCTGGGTGCGAGAGAAGCCGTCGATGGCGCTGCCGTCGAAGGTCATGCCCTGGTCGAGCGCGTCCTCCAGTTCCGCCGGGGTGACGTGGAACGCCTTGTGGCGTCCGAGCACGTCGGTGAACCAGAGCTGGATGAAGCGAATCCCTCGCTCCTCCACCGTTCGCAGTACGTACTGGGCTTGACTCTGCATGACTCCCATTCTCGCACCTCCTGCGTCGTCCCTCGTAAGGGCCCAGAAACCGTAAGACCCGCCGCTCGACGAGCGGCGGGTCTTGTCAGTACCGTCCTCTTATCGAGCGGCCTTTCTTACGGGGCTCGCCGCCTTCTTGACCACGCGCTTAGCTGGAGCCTTCTTCGCGGCGACCTTCCTGGCGGGAGCCTTCTTCGCGGCCGCCGGCTTGGCGCTGCCGCAGACCGTCTCGACGATCAGTCGAGCGACCACGTAGGGGTCGGCGTTGGCGTTGGGGCGGCGGTCCTCGATGTAGCCCTTCTTCTCCCGGGCCACCTGGCCGGGGATGCGCACCGAGGCGCCCCGGTCCGAGACGCCGTAGGAGAACTTCGTGAAGTGCGCCGTCTCGTGCGCGCCCGTCAGACGGTCCTCGATGCCGGCACCGTAGTTGGAGATATGCTCCTTGATGTTGCCGCCGAGGGCCTCGCAGGCCGCGATGATGGCCGGCCATCCGTTGGCGCCTCGAGTCTGCTTGGTCGAGAAGTTGGTGTGCGAGCCCGCGCCGTTCCAGTCGCCCTTGACGGGCTTGGCGTCGAAACTGACGTCGACGTCGAACTCTTCGCTGATGCGCTTGAGCAGCCAACGTGCGACCCACATCTGGTCGCCGATCTCGACGGTGCCCAGGATGCCGAGCTGGAACTCCCACTGTCCCATCATCACTTCGGCGTTGGTGCCCTCGATGGAGATGCCCGCGCGAATGCAGGCCAGGGTGTGCGCCTCGACGATCTCGCGGCCGGGCATCTTCGATCCGCCGACGCCGCAGTAGTAAGGCCCCTGGGGTGCGGGGAAGCCGACCTCGGGCCAGCCGTAGGGCCGCTCGTCCTGGAAGAGGGTGTACTCCTGCTCGATGCCGAACATCGGCTCGAAGCTGGCGTATTTCTTGGCGGTGGCCAGTGCGGCGGCGCGGGTGTTGGTGGCGTGGGGCGTCATGTCGGGGTTGAGGACCTCGCACATGACGAGCAGGTCCTTGGGTCCGCGCAGCGGATCAGCGAAGGTCGCGACCGGGTTCAGCACGCAGTCCGAGAAATGACCCGTGGCCTGATTGGTGCTCGATCCGTCGAAGCCCCATACCGGCGGCTTCTTTCCGTCGGCCACGATCTTGGTCTTGCTTCGCAGTTCTCGGGTGGGTTCGGTTCCGTCAATCCAGATGTACTCGGCTTGATACGGCAAGGTTGCTCCTTCAACGTGTCATCGCGCGCTCCACGCGACCGCTCCCAGTCTTGTGGCTGCGCCGTTCAGAATCTCCTTGTTCTGTTAACCGCGTGTGAATCATTTCCTGAGAGGAGGCCCAACGGCGCCGTTAGGCTCGAGGTGTGCCCGTCATCCGACTAGCTCTCGCCCAAATGAACGCGGTAGTGGGCGGATTCGCCCAGAACGTGGAGACCTTGTCCCGCTTCCGCAATCAGGCGGCGGGGGTCGGGGCCGACCTCGTGCTGACGCCCGAACTCTCGTTGATCGGTTACCCGCCCGAAGACCTCCTACTCAAAGAGGGCTTCATCGAGGCGGCCCGGCTGGCGCTGATGGAACTGTCGCTGCCCACCAACCTGCCGCCGATACTGGTGGGCACCGTGGCCAGCGAAGGCCCCGACGTGGTGCTCGGCCCCTCCAGCGACGGCCGTGACGTGGTGCACCCGATGTTCGACGAGCCCAAACTGAGCCATATCGCGAACGTCCTGGTGGCCCTGAGCGAACAGGGCGTGGTGGCGACCGCCACGAAGCGTCTGTTGCCCAATTACGACGTCTTCGACGAGTTGCGGTACTTCCACCCCGGGGTGGGGGCCCAGACCATCGTCAACGTCGGGGGAGTCGCGGTGGGCTTATTGATCTGCGAGGACGTGTGGACCGAGCGCGGTCCGGCGGCGGAACTGGCGGCGCAGGGGGCCACCATGCTGGTCGTCGCTAACGCGTCGCCCTTCGCCCGGGGTCGTCGCGACGAACGCGAGGCCATGCTGCGCGAGCGGGCCCTCGAGACCAACTGCCCGATCGCCTACGTGAACCTGGTGGGCGGCCAGGACGAACTGGTCTTCGACGGACAGAGCCTCGTGGTCGACGCGGCCGGCGACGTCATCGCTCGCGCCAGCGCCTTCAGCGAGGAGCTGCTGGTGTGCGAGATCGAGGCACGCGCGTCCTCGGCCGGCATCGCACTCGACACGCTCTACGCCCGCGACGAACGTCACTCGAAGGCGCTGCACGTCAATCACGTCGCGCTTCCGCCGGGCGAGATCGAGGAGATCTACGAGGCGCTGGTGATGGGCACGCGCGACTACTTGCGCAAGAACGGCTTTCGCACCGCCATCCTTGGTCTCTCGGGCGGCGTGGACTCGTCGTTGGTGGCGGCGATCGCCGTGGACGCCGTAGGCGCGCGCGCGGTGCGCGCCCTGTCGCTGCCCAGTCGCTACTCGTCGGGCCATTCGGTGAGCGACGCCCAGGAGGTGGCTCGCCGCCTCGATATCGAGCTCACGATCTTGGAGATCGAGCCGGCCCACCGGGCCCTGGGGTCGATCCTCGCGGACGTGCTGGGGGGTGAGCCGACGGGACTGACCGACGAGAACCTCCAGGCCCGGATCCGATCGGTCCTGTGGATGGCCATCTCCAACGCCACGGGCGCCATCGTCTTCACCACTGGTAACAAGTCGGAGATGGCCACGGGTTACTCCACCTTGTACGGCGACTCGGCCGGCGGCTTCGCGGTCATCAAGGACGTCGCCAAGACCCTGGTGTACGAGCTGTGCCGGTACCGCAACGAGGTGGCGCGGCGCAACGGCGACCTCGAACCCATCCCCGTGTCGGTGCTCGAGAAGTCGCCGTCGGCGGAGCTGCGGCCCGACCAGCGCGACGACCAGTCCCTGCCGCCGTACGACCAGTTGGATCCGTTGCTGGAGCTGTACGTGGAGGGCGACGCGACCGCCGAGGAGCTGATAGCGCGGGGGCACGACCCGGAGCTGGTGCTGCGCATCACGCGCCTGGTCGACCTCAGTGAGTACAAGCGCCGTCAGATGCCCCCCGGGGTGCGGATCTCGGGCAAGGCCTTCGGGCGCGACCGGCGCCTGCCGATCACCAACGCCTTTCGCCCCGAGCACGTGTGATGGTGGCGTCAAAGAGCACGTTGACCCATTTGCTGTCGTGCTTCGATGCCGTGTACCGGGGTCTGGGCGAGAGCGCACCGCTCTTCACCAGCGACGCCAACGTGGTGCGGGCGCACGAGATGTCAAGGTCCTTCGGCGCGGTGGCGCTGCGACTGCGCGAGCACCTCGATGACGCGGCGGTCGAACCCCTGGCCATCATCACCCAGGTGCTGTCCGAGGCGTTGGCCGACGATGAGTCAGGGTCGCTCACCCTCTACGCCATGGCCCTAGTGGTCGGGCCCCGCCTGCTGGTCTCGCTGCGAGACGCGAGGGAAGTGCCGGGGGCCGACGACGTCCGGGCCCTGCTCGACTATGCCTCCAAGGTCACGGTGAGCGAGGTGCTCTCCATTGGCGAGGTGGCCCAGGACGAGCGCATCATGGAGGACCCGCGCTGGCAGGCGAGGGCGCGAGCGCTGATGACCGAGGTCGAAAAGGCCGGAAACGCCGAGAGTTTCGGCATTTCCCGCTAGGTTGCCCATCTCCGTATAACTACAAGTACCGGACTTTCCGGGCCGAAATCGCAAAAAGGGGCATCATGGCTAAAGATCGCGTAGATCGTGACGATGAAGACCTCGTTCGGCTCTACCTCTCGGACATCGGCCAGTACACCCTTCTGACCAAGGACGATGAGGTCCACCTGGCCCAGACCATCGAAGAGGGCCGCGAGGCCCGGGCCGAGCTCGAGGCCTCCGAGAACGACAAGAAGATCAAGATCACCCCGAGCAAGAAGCTGGCGCTGAAGCGCGCCGTTCACCGTGGGGACACCGCGGAGCGCGACTTCGTCCAGTCCAACCTTCGCCTCGTCGTCTCGATCGCCAAGAAGTACCAGGCGTCGGGCCTGCCGCTGCTGGACCTCATCCAGGAGGGCAACCTCGGGCTGATGCACGCGGTCGAGAAGTTCGACTGGCGCAAGGGCTTCAAGTTCTCCACCTACGCCACCTGGTGGATCCGCCAGGCCATCACCCG
>JBARBL010000089.1:0-2978 GCA_049793015.1 Acidimicrobiales bacterium | reverse complement strand
GCCCTGCTCGCCGCGTGGCGATTGGTCGGACCAAGCCGCCAGCGTCTCGGTCAGGATCGTGCGCCCCGCGCGCGCTGGATGCTCTACGGCGCCGTCGGCGCGAGCACCGCCGCGCTGCTCGGTTCCTTCGTCGTGGTGGCCCTGCTCGGATGCGGGTTCCTCGAAGTGGTGGCACGCCGGACACGCTCGCGCCCGTCGCGATTGCACGCGCTGGTGCCGATGGCGCTGGCGCACACCGTGGGCGTTGCGGGTCTCGGCGCCTTGGCGTGGGAGGCCCTCAAGGTGGGCGCCCTCTCCTACGGCGGCGGGTTCGTCATCATCCCGCTCATGCAGCACGACGTCGTGAGCACCTATCACTGGATGACCGGCGCGCAGTTCCTCAACGCCGTGGCCCTGGGCCAAGTGACCCCGGGCCCGGTGGTCCTGACGATCTGCGTGGTCGGCTACGCCGCCTTCGGGGTCGGCGGGGCGCTCTTCGGGGCACTGATCGCCTTCGCACCGTCGTTCCTCTTCGTGCTCCTGGGGGCGGGCCGGTTCGACCGCGTCCGCGCCAACACCGCGGTGACCTCGTTCCTCGCGGGCGCCGGACCGGCGGTCATAGGGGCGATCGCCGGCTCGGCCATCCCCCTGGGGCTCTCGCTGCATCGGTTATGGCAGGTGCCGCTCCTGGCGGCCGTGCTCGTCTGGCTGTTCTTGGCGCGGCGCAGCGTCGTGAGCGCGCTGCTGATCGCCGGAGCCGCGGGGATCATCCTCGCGCTGGTCGGCGTCAACGTCTAGGAGGCTTTGAGTCCCAGTTTCTTGAGGAAGGGCTGGGCCACCGCCAGCTGGCCCCGCGAGGGCTTGAGGCTCAGGAAGACCTCGAACTCCTTCGTGGCCAGCGCCTGGTTGCCCGGCGTGGCGTCGGCCACGATGGCGTAGTAGAGGCGGGGACCGGCCTGTTGGGGCGCCAGCTTGACCGCCTCTCGCAGGTCCTTCACGCCGAGGTCCACCAGCGTCACGTCCTGGTCGGAGCTGCCGGCCGAGAAATCGAGCCAGCCCGTCTGTGTCAGGGCCTCCACGTTGTGCGCGTCCAAGCCCAGCACCTGTTGGTAGGCGCTGAGCGCGGTCACGGGGTCGCCGTTGGCCACGTCGGCCTGCGCCTCGCCCAAGAGTTGCTGGATCCGCTGTTGGCGAGCGAGCGAGATCGAGCCGGTGATCGAGCTGCCCGGCTGGCGAGGAGAGAGCGAGGACCAGAGCAGCAGTCCGAGCGCCACGCAGAAGCAGACGGCCGCCACCACCAGCAGTCGCCGTCGTCGCACCCGCCGCGTCGGCGGCGCGGCGATCTCGTGAGCCAGGGCGTCGAGCTCGCTACGAGCCTGGTCGATCGCCGCCTGCTCGCGCCGCTCTATGGCTTTGAAGGCCTCCTCCGTGAGCTCCCCGGCCGCCAGCTCACGGCGCGCGTCGACCAGCGAGGCCTGACGCAGCGAGATCTCGTCGCGCAACAGCCCCGCGTCGCGACTCATCGTCGCCGCCTCGCCAGTCGCAGCGCTATGACCACGATCAGTACTAACACGGCCACGGGCACGGCCCAGAGCAGTACGCCCAGCCCCGACGTCGAGGGGCTCAGGAGGATGGAGGGTCCGTAGGTCGCCTCGAGCGAGGTCAGGATCTTGTTGTCGGACTGCCCCGCGTGCACGTCACGGGAGATCTCGTGGCGCACGGCGATGGCCGAGGTGGCGTTGCTCACCGCGACCGAGAGGTCGTCGCAGGCCGGGCAGCGCACCAGCCTCTCCAGGTGGTTGATGCGCGACACGCTCGAAGGCGCGCTCGGGGCGGTGCCCACGGCCAGGGCGACGACGACCACCAAGGCCCCCAGCCAGAGCCAGAAGGATCGCAGTAGCCTCATTGCTGCACCCGCTTGACGACCGCGAAAAGCTGGGCGGTGCTCACCGGCCCCAGCAGCGTCGCCGCCACCCGCCCCCGCGCGTTGATGACGAAGGTGGTCGGCGGCGACGTCACGCCGTAGCTGTTGGCGATCACGCCGCCGGGGTCCACGATCGAGGGATAGAGGGACCCGTAGTGGCTCTGAAAGCCGGTGGCGGCCGACACCGTGTCGTTGAACACCACGCCGATCACCTTGACCTTGTCGTGGCGCTCGCGCCACGCGAACGTCGAGAGGTTGGGGGCCTCCTGCACGCAGGGGCCGCACCACGACGCCCAGAAGTTGACGACCACCACGTCGCCTCGGTCCTTCTTGAGACTGAGGTGCCCGCCGCTCAGCTTGGTGCCGGCGACGGAAGGAGCCAACTTGCCGAGCAGCGGGCTGGCCTCGATCGTCGCCTGGACCGGGCGACGGGTGCCCAAGAAAAGGGAGAAGGCCACCACTATGACCGCCACGGCGATCGAGGTGAAGAACACGGTGCGCCTCACGGCGCCTCCTCGCTGTGGCGCCGGCGCAGGAAGGAGAGCGCGCTGCCCAGCCCGACCATGAGCCCGCCGATCCACAGCCAGGCGAGCAGCGGCTCGACGGTCACGCCCAGGACGACCGATCCGGCCGGCAGGTTGTTCTGCACCTGCGCGCCGGACGTCGTGCCGTTGCCGCCGATGGCGTCGAAGGTGACGTAGACGTCGCGCAGGAGATTGGAGTCGATGGCCGGCGTGCCCACGGTCTGCCCGTTGCGGCCGTGGAAGGTCGTGACCGCCGGGCGCAGCTGATGGTGGTCCACGCTGACGAGCAGCTGGGTCGACGTCTCGAGCGGGTCCTTCACCTGGTGGAACCCCGCGAAGGAGACGTACTGTCCGCTCACGACGGTGCTCTGGCCGTGGGCCAGGGTCACCTCGGACCTCGTGGTGTAGGACGTCGAGGTCACGATGCCCAAGGCCAGGATGACGATGCCCAGGTGCACCACCATGCCGCCGGTCGAGGGCGCCCGGATCGCGGAGAGCCAGCGGCCGCGGCGATGGGCCGCCACCAGCGCTCCGCGCAGGGTGCGCAGGGC
>JBARBL010000088.1:0-1928 GCA_049793015.1 Acidimicrobiales bacterium | reverse complement strand
CGGCGGGGGACTGCCGGTGGGCGCGTTCGGCGGATCGCGCCGACTGCTGGCCCACCTGGCGCCACTGGGTCCTGTGTATCAGGCCGGGACGCTTTCGGGCAATCCGCTGGCCACCGCGGCCGGCGCCCAGGTCCTCGAGATCGTGGCGCCACAGGCTTACGAGGACCTGAGCGCTCGCGTCGCGCGCTTCGCCGCGCAGCTGAGCGAGGCCGTCACCGGCGCGGGCCTCTTTGCCCGCTGCCCGGTGGAAGGGCCGTTGCTCGGTCTCTATCTCTCGCGCGAACCGCTGGGTGCGCCGCATGACTTCTCCGACGCCAAGACCCTCTGCGAGAACGGCCTCTACGGTGCGTTCTTCCACGCGATGCTGCGTCGCGGCGTGGCCCTGGCGCCGGGGGCCTACGAGATCCTCTTCGTCTCGCTCGCGCACAGCGACGCCGACCTCGCACGTACTGTTGAAGTGGCCGCGTTGGCCGCCAAGGAAGTCGCCGCCTTATGAGCTCCTCACTTCGTTCACCGGGATGGACGGTCCAGCCGAGCTTCGTCCCGTACGGTCCCACCTCGCCCGTGACGCTGCTGACCGATGACGTCGGCCTGACGCAGTTGGCCGGGGAACCGGCGGTCGCGTGGCAGACCCCCTGGGAGGAGCTGGCTAACGTGCAGCTCACGCGCTTCGTGCGGGGCATGGCGCTGTTCGCGACGACCGGGGGCGTGCGCTACTGCTGGCGAAAGAATGACCGCAGCGACTACGAGATGCTCCGCGCGGTGATCGTCGCCCACGGCGGGCAGTCGGTGCACCAACGACGTCGAGGCGCGGTCTACGCGGTGGTGGCCATCGTGCTGCTCGCGTCGGTGGCGGGCGCCGTCGGGGCGTGGTTCGCGCGAGGCTCGGGCGGCGCCAGCGACCTGGCGAGAGCCCAGGCCGTCAATCTGACGCTTAAGGACCTGCCCAGTAGTTTCACCACGACCACGCTCTCGGCCTTCGCGGACCTCTTCCCTTCGAACGTCCCGGTCAAGGTGACGACGACCACGGCGCCCGCCAAGCCCGATCCAAAATTCGAGAAGATCATCACGCAGTTCCAGTCCTGCATGGGGGTGTCGAACAAGGTGGACCGCGTCTACGGCGCCGCCGGCCAGGAGCCCCTCTACCAGGTGTCGTCGAAGTACTTCACCTCGACCAAGTTCCACGGCATCGAGGTGGCGTCCACCACTCAGTACTACGACACCACGTTGATGGTGCACAAGGACACCGCCGAGATGTCCCAGAAGCCCTTTGGCGGGTGCTTCGCCGCATCGCAGGCCAACATCCTGCACACCTACGCCGGCGGATCGGTCCCGGGCGCGGCGGTGAACTTTCGGCCACGCACCTACTTGGACGGTTGGTCGCGCGGGGGCGTCACCACGATCACCCTGCCCGGCATCCCCACGCCGGTGCACCTGGTGCTGGTGGAGATCACCAGCGGTCACTTCGAAGTGACGATGGCGGCGATCGTGGAGTCCTGGCCCAAGGCGAAGCCGTTCATCTCGAACCTGGTGAGCACGCTGCTCTCACGGATGAAGTCGACGACCTCGGCCGCGGTCTAGTTTCAGGTCGGCAGGTGACGCGCCTTCTTTGACGCCGGAGCCGTCGTGGGCCCCACGGGCTTGGGCGACGCGGGTCGCCGGTCGCGACTGAGACGGATGAAGATCGTCACGCTCGCCACGACGTAGGCGATCCACACCACCACCTGGAGCACGGTCGGACGGTCGGCGTAGCCCACCAGCGAGTGCAGCACGTCGCCGAAGCTTGATGACTCGGTGATGATGCCGCTCGAGTTCCACACGACGTGGGTGCCGAAGGGCAGCCACTTGAGCTGTTGGAGGTTTTCGACGGCGTCCGAGAGAAGACCGGCGGCGAAGACCATCAAGACGATGCCGAGCACCTGGAAGAA
>JBARBL010000087.1:0-3198 GCA_049793015.1 Acidimicrobiales bacterium | reverse complement strand
CCGCCCGAGCGCGACCCGGGTCGCCGGTCGACGAATTGCTCCGCGCCAACTCGTTCGAGCCACGAATGAGCGATCGCGCGCCGTTCGCGGCGGCCGTCAGCTTGGCGCACGGCGAGGGCCACGTTGTCGAGCACGGTGCGGTGCGGTAAGAGGAGGCCATCCTGGAACACCATGCCGATTCGCCGCTCCTGGGTGGAGACGTGGATCCCGTTGGCGCAATCGGTGACGACCGATCCGTTGATGGTGATGGTGCCGTTGTCGGGACGCAGCAGGCCGGCGATAAGCGACAAGCTCAGCGTCTTGCCGGCTCCGGAAGGGCCGAACAGCACCGCTATCCCTGACGCCACTTTGAACGCCACGTCCAACTCGAAGTCGCCGATGCGACGAGTCACGGTGACGTCGAGCGCGGTCACGCCCTGCTCCGCCCGAGGAGTCCGACACCGGTCATGGCGGCCACACCCATCAGCACCAGGATCAGCAACATCGCGTTTCGCTCCGGCGCGGTGAAGGAGTCGAGGATCGCGAGCGACATCGTGCGCGTCTTGCCGTTGATGTCGCCGCCGACCATCAGGGTGGCGCCGTATTCGCCCAAGGCGCGGGCGCATCCGATCGTGAGACCGGCGGCGATGCCACGCCGAGCGAGCGGGAGCGTCACACGCAGCGCTACTCGCCAATTGGCCAGGCCCATGGTCCGTGCGGCTTGCTCGATCAAGGGGTCGACCCCTTCGATGGCGGTGCGGGCGGCCCGCATGCAGAACGGGAACGCGGCTACCGTCGCGGCAATGATGCAACCGGCGACGTTGTAGACCAGCACGTGGCCCACCGTGCGCGTCACGAAGCCTCCCACTCGGGTGCCGGGGGAGAGCACCTCGAGCAGGTAGAAGCCAATGACCGTGGGCGGAAGGATTATCGGGAGGCTGCCGAGTGATTCGAGCACGTCACGTCCCGGGAAGCGGCCCTTGGCCAGCGCGTAACCGGAGGCGACTCCCAAGATCCCCGCGACCAAGGTGGCCGGGATCGCGACGCGGAGCGTTAGGAAGAACGGGCCCGAGACCACTCCCCAATACGCGATGGTGCCGGCCATGAGGTGGGCGAAGCCGTACCCGAAGCCCAAGCCGAGGAACACGGTGAGGGCGGCGGTGGCGGCCTTCGGCCACCCGCCTAGCGTCTGCGCGATGATGCGCGTTCGCGTCATGCGCGGCGCTCGCGCCTCAGCTAGCTGACCGGGTCATAGCCAAAGGACGCTAACACGGCCTGACCTTTGGCGGAAAGCAGATAGTGGATGAACGCCAGTGCGGAGACGCCGTCGGGGCTCGCCAGGTCGGCGGCCGTGGCCTGACCCTGGTCATCGTTTTCGACGATGACCCATTGGCGGATCGGCTGGTAGTACCCGTGCCGGCCCACCAAGGTCTTCGGGCTCTGCGCACCGGACTTGCCGAAGTTTCGTGAACTGATCATTGACGCGACGTTGTCGCTCATCCCGGCGACGTAGTTGCTGTCGGTGCAGGATTCGGCGTTGGAGATGCGAGTCGTCCAGCCGTTCGACACGGTGGCGTCCGTGGCGCTCGCGACGCCGCACTCGGGCACCTCGGCCCAGAAGTCGGTGTCGTTGCCGGCCGGGGAAACGACGAACGACTTCGGCAGCAGCGCGATCTGGGAGGTGCCGGCCACGACGGTGTCCTGCGTGTAGGTCACATTGTCGCCGAAGATGATCGGGAGCGTGGGGTCGGAGAAGTTGCCGTTCCCCGCCTGTCCGCCCGACGACGCGCTGGTGGTGTTGTAGTTGTCCAGGCTGAAGCCGAGGTCGGTCATCTTGTCGATCTCCTTGCAGGCCTGGTCGGAAGCGGTGGCACCGAACGCGCGACGCGGGTGCGCGTGGTAGTACTGCACCGCCGCCACGTACAGCGCCTCCATCCCCGCGAGCCCGTACGGAGCGTTCGGCGCGACCTTGGAGGGGCCGCAGCCGGTGTCCGAGAAGACCCAACCGTTCTTGGGGTCGGCGATGGCGAGGTACCCACCGGTGTTCGAACGGGCGGTTCCCCCGTGGGTCCTGTTGGTGTGCGCGAGGAGATCGCTCCACACCTCGGCCATGGTGGACGGCGCCGCCTTCGTGCCGCCCTTGGTGAAGAAGCCAGCGACGGGCTCGGCGCACGTGGGCGCACCCAGCGCCGGAGCGAGGGTGGTGCCGCCGCTGCGGCAGGAGTAGATGACGAGGCGTCCGGTGGTGTACTGCGCTCGAGTGGAACCAATCCCGGGGCACGACGTGCCGTCACTGTTGCCGCCGTTGGCCGCGGAGTACCCCGCCGAATGCGCGTCGATGCACTGTCCGACGCTGTTCTTTTCCACCGCCATCGGGTTCTCGGCGGCTGGGGATCCGCTAGGGATCGTGTTGTCAACGTTCGCCTCGTCAGCTGACGCGAACAGGGCGAAGCCGGCGGGCGAGTTGCCCGTCCCGTCCGACGAAAAATCGACGCCACCGTCCAACTCACCCGCCAGATGGCCCGAACCGCCGTAGCTGAAGGTGACGCTGCTCCCACCGTTGGCGGTTTGCACGAAGTCCTGGGTCATGAAGTCGAACGCCGGCCCGGTGTTCGACGCGGCGAGGAACGTCGGGCCGGTGGGCGCGGCCGACGCCGAGACGGCGTCCACACCCGCGGCGCCCGAGACGAGCGCCGCGACCAGCCCGACAGAGCCAACGATTCGCGGCAATGAGCGTGACCTGAACATGAGGTGCCCTTTCTGAGGATGGCCCCGTGAGTCGCAGGGCGTGCTAAGAGTCCCGAGCATAAGTCCCGACGGTGTGCTTGTCAACGCAAGTTGGAACTTGAACGCCCGCAAAGATGGTAAATCGGATGCGGAGGGAGTTTAAAACTCGTAAATCCACTTTTGCATGACTAGCGTCGAGCGGGGTACTTCTCGGACGATCCCTCGGTCATCGTCCGTCGGCGTCGGCGTCGACTCGATGACGAGAAGGGGTTGCGTCAGTTCGCCGGTGATTGGTACGAAGGGGAGCCGATGATGATCGTGCCGCAGTGACTCCCGGGCAGGTACACGACCGAGTTGTAGACGGGCTTGGTCGTGAGCAATCCTTCTTGTTGCAGCGTCGCGATGGACGCGTACGTTCCATACCTTTCGCAGCGGATTTTTTCTGCGCGCATGATCACGGCCCTCTCGGCCTGGATGGCTCCGGGAGTCCCC
>JBARBL010000086.1:0-11017 GCA_049793015.1 Acidimicrobiales bacterium | reverse complement strand
CTCGTTGACCCCGAGCCCGACGAGTACTACCACCGGATCGTCGAGAAGATCGCCCCCCTGGGCTGGCACGTCGTGATCTACTTCGAAGCCACGGACCTGGTTGACCGCTGGGACCTCTTCACCTCCCTCGAGACCCGCGTGGTGGTCGACCACATGGGCCGCCCCGATGTCGCCAAGCCGGTCGACGGTACCGACTTCGATCGCTTCGTGCGCCTCATGGCGGAGCACGAGAACTTCTGGTCCAAGGTGTCCTGCCCCGAGCGACTTTCGTTGACGGGTCCGCCCTACGATGACGTCGTGCCCTTCGCCCGACGCATCGTCGACACCTTCCCGGATCGGGTGCTGTGGGGCACCGACTGGCCCCACCCCAACCTGACGGACCACATGCCCGACGACGGCAAGCTGGTGGACTTCATACCGCGCATCGCGACCAGTCCCGAGGCGCAGCATCGGCTCTTAGTGGACAATCCCGCGCGTCTCTATTGGAAGGAGAACTGAACCATGAACGACAACCCTGAATTCGAGGACATCCCCGGCACCACCGTCTTCACCGCGCAGCGCTCGCATCAAGGCTTCCATCTCAACCAGTTCTGCATGAGCCTCATGAAGCCCGAGAATCGCGAGAGGTTCAAGGCCGACGAGCCCCGCTACCTCGACGAGTGGTCCCTCAGCGACGCCCAGCGACAGGCGGTCCTTAACCGCGACTACAACGCCATGATCGCCGAGGGAGGGAACATCTACTTCCTGGCCAAGATCTTCTCGAGCGACGGCATCAGCTTCCTCACCGCCGCGGCCTCGATGACCGACATGACCGCCGAGGAGTACGCGGCCATGATGCTGAGCGGCGGTCGTTCCCCCGACGGCGTGCGCTCGATCAAGGAAGGTCGCTGACCATGGCGCGCATCACCGCCGGCGTCACCACCAGCCACGTGCCCGCGATCGGCGCGGCCCTCGACCTCGGCAAGCAGGACAGCGACTACTGGGCGCCGCTCTTCAAAGGGTACGAATGGTCCAAGGAGTGGATCGCCGCCGAGAAGCCCGACGTGATCGTGCTCGTCTACAACGACCACGCGTCGGCCTTCTCGCTGGAGATCATTCCGACGTTCGCCATCGGGTGCGCCGACGAGTTCCCCATCGCCGACGAGGGCTTCGGCCCGCGGCCGGTGCCGACGGTGATCGGCCATCCCGACCTGGCCTGTCACCTGGCCCAGTCGCTCATCCTCGACGAGTTCGACATGACGGTGATCAACCAGATGGCGGTGGACCACGGCCTGACGGTGCCGCTCTCCCTGCTCTTCGGCCAGCCCAGCGAGTGGCCGGTCAAGGTGGTGCCCATCGCGGTCAACGTCATACAGTACCCGCCGCCCACCGGCGAGCGTTGCTTCAAGTTGGGCCAGGCGATCCGCCGGGCCGTCGAGAGCTACGACGAGGACCTCAACGTCCAGGTCTGGGGCACGGGCGGCATGAGCCACCAGCTCCAGGGACCGAGGGCGGGCCTCATCAACCAGGAGTTCGACAACGCCTTCCTCGACCAGATGACCGAGAACCCCGACGATCTACGCAAGATCCCCCACATCGAGTACGTGCGCGAAGCGGGGTCCGAGGCCATCGAACTCGTGATGTGGCTCATCATGCGCGGCGCGCTCGGGGACGCGGTCGAACTGCTGCACCGCTTCTACCACGTACCGGCCTCCAACACCGCGGTGGGTCACCTCGTGCTCAAGACCGCTCCCACGCAGAAGTAGTTCGAAGGTGCGGATCGCTCTGGCCGGCGCGGGCGCCTTCGGCGTCAAGCACCTCGACGCCCTCGCGCGCATCGACGGCGTCGAGGTCGTCTCGGTCGTCAGCCGCACCCTCGAACAGGCGCAGGAGGTCGCGGCGACGTACGGCGTCGCCCACGCGACGACGGAGTTAGATGACGCGCTCGGATCCGACGAGGTGGACGCCGTCATCCTCTGTACGCCCACCCAGCTGCACGCAAGCCAGACCATCGCGGCGCTGCGGGCCGGCAAGCACGTGCTGGTGGAGATTCCTCTGGCGGACAGTTGGAGCGACGCCCAGGAGGTGGCGCGCGTGGCCGACGACACCGATCGTGTCTGCATGGTTGGACACACCCGGCGCTTCAATCCCTCGCATCAGTGGCTCCACCAGCGCATCGGGGCCGGCGAACTCTCGATCCAGCAGATGGACGTGCAGACCTACTTCTTTCGACGCACCAACACCAACGCGCTGGGCAACCCGCGCAGTTGGACGGACAACCTCCTGTGGCACCACGCGGCGCACACGGTGGACCTCTTCGCCTACCAGTGCGGCGAGCCCATCGCCGAAGCCAACGTGCTCGCCGGTCCCGTGCACGGCGAACTCGCCATACCCATGGACATGTCGATCCAGCTCAAGAGCGTCTCGGGACGTCTTTGCACGCTGTCGCTGAGCTTCAACAACGAAGGGCCGCTCGGGACTTTCTTTCGCTACATCTGCGACCACGGTACCTACATCGCGCGCTACGACGACCTCTTCACCGGACGCGACGAACCGGTCGACGTCTCGCGGGTCGCCGTGTCGCTCGACGGCATCGAGCTGCAGGACCGCGAGTTCATCCGCGCCATCCGCGAGGGCGACCAGCCCAACTCTTCGATCACGGGGGTCCTGGACTGCTACCGCGTACTCGGCGAGTTGCAAGACAAGCTGTAGGGCGCGGGACCGCTACTCCGGGGCGCTGGTGAGGTACTGCACCACCACGTCGCCGATCATCTGTCGGTACATGGCGCGCCGTTCGGGATCGACCAGGTTGCGCCCGAAGTTCGCCTCGAAGGTGTACTGGTTGTTGATGCGGAAGAAGCAGAACGAGCTGATCAGCATGTGCACGTCGAAGACGTCGATGTCGCGTCGGAACTCGCCCTCGGCGACGCCGCGCTCGAGGGCCCGGCGCAGCATCTTGATGACGGGACGGTCGAGCCCCTGGAACCCGCCGTTGGCGTTGATGAAATGGGCCCGTTGCATGTTCTCGTGGCTGACCAGTCGGCTGAAGTTGGGGTTGGCCTCGTGGCGGTCGAACGTGAGCTCCGCCAGGGTCCGTACGGCCTCGATCGGGTCGAGGTGGTCGACGTCGACGCTCTGCTCGGTGATGCGGATCGCGGCGTAGGACTGCTCCAGCGCCGCCACGTAAAGCAGCTCCTTGGAGCCGAAGTAGTAGTAGATCATCCGCTTGGTCGTACGGGTCTGGTTCGCGATCTCGTCCACCCGCGCGCCGGCGAACCCGCGGTCGGCGAATTCCTGGGTGGCCACGGCCAGGATCTCGAGCTTGGTGCGTTCCGGGTCACGCTGGCGTCGTTCGTTGCGAGCGGGCTTGTCCTGCTCTGTCACCATCACTCCCCCTTCGCGTTCGAGAAAATCCTCGAACCCAATCGATCTCGCCGCGCTGGACGTGCGCTCCGAGGCGCAGG
The DNA here is from genome assembly GCA_049793015.1 of Acidimicrobiales bacterium. Classification (GTDB taxonomy): domain Bacteria; phylum Actinomycetota; class Acidimicrobiia; order Acidimicrobiales; family RAAP-2; genus RAAP-2. Next base: position 7,574 of record JBARBL010000086.1, on the reverse strand, counting down.
GCGTCCAATTAGCAATGAGCCAATTAGTACATAATCCTCAACGTAATCAAAATAGCCGGAATCGCGCTGGGCGTCGCCATCTTCGACCTCGTCGACGAGTCCAGAGGTCTACAGAGCGCTCCCCGCGACCAGTCCTTCGAGCACGGCCTCTTCCACGGTGCGCGGAGTTACACAGTCGCCAACGGCGACAAGCTCCACTTGGCCGCCGAGTTCGATCATGAGCTCGTTGGACGCCTCGTGTCCGCAGGCGAGCACGAGCGCCGACACCCCGTTGATTATCACCCGTTCTTCGGTCAACTCGTGCTGGAAGTAGACGCTTTCATCGTCGACGCCGAAGAGGCGAAGCAGCCCCAACACGGCGATGCGCTCGTTCGACAAGGCCGCCAACATCGCGTCGCGCACGTACTGCTGGAGGGTCTCGCCGGCCGCGTAGCCGTTGACGCACAACGTCACCCGATGGCCCTGGGCTCGAAGCAGACGCGCGACGCCGATGCCGATCCAGTCGCCGCGCCAGTCGGCGACGATCACGTGACCCGCCGGCATGGGCGCACCGCTCAGCACCTGCCAGGCGTCGCGTACCACCGGCGCTCCCGCGACCTCGAGGTCCGGCCGGTAGGGTCGGGCCCCGGTCGCCAGCACCACGACGTCGGGGTCCATCGCGCGGATCATCGTCGCGTCAAGGCGACTGCGGGTCACGATCTCAACGCCCGCGCGGACCGCCTCGCGGTGCAGGTTCGTTGCGGCGCCGCCGAACTCCTCTCGACCCGGCAGCATCTGGGCCAACAAGACCTGGCCCCCGACGTGCGGTGCCGCCTCGTGCAGGGAGACTCGGTGACCGCGTTCGGCGGCCACCGCCGCCGCCTTCAACCCGCCGGGTCCCCCGCCGACGACCAGCACCCGGCGCGGCGCACTGGTGCGGATGCGCATCGCGTACGTCAGCTCGCGGCCGGTCTCGGGGTGTTGAATGCACGAGATCGCAAAACCCTGGTGGAAATGACCGATGCAGGCCTGGTTGCACGCGATGCAAGCGCGGATGTCCTCCTCCTCGCCCGCCGCCGCCTTTCGGGCCAGCAGTGGATCGCAGATGAGGGCGCGGGTCATGACGCAGGCGTCCGCTTGACCGAGCTCCAGGATGCGCTCGGCTTCCTGAGGCTGGTTGATGCGGCCCGCCACGATCACGGGCACGCCGACGAGTTCCTTGAGGGACCGAGCGAGCGGAGCGGTGTAGCCGTTCTCGAAGGACATCTCGGGCGCAATGTGGCCCGACCCCCGTCGCCCCGCCGACGTGCCGGTGGTGACGCTGACGTAGTCCACCAGCCCGGCTTCGTCCAGGCGTACGCAGGCCCGTCGGGCGATCTCTTCGTCGAGCCCGGTGGGGTCGTGTTCGTCGAGGGAGATCCGCAGACCCACCACAAAGCCCCGGCCCACTCGTTGGCGCACCTCCCGATGCACGCGCTCCAAGAACCGAAACCGGTTCTCCTCGCTCCCGCCGTAGTCGTCTTTTCGATGGTTGAGGTGCGGGTTGAGGAACTGGGCGGGCAGATACCCGTGGCTGGCCACGATCTCTACGCCCTCGAGGCCGGCCCGCTCGAGCCGGGCCGCGGCCAGGGCGTATCCGTCGACGATCTCTTCGACTTCGCCGGTGGTCATTGCGCGCGGCATCACGCGGAATCGCTCGTTGGGCACGGCCGAGGGGGCCAGGGCCACCGGGCTCGATCCATCACTCGACTCCATGACCTCGCGTCCGGGATGGAAGAGCTGCCCGAAGACCACCGTGCCGCTCGCGTGAAGCGTGGTGGCGAGGCGCTCGAAGCCGTCGATGCAGGCATCGTCGATCGCCATAAGGATGTGCTGGGTGTAGCGGGCACTCTCGTGCACGCCGGCCACCTGCACCACGATAAGTCCGACGCCGCCGCGGGCGCGGGCCTCATGGTAGGCGATTAGCTGGTCGGTGACGGCGCCACCCTCGACCATCACCGTGTCGTGGCCCGACGAGACGATCCGGTTCTTCAGCGTGCACGCACCGATGCACAGCGGCTCGAAGAGGTGGGTGTAGCGAGCCATGGGCGTCCCTGTACTAGATCTTGCTTCGTTCCTATCACCGTTGTGCGAACTGCGCCAGCGACCGCACCGTTCGGAGATTCGACGTCTGACACTCCATTACCGCCGACGACGTCGTCATCCAGCCGGACCAGTTGGCCAGCTAGCCACGATTGCCGAGCCCTAGAAGTTCGGGATCACGCAACGAATCGCGGGACTACCTTCCTAGCGAACGAGGACCCGCAACCGTCACGACCGTGGTTCAGTTGTTGGAAAAAGTCCAGTCAGAATACCCAGGGAATGGAATTTCGGACCGTTGCACTGTATCAGGTTACCTGATACAGTGCCGTCCGAGGACTGAACCCCTCCGGAATGCTGGTGCGAGAGGACGAGGTGAGTTGTCGGCTTGTCTCTGACGCGACGCCCTCTTCGCAGTGCAGTGTGTCGTTGGTCCACCTGGATGAAAGAGAGTTCAAATGAAATCAAGTTCGACGGACAGCAAGGGAAATCTTTCTCTCGGAGAGTGGAGCACCGTTCTCGCCGAGCTGGACGGTGACGGTATCGCCTGGGTGACCCTGAACCGACCCGAAAAACGCAATGCGATGAATCCAAAACTTAATGAGGAGATGATTGAGGTTCTCGACGTCATCGAGTCTGACGACCGCGTCAAGGTACTTGTTCTTACTGGAGCGGGAGAGGCTTTCAGCGCGGGGATGGACTTGAAAGAGTATTTCCGCGAAATTGATGCCGGTGGGCCGATAGCGCGAATCCGATCTCGTCGAACTTCCAACGAGTGGCAGTATCGTCGTCTGATGTTTTTTGCCAAGCCCACGATTGCCATGGTGAATGGCTGGTGCTTCGGCGGCGCATTCACGCCCCTTGTGGCCTGCGATCTCGCCATCGCCGCCGAAGACGCAATCTTTGGACTTTCGGAAGTCAATTGGGGCATCCCACCAGGCTCCGTCGTGTCGCGCTCGTTGGCGGAGATGATCCCGGCGCGAGACGCGATCTACTACATCATGACGGGTAAGACATTCACCGGTGCCGAGGCCGCAGCGATGCGACTGGTCAACGAAGCAGTTCCGAAGGAGGACCTTCGAGAGCGCACGGCTGAGCTGGCGAAGCATGTTTCGAAGATGAACCGAACTGTTCTTGAGGCGGCCAAGACTGGATTCAAACGGGCGCGTTCGATGGACTGGGAGACTTCGGAGGAGTACCTCTACGCGAAACTTGACCAGTCCATTGCCAACGACCCCGAGCACGGGCGCGAGAAGGGAATGGGCCAGTTCCTCGACGACAAGACGTTCAGGCCGGGCCTTGGATCCTACAAACGTGACTGAGGCGTCGCCCACGTTACCGAGGATCTCTCGTGATGCAATTCACCGCCTGCTTCACCCTCGATCAATCGCCGTGGTTGGCGCGTCAGATTCGCCAGGATCAATAGGTGGGGCGCCGATTTCTCTGATCGAACGATTCGGTTACGTTGGTGACGTTCATTACGTCAGTCGCACCCGCACCGAGATCAACGGGCGACCCTGTGTCGACTCGATCGAAGGACTCCCCTACGGCGTCGACGCGGTAATCCTCGCAATCCCAAAGGAGGGCGTGGCGGAGGCGATCTTGGCCGCCGGGCGCCAAGGGGTAGGCGGGGCCATCGTGTTCTCGTCCGGCTATGCGGAAGCCGGTACCAACGGCGCCGCCCAGCAGTTCGAGCTCGCGTCCGTGGCGACCGAATATGACATCGCCCTCGCGGGACCGAACTGTTTAGGTCTCATAAATTTCACGGAATCCGTTCCGTTAACGTTTGGAGACGCATCGCCGAACCGCCGTGCCGGTGGACCCAGTCTGGCAATAATTTCGCAAAGCGGGGCTATGTCGTTGGCCCTTACGTACGCGGCAATGGCTCAAGATATTGCGGTGAGCTACACCATCTCGACAGGCAACGAAGCGGTGCTCGGTATCGAGGATTATCTCGGCGCGATTCTTGGCGAAGACGGCATTCGTGCGGTGGCGCTCCTTATCGAGCAGATCCGAAGACCGGCTGAGTTCATCGAACTGGCACGAGTCGCGCGCCAGCGAGGAGTCGCACTCTGTGTTCTTCATACTGGTCGTGGTGCTCGTGCGCAGGCGGCCTCGCTCTCGCACACCGGTGCCATCGCCGGAGATCAAGAGGTGATGCGAACAATTCTCGGTCGAGAAGGTGTGCTGTTCATCGATTCGCTGGACGAGCTCATTGATACGGTGTGCGTCTTGGTGAAGTGTCCAATGCCGAGTGCTTACGGTGTCGCGTTCATGACTGACTCTGGCGCTGCGAAGACGCACGCCATTGACGTCAGTGATGACATCGGTCTCTTGCTCCCCGAATTGACTCCACCGACCTTGGTGAAATTGACGGACGAGCTACCCGCGTTCGCGATTGCCAGCAATCCAGTGGACATTACGGCGATGGGACTGAACGACCCAAGCCTTTACGCGCGAGTCGCATCTGCGCTGCTCGGCGACGACGAGGTCGGTCTTCTAGTGGTCTCCTCAATGCCGGGATCAGTCGTGCAAGGGACTCAACAAGTCGAGGCGCTCGTGCCGGCACTCGTCACTGCAAGCAAGCCGGTCATCTACACCATCATGGGTGGCGAGACACCGTTACCTCCAGAGAACAAGCTCAAGATCCTCGATGCCGGACTTTGCTTATTTCGCTCGCCCGAGCGTGCCCTGCGCGCCGCGCGGAACGTGACGAGACTCGCGCGAACCTTACGCGACGGGGAATCACGCGTGGCACCTGGACCTTTTGGGGCCCTCCCGCTCGACTCAAGGAATAAAGAGTACGTAAGCGAGCACGAAGCCAAGGTGTTGCTGTCGCGGGCTGGCTTGCGCGTTCCCTCGGGCGAACTGACAACCGATGTCCGCTCCGCACGGGCGGCGGCTTCGCGTCTCGGTTACCCCGTTGTATTGAAGGTCGTCTCTGCGCAGATACTTCACAAGAGCGATGTCGGCGGAGTCATGGTCGTCGCCGATGAAGCTGAGCTCAGCCGAGCCCACGCGCAGATGCTGGCTCGAATCGGTGCGGCCCACCCAGAGGCCGTGATTGACGGCGTTCTCGTGGAGGAGTTCGTGGACGGCGGAGTCGAAATGATTGTCGGCGCGCGCAGAGACGACACGTGGGGAGATCATGTACTCCTCGGTCTTGGTGGCGTCTGGGCGGAAGTGATTAAGGACGCCGTCGTAGTCACAGTTGATGCTGATCGGAGCGAAATCGTCACGGCTATCGACTCACTACGCGGGGCCGCAACGTTACGGGGGGCGCGAGGCAGCGTGATGTCCGACATTGACGCTCTCGTGCGGGCAGTTGAACTTATCGGGGGGATTCTCAACGCGACGCCATGGATCGCGGAGATCGAGGTGAATCCAATGTTGGTGCTTCCAGAAGGCGAAGGTGTTGTCGCGCTCGATATCCTCATCATCCCGCAGGCTCGGCTGGCCTCGGCAGTGGATGCCCAATAGAAACGCGAAGCGCCGCCATATTCTTGCGAAGGAACTCCACCAGTTCGCGCTACGGTCGCATTCTTACATTCCAAGGAGGTAGTTGTTTTGGCAACAAGGAAGACTAACCAGCACGATGGCGAACCAACCTGCCTCTATCGAGTCAAGCAATTGGAGCTTTCGATTCGCGTTCGACTTGACAAAGTCCTGCGAGAGTCGAGAATCACGGTCGTGCAGTACACCGCACTGACGGTGCTTCGTAGTCGCGATGGCCTCACCTCGGCCCAACTGGCCCGACGCTCGTTCGTGACGCCTCAATCGATTTCTGATGTCGTCATCGTGCTCACGGATCGTGGTCTCGTGCTGCGCCGCGATGATCCCGCGAATAGCTCCCACCGGCTCCTGTTTCTCAGCGCGTCGGGCCGGGCTCTGCTTCAGCGTCTCGATGGGCCCGTGCAAGATATCGAGGATGAGATGTTGGCGGCACTCTCGCGCGCCGATCGGGATCAATTCCGTCACGATCTAGAGAGTTGTTACAGCTCACTTAATGGTTCCGAGTCGAAAGCGAGGCATTGATCTACGACGAATCGTTGTTAGTCGCTCTTGTCCTCGATCTCCCACGCGTGGTCGAGCACGTGCCAGGCCATCCAACGGATTGAGTAGCTCGCGGGCCACGCGCCCTCGTAGGGTTCCTTGAGCAGCGAATCGACGATGACGGCCCGCTGGTCGGACCACGGCGTGCGGGGCGTGACGCGTCCGCCGACCTTGGAGCCGCACCGACGCTCAGCCTCACGCACGTGATCGACCACCTGGTCTCGGTTGCGACCTCCGCCGCGTGGACCCTTCCTCAAGGCCGGTGGCGCGATGGCGACCACCCGGTCCAAGTAGTGCCAGGCCGATTCGAGCAGGCCCACCATTCGTCGCACGTCGACCTGGTCGCTCTCCTCGTCCCAGAGCCCCCTGGCCGTCGGGGCGCCAAAATCGGTCGTGGCGTTGCCGGTGACCTCACCGATGATCTCGAGGCGTCCCGGCGTGAACGATGGTCCCACGACGAGTTGGTAGCGCTCCTGGTAGTCGAGCAGCTCCTCGACCGCGGACTGTTCCGAGTGAGCCCGCCGGCACCACCCCGGCCACTCGAGCGCGGACGCGAAGGTCCAGGTGGAACCGCGTTCTAGATAGACGCGGGTAACCCGCGTGGAACGGCGCGTCGGCGCTGGCGTCAGGCCGCCTGCAGCTCGCGCTCGTCGAGGAAGGACCACCACGCGTCGCCGACCAGTCGAGCCGCTCGTTCGACCTCCGTGACGTCAGGTTCCAGGCTGGCCAGCGCGTCGAAGGTCCACGTGGCGTGGTCGCCCTCGATGGATCCGTGCTCGACCCAGAATGAGGCGGCCGCCTCGGACGCGCCGTAGTGATCAATCAGGCCCTCAGCCTTGGAGTCGGCGATGGCGGCCCCCTGGCTCTCGTAGGCCAGCAGGCCCGCGAGCGCGGCGACGCTGTCGCGCTCCAGCACCTCGGCGTAGGCGTCGAGGAGGCCTTGGGTGGCGGCGGTCATCTCGGTGGCCGTAGCGTCGTAGAAATCAGCGAAGCGGTCGAAGAGCTCAAGGTGGCTGGGCGCGGTGACCTCGTCGCGCCAGTTCGCCTCCACCAGGTTGCGCGCCGGCCCCGGCGCCAGCGAGTCGCTCAGGCGTCGCAGGAACCCGGGCAGCATCGCCTCGAAGTGGCGGTACTGCTGCGCGTAGTCACGCAACTCGTCGCGACTCAGTTGCCCCGCCTCCCACCGGCGATAGAAGGGGTGTTCCAGCAGCTGACGATCCCGCAAGGCCGCGTCGAAACGTTGGTGGAGGAGAGTTTTCATAGAGCGAATGTAGCACCCGAGACCCACATTTTCGCGTTGGAGAAAGCGAAAGGCCCCCACCGAAGTGGGGGCCTTTCTAGAAATCCCGGCGGCGACCTACTCTCCCAGGGGGGGACCCCCAAGTACCATCGGCGCTGGTGGGCTTGACTGCTGTGTTCGGAATGGGAACAGGTATATCTCCACCGCCATAACCACCGGAAAC
>JBARBL010000085.1:0-2874 GCA_049793015.1 Acidimicrobiales bacterium | reverse complement strand
GGTCGAGGTCGATCTCGGCCAGCGCGAAGCCGTCGTTGGACTTGACCAGCGCCTCGAGCCGCTTCTCGCCGTCCTCGCTCGGCGGATCGCCCAGGAGGTAGCAGTAGCTCTGCGTCGCGTCGCGCCCCACGCGGCCGCGCAACTGGTGCAGCTGGGCCAGGCCGAAACGCCAGGCGTCCTCGATGACGATCACGCTCGCCTCGGGCACGTCCACGCCAACCTCGATGACGACCGTGGCCACCAGCACGTCGAGGCTGCCGATGCGGAACCGCGCCATCACCTCCTCCTTCTCGCTCCCCTTCATCTGGCCGTGCAGCAGCCCCACCCGCAGGCCGGCCAGTTCGTGCTCGACCAGGCGGTCGCGCTCCTCAATGGCGCTGGTGGCCTGCACACGGTCCGAACCCTCGATCAGCGGGCAGATGACGTAGGCCCGGCGCCCGCGGGCCACCTCCTCGCGCACGCGCGCCCAGCACACGGCGACCTCGGCGTCGCCCCGCGCCCAGACCGTCTTGATCGCCAGGCGTCCGCCCGGCAATTCATCCAGCACCGAGCGGTCCAGGTCCCCGAAGACGACCATGGCCGCGGTGCGCGGGATGGGTGTGGCCGTCATCACCAGCAGGTCGGGGTCGATGGGTTCACGGGACCGTTCCCTTCCCTTCTCGCGCAGCGCGGCGCGCTGTTCGACCCCGAAACGGTGCTGCTCGTCGATGACCACGGCCCCCAGCGAACGGAACGTCACGTCGTCGTTGAGCAGGGCGTGCGTGCCCACGACGATGTCGACCGACCCGTCGGCCAGGCCAGCCAGCACGTGGAGGCGCTCTTTGGCGCGAAGCCGTCCGGTGAGCAGTTGGATCGAGAGCGGCCGCTCCCCACCCAGCACCGAGCGGTCGTGGATGCTTAAGCTCTCCAGGTCCCGGCGTATCGAGACCAGGTGTTGTTCGGCCAGCACCTCGGTCGGGGCCATCAAGGCCCCCTGGCGTCCGCCGTCGATCGACGCCAGCAAGGCGGTCAGGGCGACCACGGTCTTGCCCGATCCGACGTCGCCCTGGAGCAGGCGATGCATGGGCAGTGGCGAGGACATGTCGGCCGCGATCTCGCCCAGCACCCGGCGCTGGGCCGAGGTGAGCGTGAAGCGATGGCCCGCCAGGAAGCGGCGCACCAGCGTGGAGTTGGGCGTCGACAGTGCGCCGGGCTCGACGTCGAGGTCCTCGACGTTGATCGGATGCGACACGCCCGACGAGCTCTCCTCCAGCCGTCGACGCCGCAGAGCCAGCAGCAGCTGCAGGCGCAGGAACTCGTCGAACACCAGACGCCGTCGCGCCGGGGCGATGTCGGAGAACTCGGCCGGCAGGTGGATCCCCCAGAACGACGCCGTGCGGTCGACCAGGTCGAGTTGGCGGCGCACCTCGACCGGCACCGGATCGAGCAGTGGTCCGGCGCGGCGCAGCGACTCCTCGACGAAGCCGCCCATCTCCCAGCTGGTGAGCCCGGCCTTGCCCGAGGCGGGATAGATGGCCACCACGCGGCCGACCCGCGAGGCGTCGCGCTCCTCGCCGCTCGCCCCGACGATCACGTCGACTACGGGATTGGTCATCTGGCGCTGCGCGCGGTAGTCGGTGACCTTGCCGAAGAACAGGGCCTGCACGCCCGCGGTCAACTGGCGCTCGCGCCAGGCCTGGTTGAAGAACACGACCTTTAACGTCGCGTCGTCGTCGTCGCTCACCGTCACCTCGACCATGACCTTGCCCTGGCGGGTGCGGCGGCTCGAGACCTTCTGCACCTGGGCGAACACCGCCGCCTCGTCCCCGACGTTGAGGTCCGACAGGTCCACGCGCTTGGTGCGATCGATGTAGCGGCGGGGGTAGAGCGTGAGCAGGTCGAACACGTTCTCGATGCCGAGCGAGCCCAAGGCCGCCACGCGCTTCTCGCCCACGTGGCGCAGGTTGCCCACCGCCACGTCGCCTAGTTGGCGTAGTCGGCGCGCCGGCGCGTCGCTCACTCGATGCCGAAGTAATAGGGGTAGAGCGGCTGTCCCCCGTGGTGCGTTTCCACGCTGAGCGAAGGGAACTCGTCGGCCAGGAACTCCGTGATCCGCCGGGTGTTGGCCGGCGTCGACCCGTCGCCCTCGATGATGGTGATCAGCTCGTGCTCGGGGGTCACCAGCTGCGCCAGCAGTTGGTTGGCCGCGCTGGCGATCGAGTCGGCGATCGAGTGCACGCCCTCGTCGCTCAGGCCTATCCAGTCACCCGCGTGCACCTCGCCGGCGTCGGTGGTGGTGTCGCGCACGGCCCGCGTGACCTCGCCGGCCAGCACGTGCGAGGCCGATTCGCACATGGTCAGCGCGTTCTGCTCGGCCGAGGCGTCGGGATCGTAGGTGAGCAGGGCGGCGAAGCCCTCGACGATCGACCTGGTCGGCACCACCGTCACCACCTGGTCGACCAGGGCGTTCACCTGCTCGGCCACCGGACGGATGTTCTTGTTGTTGGGCAGCAGCACCACCTGCGCCGACCCGCTGGCGCGCACCGCCGCGACCAGGTCGGCTGTAGAGGGGTTCATCGTCTGACCGCCTTTCACCAGCGTGCGCACGCCGAGCGAGCGGAAGATCCGGCCTACGCCGTCACCCACCACCACCGCCACCACGGCGGTCGCGGGGGCGGGCCCGACGTCGAGGTCGGCGGGCTGCAGGGGAATGCCCTCGCGGACCCAGCGCTCCTCGACGATCTGCTCGCTCAGGTCGGTAATGCGGATCTCGCGCGGACGCCCGGCGTCGAGCGCCGCCTCGATCGCCGCGCCGATCTCGTCGGTGTGGATGTGGCAGTTGTAGAGCCCGTCGCCGCCCACGATGACGATCGAGTCGCCGATGCCGGCCCACAC
>JBARBL010000084.1:0-2325 GCA_049793015.1 Acidimicrobiales bacterium | reverse complement strand
GCGTCTCGGGCTTGGCCGGCGCGGCGGACTTGCTGACGCCCGTAGCCTTGACCGCCTTGGTGGCTTTGGGAGCCTTGGCCGCGGTTTCGGGCTGCACCTCTCGGCGCAGACCGTCGGCGTCGGCCCGGCGTCGGATGCGGTCCGCCTGGGCGTCCTCGATGGACGCCGACGGGCTCGAGGCGCCGATGCCTAGTTTTTGGGCGAGGCCGAGTAACTCCTTGCTCGTAAGTCCAAGTTCTTTGGAGAGCTCGTGTACTCGAATCTTCTTCTGCGCCAAAACGTTCCCTTAATTCGTGTGCCCGCACTACCTGCGAACACAGTTATCTATTCTTTCACATCTGTTGGTACCGCCAACTTCGCTTCACGAACCGCTGCGCGCACCGACTCAAGGTCCGAGGGGCCCGCGTTAGCGCGCAAGGCCCGAGCCAGGTGCCCCGCGGTCAACGTAAGACCACAGCGTGACTCTTGACACCACCACACTCCCCGGCCCTGCCCCCGTCCGAGGTACCAGCGACCATCGCTCGCTCGTCCCGCCCGCAGCATCGCGATGTCGTCCTTGCGTTCGCGACAGACCACGCACGTGCGAATCGGCGTTATGCCTCTTCCTCCACCGCTACGACCTCGTCCGGCACGACCCCATCTACCAGTTCGTCCTCGCCCGCCTCGACGAGAACTTCCTCGACGACCGCTTCTTCCACGTTGCCCTCGGCGTCCTCGCTGACGACCACGACAGCCGCGTCGACCTCACCGGGCTCTTCGCCCTCGACCACGACGACGGCCTCCTCGACGACCACGTCGCCGTCGGTCCACACCTCGTCGACTACCTCGTCCTCATTGGTCTCGTTCTCCGAACGAATGTCGATGCGCCACCCCGTGAGCCGCGCCGCGAGGCGGGCGTTCTGGCCCTCCTTGCCAATGGCCAGGGAGAGCTGCTGGTCGTGCACGATGACCGTGGCGATCCCCTCTTCCTCGTTGAGCCGCACCTCGCGCACGCGCGCCGGCTGCAAGGCCGCCTGAATGAACTCGATGGGGTCGTCACTGTAGGGCACCACGTCGATCCGCTCGCTGCGCAGTTCGTTGGTGATGTTGCGCACCCGAGAGCCGCGAGCGCCCACGCAGGCCCCCACCGGGTCGACCTGGGAGTCGTTGGACGCGACGGCGATCTTGCTGCGGTGCCCAGGCTCGCGGGCCAGCGCCTTGATCTCCACGATGCCGTTGGCGATCTCGGGCACCTCGATCTCGAACAGCTTGGCCACCAGGGCGGGGTGGGTGCGGCTCACCACGATCTGGGGACCCTTGTTGGTCTTGCGCACCTCGACGATGTAGACCTTGATGCGCGCGCCGTGCTCGTAGCGCTCGAAGGCGATCTGCTCAGCCTGGGGCAGCAGTGCCTCCACCCGGCCCAGGTCGAGCAGGGTGTAGCGGTTGTCGTTCTGCTGGACGGTGCCCGAGACGATGTCACCCTCGCGGTTCGCGAACTCCTCGTACATCTGACGACGCTGGATGTCGCGGATGAGTTGCATCAGGACCTGCTTGGCGGTCTGAGCCGCGATGCGACCGAAGTCCTCCGGCGTGGCGTCCCACTCCTTGGTGACGTTGCCTTCGATGTCGAGCTCGAGCCCCCACACCTTGATCTCGCCGGTCTCGGGATTTATCTCGACTTCGGCGTCCTCGGCCGAGTCGGGTCGACGCTTGTACGCGGCGAGCAGCGCGTTGGCCAGCGCGATCAGCAACTCGCCTTCGTCGATGTTCTGGTCACGCGCGATCTGACCGAGCGCCTCAAGAAATTCGAAGTTCGCCATGATTAGCCTTTCTTGCTCGTCGATGGAGACTTGGAGGCGCGCGAAGGCGAGGGCTTGGCCTCGGCTCCCCACTTAAAGACGGTTCGGGCGCGCTCGACGTTGGCGATCGCCACCACGACGCGGCCGTGTTCCTGGTCCTCGATCGTCACGGACTCCTCGTCCGCTTCGAGCACCGGGCCCTCGAGTCGACGGGTCGCCTCGCCCTCGCGCAGCTCGCGCAGGGTCACCACCTCACCGATGGTGCTGGCGAAATGGCTCGGCGTGCGCAACTTGCGTTCGAGCCCCGGGCTCGAGACGTCCAGCGTGAAGCGACCGGGGATGGGATCGTTGGCGTCCAGCCATTGCGATATCACGCGATTCGCCTTGGTGAGGGCCTCCAGATCGACGCCCCCGTCCTTGTTGACGGTGACGTTGAGGGTTCCGGCGCTCAGCTCAAGGTCGTAGAGGGTGAGTCCCAACGGTGATAAGAGCGAACGCAATGGTGTCTCCAATTCCATGGCCGTCGCTCCTCTCTGTGCCACCG
>JBARBL010000083.1:0-7124 GCA_049793015.1 Acidimicrobiales bacterium | reverse complement strand
AATCAAGATCATGGCCAACATGAACATCGTCGAACGCCGCCGGCCCCAGGACGGCCAGCTCACCATCAACATCGACGGCAAAGAGGTGGACGTGCGCGTGGCGACGGTGTCGACGATCATGGGCGAGAACTGCGTCATGAGAATCCTCGACAAGACTCGTTCGCTGTTCCGACTCAACGACCTCGGTATGCCGGCCGACACGCACGCGGCGTACTCCAAGCTCGTGCGGTCACCCTTCGGCATGGTGCTCTGCGCGGGCCCGACAGGTAGTGGCAAGACCACGACCCTCTACGCCACCTTGAGCGAGGTCAGCAACCCTACTCTCAACGTCATGACCATCGAGGACCCGGTTGAGTACATCTTCCCCTCCATCAATCAGATCCAAACCAACGAGCAGGCCGGGCTCAACTTCGCGACTGGTCTCAAGTCGATCCTGCGCCAGGACCCTGACGTCATCCTGGTCGGCGAGATTCGAGACGTGGAGACCACCCGTGTCGCCGTGCAGTCGGCCTTGACCGGCCACTTCGTCATCTCCTCGATGCACGCGACGGACTCGGTCTCCGCACTTCACCGATTCCTGGACATGGGAATCGAATCATTCCTGGTCGCATCCTCGGTCCTGGCGGTGGTGGGCCAGCGGCTCCTACGACGAATCTGCCCCTCGTGCAAGACCCAGTACACGATGACCGATGAGGAGATGCTGTTCTATAAGGAGAGCGGCGGACCCGACAAGGACGTCTTCTACATGGGTACGGGTTGCAACTTCTGCAGCGACACGGGCTACAAAGACAGAATTGGCATCTACGAGCTGCTCGTCATGACACCTGAAATCAAGCGCCTCATCGTCGGCTGGGCCACCCAGGAGGAATTGAGGACGTTGGCTGTAAAGCAGGGGATGCGCACCTTGAGCCAAGAGGCGATCAGTCTGGTGGCACAGGACATAACGTCCGTCGCTGAAGTCATTAGGAGCGTGTACACACTATGAGCCGACTCTCGAAGCGCGCCGAGGCGAAGAGCCAGGCCAAGCGCGAAAAGACCACCGTCAAGTACAGTTACAAGGCCTTGGACGGCACCGGGAAGACCGTGTCCGGCGTCGAGATGGCCGCGTCGACGGGTGCCGCTCATATTGCCCTAATTGGGCGAGGTTTTCAGCCGCTTGAAGTGAAGGAGCAGAAGAGCCTCCTCAAGCTCGAAATCACCAAGAAGAAAGTCCCGAAAAAGGACGTCATGAACTTCTCCCGCCAGTTGGCGGTATTCATGAGGGCCGGTATCCCCATCATGGAAGCCCTGGAGGTGATCACCGAGGAGACCCAAAATAAGCTGCTGAAGAACATTTTGGGGGACATGGTCGACAGTCTGCAGGCGGGTGACACGTTCGCCGCCGCCGCCGCCGCCCATCCAGAGGCCTTCCCGAATTACTACGTTGGTATTCTCGAATCCGCGGAACTGACGGGAAATCTGGACAAGGTCCTCAACCAGTTGGCCGATTACATAGATCGCGACACGAAGGCTCGTGGCAAGATCACGGCCGCTCTCATCTATCCAGCGGTGGTCGCCTGCATGTCAGTGGTGACCGTCGGGGTGCTGGCCCTGTTCGTCCTGCCTCGTTTTGTGGTCTTTTTCAAGTCCTTCAACGCGAAACTGCCCCTGCCTACCCGAATGATGATGAGCATGTCGGGCTTCATCACCAAGTGGTGGTACGTGATTCTCGCGGTAATGATCATGGCGGTCGTGGGCTACATAATGATGCGCCGTTCCGAGAAGGGCAGGGCCCGCCTCGACGCGATCATCCTGAAACTCCCGGTGGTGGGCGACCTGACCCAAACGGCCATTCTTGAGCGGGTGTGTCGGATCCTGTCCTCTTTGCTCAAGGCCGGCGTGGACCTGCCTCGTTCGATGGCGGTAACGGCGGAATCGGCCAATAACTCCATATATCGCACGGCCCTTGAGGGGATCAGAATCGAGATGATGGAGGGCCAGGGGCTCGCCGCCCCTATCGCGAGAACCGGACTCTTCCCGGGAGCCGCCCAGCAGATGTTCCGGGTCGGGGAAGAGACCGGAACCCTCGACCAGCAACTGGAAGTGGCGGCTGAGTACTACAGCCGGGAGCTTGAGACCAAGGTTGACCGGGCAACGGCACTTTTTGAGCCCGCAATCATCATTTTCATGGGCGTCATCGTGGGGTTTGTGGCCGTGGCCCTTATTTCGGCCATGTACGGGATTTACAGCCAGGTAAAGACGACCTAGGGAAAGCGCTCAAAACCAGACTAAATGCCTGTGCATTAGAGCAGGTCTGCTGGTACTATTTCCCGTATGAGACTGACCGAACTCTCAACACGGTTTCGGCACGCTCGAAGCGAGACCAGGTCGGATGGTGGCTTCACTCTCGTTGAGCTGCTGATCGTGACCGCCGTCATCCCCATCATCGTGGGTGCGCTCGCGGCGGGACTACTCGCTGTCTTCTCTCTTCAATCAAGCGCGGCCAACCGTCTGGGCGACACGAGCGACGCGCAAGTGGTATCGGCGAGCTTTTCTCCCGACGTTCAAGAGGCGCAGGAGATCACCTTGAGTCCATCGCCCGTGTGCGGAGCCGGCACGACGAACCAGGTGCTCGGCTTGGAGTGGGGCCTCGTACAGGCCACCGGTAACTACAACGACGTCGCGTCCTACGTGGTCGTGCCGAGTGGCACCTCCTACAACCTCGTTCGACAGCTTTGTGTCACGAATGGAGCCTCGACGACCGAGACCGACACCACGCTGTCCTACGATGTGCCGTCCACTCTGGGTCCGGGTGCGATAACGGTGACGTGCACGTCGAATATCACACCGGCGACATGCTCGGGTATTTCAAATACCACCACAACCACGTGGTTGGCTACCACGGGAGTCCAGCAGGTCAGTTTTCCGATCCAAGAGCCGAAGAGTAATTATTCGTACACCTTGACGGCCGATCCCGCCGCGACGGCAACAGTGAGCGACGCCGGCGCGCCGATTCAAGTCAACGCGACGACCGGTTGCAACTACGCGACGCCGGGATCCGGACCGCTTGCGTCGTCGCTATGCATGATCGACTTCAACAACCTCGGCAACAACCCGGCGCTGCTCGCTGACGCCGAGTCAGCTCAGGCCACCGGCTCCTGTGGGCTCGAGGAATCGATTCCACTCAACGGAAGCTTCACATTGTATTTTTGTCTGGCCATCACCAACTCTGAAGCGGGCGAGATCATCGAGCCCTTTGCCCTGCCGACGTGGTGCGACGGCTTCCTTGGTAATCCTGGTACGTCAGCCGCCTGCGGTAATACCGGCGTCTATCCGAATTACTACGGCATCTCTGGCGCACCCGCGCTCTACCAGCAAGGAACAGGCGGGGGGGCGAACGACGGCTACGTCACAACCGTCACGTTGAGCAATATCAACATCGTGAACAGCAGCGGCACACCGGCCGTCGGCTGGGACCTGTTCAGCGCCGACGCCGAGTCGACGGACAACGGCGGGGGCGGCTTCCAGGAGTCGATAACGTGGACGTCGGATCAAAACCTTTCAGTCATCAACAATGGCTACACGGCGGCCAACGGCTACTGCATCTCGGGGACGCCCTGCGACACCAACACTGCTCCCTTCGGCACGGCCTGTGACGGGGGCGGTTCGTGGCAAGTAGGCGGCACGACGTACTACGGCATCGCCGGATCGAGTGATGACAAGACGAATTACTTCTCCAATCCCGGCGGAACCAACACCATCGAGTGCACGGTGCCGCCAACCGGAAGCGTGACGCTCTCCGGTACAGCCATGGTTGAAGCCCCAGCACCGACAACCTTTAGTGCCAAAATGGGCGACGGTTCGGGAGGTCTCGAGGCCGTGGTGTTCGGAGTGCTCTCATGACGACCGTCGGGCAGCTTCACTGTCGTCAACTGGCGCAACCTCAGGTAGATGACATCGCACCACGACATGAATTGATCACGCCGGTCGTCCATAGGGCGAACTTCTCATGACGCGTCGCCCGCGCCAACTCATTAGGCGGAATACCGGGCGAACCACGGCCGTGAAGCGCGATCGGGGCGAAAAGGGTGACACGTTGATCGAGGTGTTGCTCGCAGTTGTGGTGCTGGGACTCGCCTCCGTGGCCCTCATTATCGCCTTCGGCACCTCCATTTCGGCCTCGGCCGATCACCGCAATCTCACGACGGTGCGAACCCTGCTCGCCAGTGCCTCCCAACAGGCCATCGGCGAGATGCAGCAGAGCGCGCAGCAGGCGTTGTTTGCGTCCTGTAACGCGGGGCCTGGCACCGTGGGCAGCCCCTACACCACGGGTTCCACCGCGGTGACGTTCAGCGTCCCGCCCTCCTATTCGTCTCTTTACACGGTTGGATTCGTGGCCGCGAGCGGGTCGCTCAATCCGGTGGAGTGGTGGAACGCAACGAGCGCTTCCTTTCAGCCCACTTGTCCGGCCGGCTATCTAAACGGCCCCCAACTCTTCACAATCGCCGTGACTCAGACATCAACGGGAGACACCTACTACAACAGTTTCACCGTTACCCTTCCTCAGGACTCCACGAAGTCCTTGGTGGCGGGGACCGGCTGTCAGGCGACCAACCTTCAGTTCGTGACCCAGCCAGGCCCGTCACCGACACCCGCCAACACGCCCCTTGGCCAGTTCACGGTCGCCGTCAACTGCGCCAACGGCGCTCCGCTCGCCAACGACGACTCTCAAGTGGTTTTGACGCTCTCGGGAGGGGCAGGCGCCAGCCTCAGTTGTAATCCGTCGAGCGAGATAAACGGCTACGTCTACTTCACGGGCTGCGCGGTGAACACCGCTGGCACCTACACCATCGCGGCATCCGACCCATCCGACACGCAGATCGACCCCACGTTCACAGGTGCGACCAGCAATTCCTTCACCATCGGCGCGGCGGGCCTCAAGCTCGTCTTTCAAACACCACCGCAAGCGGGGGTTTCGGGGGCGCCATTCAGCCAATCACCCGTCGTGTGGGTTGAGAATGCGTCAAACGTGATCCAGCCGACCTGGACGGGGACGATCACGGTGACGTCCTCGGGAGGTACGACTACCGACCCCACGTTGAACTGCTCAGGAACGCTTAACAGCTACACCGGTACCGCGACTTTGGGTATCTTCACCCTGCCGTCGAGCTGCACGTTCTCGGGTGGGTATCGCTACAACGCGGCGTCCCAGCAGTCCGAGCCGACGTCGTACACCCTGACGGCCACCGGAACACCCTCAGGCCTTTCGTTGCCGGTCACTCCGGGGACGAGCGGGCTGTTTTCAGTGACCTCCTTCGGTGCGGCGAAGCAGTTGGTGTTCTCGACTGAGCCGATCGGCGCGAACGGCGCTGCCAATGCTGTATTTACCACGCAACCGGCGGTCACCATCGAGGACGCGTTTGGAAACGTGGTCTCGAACAGCACCGCATCGGTCACGCTGACCCCGAACTCCGGGACCCTGCAGTGCAACAACAATACGGTGAGCGCGGTCAAGGGGTTAGCCACTTTCGCTGGCTGTAACGAGATCGCCTACGGTAATAATCTGACCCTGAGCGCCGCGAGTTCTGGTCTTACGAGCGCGACCAGCACTCCGTTCAACATAACGCCGATACCCAATCTCCTTGTATTCTCAACGCAACCCGAGGCAGGAGCCTCCGGCTCGACCCTGGCCGTTGAGCCGGTTGTCGACGTGTATTACTCCACGAATGGGCTTCCGTCGGGAACCCTCAGCCTGGTCACGTCGGAACTGCCCCAGATCACCCTGACGCCATCGACGGGTGGGTTACTCACGACGTGTTCGGGATTGGCTCCCAACGCGGGAATTGTCGACATCTCCACCTGCGCATTCGCTGGAATTGTCGGCAATAATTACACACTTACGGCGTCGTTGGTGACGTCGGCGGGCACCATAACGGTGGTCAGCAACACCATCTCTCCCACCGTGGCCGGCATCGCGACCAACCTCCAATTCACCACGGAACCGAGTCCGACGGTGATATCGGGCACGACCTTCGCGGCCGGACCGGTGGTGACGATCTACGACTCGGGCGGCAACGTGGTCACAGCCTCGACGGCTCTCGTCGACCTGACCTCGTCGTCCGGTGGCAGTCTCCCGTCGCAGTGCGCCAGTCTTCAGGCGGTTTCCGGCGTGGTTGATGGCACTAGTTGCGCCTTTACCGGTCCCAACTCAAACAACGCGCCCTATACCCTGACGGCATCGTCACAAGGTCTCACGAACGCCACCAGTTCGTCGTTCATCTCTCTTACGCCTCCGTTGGCGCCAGTCACACCCGGCGCTTCGGTGACCAATGCGACGTCGGTGGCCCTCACCTGGACCGCCCCGGCCAATGGTGGCGTGGCAATATCGGGCTACCAGGTCAACGACACCAACATCACCACGTCGGCCGTCGGCACGAACATCTGTCCGTCGGCCCAGACGAGCACCTCGCTCGCGTGCACCATTACCGGCCTGACCACGACCGACACCTACACCTTCACGGTGGCCGCGATCAACTCCATCGGCACCGGGGCCTTCTCGCCCGCCACGACGGCCGTTTCACTGGTGGCCCCGGGAGCTCCTCCGGCGGCACCCACGGTGACGGTCCCCAGCGCCACCTCGGTGGCCCTCACCTGGTCGGCGCCCAGCGACAATGGCCCCGCAATCACGGGCTACCAGGTCAACGACACCAACACCACCACGTCGACCGTCGGAACGAACGTGTGTCCGTCCAGCCTGACCAGCACCGGAACAACCTGCACGATCACGGGCCTTATCACCGGTGACAGCTACACGTTCACCGTGGCGGCCATCAACGTGGTCGGTACGGGCACCTACTCGCCCGTTTCCTCTCCCATATCGCTTTTGAAGCCACTGGCCCCCAGCGGCGTTTCAGGTACCAGTAACGCCAACACACAATCGGTAGTCTCATGGACAGCACCTGTCGCCAACGGCGGCCCGGCGATAACGGGCTACACCGTGACCTCAACTCCTGGCGGCTTCACCTGCACCACCACCGTTGCCTTAACCTGCACAGTGGTTGGTCTTACCAACGGCACGTCCTACACGTTCACCGTTACCGCTACGAATGCTGTCGGCACCGGACCGGCCAGTTCCGCATCGGCTC
>JBARBL010000082.1:0-84848 GCA_049793015.1 Acidimicrobiales bacterium | reverse complement strand
CGTCACCACGTCGGTGCAGTTGACCTCCACGTAGATCGACGCGCCCGCTCGTTTCGCCGCGATCTTGTCCACCTCCTTCGCCCGTGCTACACCGCACAGCACGTCACTCTCCGCGAGCGCGCGTGAGATCTTGTTGGTCTGCAGCGCACCCAGGAAGTGCCACTCGAGGTCGAGGTCCGCGTTCGCCAATCTCTTTTGCGCCAGCTCGTCCACGTAGTTCTCCCCGATCGTCCGAAGGCCCGCGCGGTAGGCGGCCCGAACGACGAGTGGTTCAAATCCCTTGCTCACCGCGACGATGCGAACGCTGAGCGGGTCGCGGCCGGCGGCGGCGATGCGTGCTCGAACATCGGCCAGATTGGCCGAAACCTGCCGGACCAGCTCGTTCTCAGCGGAGGAAGCTGGGGAGATCGTCATCGCCACCGACGTCAAAGAAGTCATCGTTGGTGGTGCTCGCGAAAATGTCGCTGCGTGGCCCTTCGGTCATGACCGGGGCGCTGGTGGTGGTCGGCAATGACGGCGCGCTGTGGTCGAATCCGGCGGCGATGACCGTCACGCGCACGGCGTCGCCGATGGTGTCGTCGATCACGCTGCCGAAGATGATGTTCGCGTCGGGGTGCGCGATGGAGTGCACGATCTCGGACGCGTCGGTGACTTCGGACATGGTCATCTTGGAACTTCCGACGATGTTGATCAGGATGCCTCGCGCGCCGTCGATCGACGCCTCGAGCAGTGGCGAGGTAATCGCGGCCCGGGCGGCGTTGACCGCCCGCCCCTCCCCCGTGGAGGTACCGACCCCCATGATCGCCGTGCCGGCGTTACGCATGACGGTGCTGACGTCGGCGAAGTCGGTATTGATGAGGCCAGGCACCGTGATGAGGTCGGTGACGCCTCGTACCGCCGAGAGCAGGACGTCGTCGGCGATCTTGAAGGCGTCGAGCATCGAGGTGTCGGCCGCCGCAACGGTCAGCAGGCGGTCGTTGGGGATCACGATCAGGGTGTCCACCTTGTCGCGCAGCGCCTGGATGCCCTTTTCGGCCTGGTTGGCTCGTCGTTTACCCTCGAAACCGAAGGGGCGGGTCACCACCGCGATGGTCAGGATGCCCATGGAGCGCGCCACGTCGGCCACCACCGGGGCGGCACCGGTACCGGTACCACCGCCTTCACCGGCCGTGATGAACACCATGTCCGTCTCGCGCAGCGCGTCCTCAATCTCCGCGCGATGTTCCTCGGCCGCTTGACGTCCGATCTCGGGGTCGCTGCCCGCGCCGAGGCCCCTGGTGAGCTCGCGTCCGATGTCGAGTTTGAGGTCAGCTTCGCTCATGAGCAACGCCTGGGCGTCGGTGTTGGCCGCGATGAATTCAATGTTGCGCAATCCCGACGAAATCATGCGGTTGACCGCATTGACACCACCACCGCCGACACCAATGACTTTGATTACGGCGAGATAGTTGTTCTGGTTGAGACTCATGAACTCCCCTTGGGTTGACTCTTCTATTGTGTCCCACCGCCAGCGTGGGAACGAACTTCGCGAACAAATGTCTTTGAAGGCTAGTCATCGCTTGGTTTTTGGTCAAATGGTGCCCGTTACGACGGCGGTGGTCCACTGACCGCCAACTCGTCGGGAACGGTGACGTTGATGACGTCGCCCGCTCGCAGGGTGCTGTGGGCGATCACCGAAGCAATCGCCACGAACTTCGCCTCCAGTTGCGTGGGCGCCCCCAAAATGAAGCTCACCGGTGTGGTCATCTTGAGCGTCACGCTGCCGGACGCGTCTTCGCTGACCTGGTCGACCTGGCTGGCGAAGGCCCGGGGCAACTTGCTCGCCACGAACGCGGCCGACCGTCCGGCTCGCTCGAAGGGCCACGTGTTCTTGGACGCATTGACGTACGTCAACGTCGGAAGGTTGACCGTGAGCGGCGCGGGGCCGAGGTCTCGCCCCCGCGCGTCGACGTACTCAAGGGCGTGACCCGACCCGTACGCCACCGCGACGGCCGCACTCTCGTGCACGCTGAGAATCACGGTGCTGGGCCAATGCTTGGTCAGCGTCACGCTTTGGATCCACGGGAACGTGGACAGTTTCTGCTCGACCGAGCTGACGCTGACGTCGATCATGGCGGGATGGGCCTCGAGGCCCGACACCGCGAGCACCTGACTGACGCGTTCGTGATGAACGCCGACCACGCTCACGTGCTGAACCTCGAAGTATGAACGGTGCAGCACCCACTGGCCCCCGAGGACCAGCGCCGTCACGAGCAATCCCACGCCAACCAGGACCGTGGTCAGCGGACGCAGGCGGCGTCGAGTGGCGCGCTTCGTCTCTTCGACGAACGACGCCACGGTCTCGTTCGATCCCCGTCGGCTCATGGTCGCTGCTCGAAACCAATGAGTCGATGCTCACTTCGCAAGGTCACGCCGCTTGACTCGAACACCCGCTTCTTCACCTCGTCGAGCAGGGCGATGACGTCGCTCGCACGTCCGCCGGCGTCCACCAGGAAGAAGTTCGCGTGCTTCTCCGAGACCGTGGCGCTGCCGATGCGCAGGCCCTTGCAACCGGCCTGCTCGATGAGCTGACCAGCGGACGCGTGGGGCGGATTCTGGAACACGCTGCCGGCGTTGGCGCCGCCCGGTTGGTTCTCCCGGCGCCAGCGCACGATCTCGCTGATGCGCTGCTTGGCGGCTTTGGCGTCCCCCCGCTCAAGGCGAAGGCTCACCTCGGTGACGACGTCGCCGGGTCGCAACGCGCTCTGGCGATAGCCGAAGCCGAGATCGTGGCCGCTGACGCGGTGGAGCGCTCCGTCTCTCCATACCGTTGCGTCGACCACCGACGAGGCCATGTCGGACCCGTGGCCACCCGCGTTCATCGCGACCGCTCCCCCGAAGGTGCCCGGCACGCCCACCGCCCATTCGAAGCCCACGACGCCCTCGCCCGCCAGGCGCCGAGCGGCGATCGGGAGGTCCAACGCCGCGCCGGCCGACACGATCACCGCGCCTCCTTCGTCGTGCCACGTCAGTCCCGAGAACTCCCCAGTCAAGTGCACGCCGAGGGCCGCCACGTCGCCGTCGGCCACCAACAGGTTCGAACCGTTGCCCAGGACCACCACGAGCAGGCCGCATCCCGCGAAGAGAGGACCCAGCTCGTTAAGGTCTCGCGCGTTCGACAAGGTCACGAGCAGGCGCACTTTCCCGCCGACACGGTAGGTGGTGCGTTCTCCGAAGGCCGCGTGCTGTTCGACGCGTGGGCCGCCGCGTTCGATGAGCGTTTCAATGGTCACGGTTGCAGGCCGCCGTCCAGTTGTCCCGCGATCTCGGCGATGTCGCCCGCGCCGAGCAGCAGTATCACGTCGCTTCGATCGTGAGCGACCTTGAGGATCTCGACGACGTCGCTGAACGTCGCCCCGTAGGCGCAGGTGGCGCCCGGGCCACTGAGGCGTATGTGGTTCGCGATGATCTCTCCGGTAACGCCGGTGGGATTATCCTCGCCGGCCCGGTAGATGTCGGTGAGGACAATCGTCGTGGCGTCTTGGAAGGCGTTGGCGAACTGGGGCGCCAGGTTGATCGTCCGCGACACTCGATGCGGCTGGAAGACCGCCGTGATGCGCTCGTAGCCGATGCTTCGCGCGGCCGCCAAAGTCGCCGAGATCTCGCCGGGTAGATGGGCGTAGTCCTCGTACACGTCAACTCCTCGCCACCGTCCCAGGAGTTGGAATCGTCGAGGGGCGCCCTCGAAAGCCGAGAGGCCGTCGCTGACCGCCGGCCCGTCGACGCCAAGACTACGCGCGAGCACCGCCACCACGGCGGCGTTGGCGACGTTGTGCCGGCCCGTCACCCGCAGCGATAGGGCGAGGGTTTCGTGCGGACCGGCCAAGGTAAATGTGCAGCCGCGACGCGAAAGCCTCACGTCGTCGACGCGCCACGCGAACTGCGGCGCCGAGCCGACCAGGATCACGTCGCGGCCGCTGTTTGTCGACACGCGAAGGGCACCCTCGTCATCGCCCCACGTAACCACCGGCCCGGTCGTGCGCGCGAGCAGCCGTGCGAAGGCCCCCTCAAGGGCCTCGAGCGTGCCGTAGTGATCGAGATGATCCGCCTCGACGTTGAGCAGGCCGAGCGCGTAAGGGGCGAGCAGCGCGAAGGTACCGTAGCTCTCGTCGACCTCGAGGATGAGCGAGCCGCTGCCCCAGTGGCCGTTAGCCCCGACCGACACCACGGGCGCCCCGAGCAGCCGCGAATCATCTCGCCCGCCCGCTCGCATCACCTGGACCAACATCGACGTCGCGGTGGTTTTTCCGTGGGTGCCCGTCAACCCGATGACCGGCTGCATCGCCGACAGTCGCTCCAAGACCTGCGCCCTCGAAAGCAGGGTCGCCCCGCGTTCGCGCGCGGCGACCAGTTCGACGTTGTCGTCACGCACGGCCGGCGACCACAGCACAATCTCGGCTCCGCCACCGTGCGAGCCATCGTGGCCGACCTCCACCCGAATGCCCGCCGCTTTCAACTCGTCCAGCACGGGCGACGCGCTCATGTCGCTGCCGGTCACGACGCAACCCATCTCGCTGAGCAGCAGCGCGAGACCACTCATGCCGGCGCCGCCGACGCCCACCACGTGCACCTTCGCGCCGGGGCCGAACTGGATCACGATCCGCCAACCCTCAACACGACCTCGGCGATCTCGCGCGCGGCGTCACGACGTCCGAGCGACCGCGCGGCGGCGGACATGACCGGCAACCTGTCGTCGTCGAGCGCGCGGTCGAGCGCCTCGGCCAGCGAAGCCTCGGTCACGTCGCCGTCACGCAGGACCGTGGCACCTCCCGCCGAAGCGACCGCCACGGCGTTCTTCACCTGGTGATCCCCGGGCGCTCCGGGCAAGGGGATCAAGACCGAGGCGATGCCCAGCGCCGTGAGCTCGCCGATGGTGATCGCGCCGCTTCGACAGACCGCGACGTCGCAGACCGACCATAGTTGGGCCATGTCGGCGAAGGGAACGATGCGATAATCCAGCGCGCTCGTCGCGGGCCGCGCCCCCTCAACCGCCGGGAAGTCCCGACGACCGGTGACGTGGATGAGCGTGCGGTCACTGCGCTCGCCCCACGAGCGAGCGAGCTGGCTGACGGCGTCATTGACCCGGCGCGAACCGAGGGAGCCCGTCATCACGACGACCACGGCGCGCCCTTCCTCGATAGGGGGCGACATCGCCGCACGCGCGGCGTGCCGCGCGGCCTCGCTGCGGTCGATGTGCACGATCGCCTCTCGCAGGGGAGGCCCCGTGGTGGTCGTTCGCGGCTCGCTGGTCTCGAAGGCGGTGCACCGCCAGCTGGCGAAACGGGTAAGAGCACGTTGCGCGGCACCGGGCGCCGCGTCCAACTCGACCAGTACCAGAGGACGACGCCACACGACCGCCGCGAAGGCGGCGCCAAAGGATGCGTAACCGCCCACGGACACCACAACCGAGGGACGCCAGCGCGCGACCTTGACCAACGCGAGACCCACGGCCCCCAAGAGACCCGCGACCGCGACGACGTTGCTCGCGAGGTCGGACCACGCTAGGGACCGACGCAGTCCCCGACCTGGCAATAGGGTGAGGGCAATCGCTCCCCCCGCGAGGAGGTCGGCTTCTTGTCCCCGACGACTGCCGACGAAGCGGATGCGCTCAGCGTCGACGCCGAGCACTTCGAGCTGTTCGGCCACGGCTTGCATCGGAAAGACGTGTCCGCCGGTCCCTCCGCCCGTGATGACGATGGGCCGACTCACCGTTATCTCCGTCGTTGGGGCGACGAGTGGCTCGCTCTCGATCCGGCCCGCCGGGTCAGGCGCACGGGTGCGCGCTTGTCCCTGGCGCCGCGGAACTCCGTCTGGGCGAACTGCTCGAGCGCGACGTCGGACGAACGGCTCTTGTCGTGCGCGATGTTGTACAGCAGCCCCACCGCCGCGAGCTCGGTTATCAACGCGGTGCCGCCGTACGAGAAGAAGGGTAAGGGGATGCCCGTCACCGCCCACCAGCCCACCACCGACGCAATATTGATCAGGGCCTCGATGGTGATCCACGTCGCGATCCCCACGGCCATCAGCCGATAGACGTCGTTGGTGCACTTCTCGGCGATGCGCACCGCGGCGAACAGGAACGCCACGAACAGCGCGATGACGAACAGCGTGCCGATGAGCCCGAGCTCTTCGCCGATGATCGTGAAGATGAAGTCGGTGTGGGGGTTGGGCAGCAGCCCCCACTTCTCTCGACTGTGGCCGAGGCCTAGGCCGGTGAGCCCTCCGGCCCCGAGTCCGATCTTCGACTGCAGGAGCTGGTAGCCGTTGCCCTGCAGATCGGCGTTGGGATGCAGGAACGAAAAGAACCGCGCGTAGGAATAGGGGCTGGACTTCATGTACGCGAAGAAGCCGGCCAGGCCGAGGCCGACGATGGCCGCCATCATCTTGGGGCGGAGCCCGGCCACCGCCAGCATGACGAAGCCGACGATGGCCACCACGGACATCGTGCCGATATCGGGTTCCAGCAGGATGAGGGCGCAGCCGATGGTCACGGGAAGGGTCCAGATGGCCAGCTGCAACCAGTTGTTCAGTTCATCGTGGTGTTGCTCGACCAGCCAGGCGACGAAGAGCACCGTCAGCAACTTGAAGATCTCCGAGGGCTGCAGATCGATCACTCGAAGGTTGAGCCAGCGCTTTCCGCCGTTCGCACTGAGCCCCACCGCCTTCACGGCGACGAGCAACCCCAAGCCGCCCAGCATCAAGAGGGGTGCCTGGCGCACGAGACGGTCGATGCGCAGGCGAGCCATCACGTACAGCGCGAAGAAGCCGAACCCCAAATAAATGAGGTCGTGAATCATGATGGACCACGGCGAGCCACCGCTGGCCGCCGACTGGCCCTCGCTGGCCGACGCCACGGCGATGGTCCCGAAGGTGACCAGCAGCGCCGTCACCACGAGCAACAGGCGCCCGTTGAAGTTGCCTCGGGGCAGGGGTTGCAGGTAGCCGCGCCTGCGCCGTTCGGGAGCGACCGGGAGTTCGTGGTCGGGCGGACGTCGAGTTCGCTGCACCGTCCGGGGTGACTGGGTCAGCGTCATCACACCACCTTCGCGATCTTCAAGAAGTCCCCGTAGAAGATGCCCAGCCCGAGCATCGCGCAGAGACCCGCGACGATCCAGAACCTGATGATGACCGTCGTCTCGGGCCATCCCCGGAGTTCGAAGTGGTGGTGGAAGGGCGCCATCCGAAAGACGCGGCGTCCGAAGATGCGAAAGCTGAGTACCTGGAGGATCACCGACGCGGTCTCGGCCACGAAGAGTCCGCCCAACACGACCAGCAAAAGGTCGAGATTCATCAGCAGGCAAAGCGCGCCGAGACCGGTTCCGATCGCGAGTGAACCGGTGTCGCCCATGATGATCTTGGCCGGCGCCGCGTTCCACCAGAGGAAGCCCAGGCACGCGCCCACCAGCGCGACAGCCACCAATCCGAGGTCCAGCGAGGCGTGCAGACGGTAAATATGGTAATGACGGAACTGCCAATAACCGATGATCGCGAGCACGCCGAAGCAGAACGTTCCCGATCCGGCGGCCAGTCCGTCCAGGCCATCGGTCAGGTTCACCGCATTCGACGCCGCGATGATCACCAGGATGGCCAGCAGGATCCACCCCACAGCCGTAAGGTTCCAGCCGGGCAGCGAGAACCTGGTGAAGGAGAGGTCCGTCGACGTGTGCACCCAGTACACGGCCAGGATCGCGAAGACCGCGGCCACGGCGAACAGTCCGAACAACTTGGCCGTCTTGTTGAGTCCGAGGTTGCGGGCGTTGCGGATCGCCAGGTAGTCGTCAAAGAAACCGAGCAGGCTCGACGCCACGATCACGCTCACGGCCAGGATTCCGGAACGGGTGAACACCACCGACGTGGCGACGTGTCCCATCAGGTAGCCGACCACCGCGGCGCCCACGATGATGACCCCGCCCATGGTCGGGGTGCCGGCCTTGGCGTGGTGGGTCATCGGCCCGTCCTCTCGGATCAACTGACCCATCGAACGGATGCTCAGGAATCGTATCCACAGGGGCGTGGCCAACAGCGCGATGACGAACGCCACTCCCCCGGACTCCATCAGGCTCAGCATGCGGTCCTCATCTCAGAAACTCCAACGCGACGGCGCGATCGTCGAAGGGCGTCACCAGATCACCAATGATCTGCGTGGACTCATGCCCCTTGCCCGCCAGGACGATGACGTCGCCTCGCCGGGCGTTTTCGAAGGCCAGGGCGATCGCCGCACGGCGGTCCTTTTCCCTCAGGACCATCGCGCCCGGCACGATCCCCGTCATGATCGCGTCGATGATGGCGTCGGGGTCCTCGGAACGTGGATTATCCGACGTCACGATCGCCACGTCGGAATAGGTCGACGCGACCGTGCCCATCTCGGGACGCTTGGTACGGTCCCGGTCCCCGCCGCAACCGAAGACCGTGATGATGCGCGCGCCGGAAGCCAAGGATCGAACGTCGCTCAGCACTCGACGAAGCCCGTCGGGCGTGTGGGCGTAGTCGACGATCACGATCTCCTCGCGGTCACTCACCACCTCGAAGCGACCCGGGACGTTGGACACCCGGGGCATAGCCCGAGCGATATCCGTATCGTTCGCGCCGAGGCAACTGAGAATCGTCATGGCCATCAGCGCGTTGTCGACGTTGAAGTCCCCGACCAGCGGCGTGTTGATCAGCTGATTGCGCCAGAAGAAGGTCGTACCGAACAGCGAAGGCGTCACCTCGGTGGCGTCACTTCGATGAACCTCGCTCACGCCCAGCGCGATGGACGACGAGAGTTGTTGTCCGTAGGGATCGTCACACCAGATGACGGCGGTCTGGGCGTGCTCGGTCGTGAAGAGTTGCGCCTTCGCGTCGAAGTACGCCTCCATCGTCCGGTGATAGTCGAGGTGGTCGTGGCTCAGATTCGTGAAGGCGACCACCGCGAAGCGCAGGCCCTCGATCCGGTGTTGCACGAGGGCGTGACTCGACACCTCCAGCGCCACCACCGAACGCTTCTTCTCGGAGTCGAAACCGTCGACCACCGAGCGCAGCGATCGAAAGAGTTCCGGCGCCGCCGGCGTCGTGCGTTCGTTCGTCAACGTGCCGATGTTG
This sequence comes from Acidimicrobiales bacterium, assembly GCA_049793015.1. Taxonomy (GTDB): domain Bacteria; phylum Actinomycetota; class Acidimicrobiia; order Acidimicrobiales; family RAAP-2; genus RAAP-2. The sequence continues at coordinate 75,728 of JBARBL010000082.1, read as the reverse complement.
GCACCGTTCCACTCGAGCGCCCTCGCGAGAGCGCCAACGAGGACGGTCACCGTGGTCTTGCCATTGGTGCCGGTCACCCCGACCAACTCCACGTCGGACTCCGGATGGCCCGTAACGCTGGCCGCCGCGTGCGCCACCAAAGGGCGCAGTTGGCTGTCGGGAACGACCACCACCGGCACCTCGAGATCGAGGGGTTCGCTCGCGACCACCGCGACCGCGCCTCGATGCACCGCGTCCGCCCCGTACTTCGCTCCTCGCGTGGTCGTGCCGTCCAGCGCGAAGAACAAGGTCCCGGGCACGCAGAGCCGCGAGTCGATCTCGACGTTGTCGATCTCGATGCTGCCCGTCAGCACATCAAGGCTGAAATCGTCGAGCACGTCGCCGAGCTGCATCACGTCACGTCCGAGGCAATATTGGCGCCCGCACCCTTGAGCGGCTTCACCATCGTGCCGTTGGAGGGGATGTTGTAGTGGTGTAGGGCGTACGACATCACCTCTTGGAAGATCGGGGCGGCGACGGCACCGCCGTAGATGGTGGTCTGCGGCCGCTCGATTACCACGATCATCGACAGTACCGGGGCGTTCGCGGGCGCGAAGCCGACGAAGCTCGCGTTGTAGTCGCCGCTAATCAAATGATCATGCCCGGGCTCGGGCATCGATGCCGTGCCGGTCTTACCGGCCACGCTGTAGCCCGGAATGATCGCGTTCGTCCCGGTTCCGTCCAAGACGACCTGTTGGAGCATCGTGTTCATGGTCGCCGCCACGCTGGGTGAGATCACTTCACGCGTGGCGCTCGGAGGCGTCGCCTTGACCGTGCCATCGGCGTACACGTAGCCACGCACCAACTTGGGTTCAACGAAGACCCCGCCGTTGGCGATCGAGTTGTAGGCGTCCAGGACCTCGATCGGCGGAATGGCGTCGACCTGACCGATGGGCAAGGCCACCTGGTCGCTGTTGTACCAATTGGAGGCGTCGACCAGGAGCCCGGGCGACTCCCCCGGGAAATTCACCGCGGTCATCTGTCCGAAGCCCAGGCGCTCGACTTGAGCCAGGATGCCCGACTCACCCACCCGCAGGCCGATCTCGTAGGTTCCGATGTTGGACGACAGCGCCAGCACTTGCGTGGCGCTGAGGTGCTCGACGCCGTGGTTCTCCGCGTCGTGGAAGTAACGTCCCCCGACGACCACGGAATTGGGTACGGTCAACTCGGTGGTGGGCGTTATGAGTCCGTCCTGAAGAGCCGCGGAGAAGGTCACCACCTTAAAGACGGAGCCCGGCTCGTAGTTCTGACTGAAGGCCAGATTGTTGACCGACTGTTCGATCCCGGGTTCGCCGACCGACTTGCCCCACGCCGGCACCGGTCCGAGCACGCCCGCCTTGGTCTTGGTGTTCACGAGTGAGGCGTCGGCCAGGATCTCGCCGGTCTTCACGTCCATGACAACCGCCACGCCGGTGAGCCCTCCGGTCGCCGCGAGTTGGCGCGCCAGGTCTCGTTCGGTCACGAACTGCAGGGACGTGTCGAGTGTCAACTCCAGACCCACCCCGGGCTTGGCCTTTCGCACGACCGAACTGAGCGAGCTCGGAAGGCTCACGCCCGATGACGACACGAACTCCCGGGTGACGCCGGTCTGGCCGGCCAGGAGCTTCTGGTACTCGTACTCCAGACCAGCCGATCCCGCGCCGGCCGCGTTCGTCCCGCCGAGCACCGATGTGGCGAGCGATCCGTTGGGGTAACTGCGAACCGACGAATTCTCGACCACGATGCCGGGGAAGCCGAGCGCGTCGAGCTTGTGCCCGTCGCTGAGGTCGAGCGCGTTGTTCACGATGACGTAACCGCGCTTCTGCGAGAGCAGGGCCGTCAGTTGAGCCACCGGCACCTCGACCACGGGGCTCATCGCCTTCGCTTCGCGCGCCGGATACTTGATCTGAAGGTCGTCGGCGATGACCAGCGACGTGGGCCGAGAGACGGCGAGGATCTGGCCGTAGCGATCGTAGATTCCCGCCCGGAGCGCCGTGGTGGTCAGGTTCTCGCGCACCTGGTCGACCGACATTGCGGCGTAGCGGGCGTGGTCCTTCACCTGCAGCATGAAGAGTCGCGCGCCCAGCAAGAGGAAGACGAGTATGAAGAAGGCCCGGAAGAGCTTCATGCGTCGCCCGATCGGCGACGCGGGACGGCTAGGAGCGGAACCTCGGCTACGGACTCGGGGTTGGATCGTCGTGTGGAGCGAGGTCACCGAATCGTCCTTGATGTGACCGGCGCGTAACCAGAGAATTTCGGTAGCGGCAAGGGCGCATCAAGCGACGTGGAGGGTACTTGCGTCACCGAGACGGGGTCAACCAGATGAAGCGCGCCGGCTTTGGTGGCGATCTGACTGGGCGCGGACATGATGGTCAAGTTGCCCACCTGCACGGCGTACGTCGACTGGTCCTGGAGCAGTTGGCTCTGCAGTTCGTGGATTTGCACCTGCCGATTCGCGTCGAGCATGCTGCCGGCCAGGGTTAGGGCGAGCGCCGCCATTATGACCAACGACGAGCGGCGAACGGCCCTCGAACTGCGCCAGAAGGAACCCGACGCGCGGCGGTGGGCGGCTCGCGCGTCCCGATTCGCCCGTGCGGATGCCGGGCGCGCGACCGGGCGGGAGGGACGGAGCTCTACCCTTCGCGGAAAGGTAATGACGCTCATGAATCCAACTTCCGAGCGATCCGCAGCCTCGCCGACCTCGCCCGCGGATTGCCTTCGATCTCTCGCGCACTCGCGAGCTGTGCACTGGCCTTGTACACCGTGACGCGCTTTATGGCCCCGCACACGCAACCGAGTTCTACCGGACAGTGGCAACCACCCGTCGCCGCCTCGTGAAGGACGGACTTGACCACACGATCCTCGCCCGAATGATAAGAGATGACGGCCAACACTCCCCCGACCGCCAGGCGGTCGATCGCGGCGTCCAATCCTTGCGTCAACTGCTGCTCCTCGTCGTTGACGGCGATGCGCAATGCCTGGAACACGCGAGTCGCCACGTGCCCGCGACGGCGAGCCGCCATGGGCACCGCACGTTCCACGGCCTCCGTGAGTTCAGCCGTGGTTCTGGGTTGGCGCGTCAGGACGGACTTCGCGATGGAACCGGCGAATCGATTCTCGCCGTTTGCGCGCAGAAGTCGCACGAGCTCGTGCTGGTCGATGCGAGCCAGGAACTCTGCCGCCGTCTCGCCCGTCGTCGGATCCATCCGCATATCGAGGGGCGCGTCCACCCGGAACGAGAAGCCCCGACTCGACTCATCGAGCTGGTGCGACGACACGCCGAGGTCCATCAGCACGCCGACGACTGGTTGGCCGCCAACAAAGTCCGCGTGCCGCGAGAGGACGGCGACCAACTCGCTGAAGGTGGCGTCCACGACGAGCACTCGATCTCCAAATCCCCTAAGGCGCTCGCGGGCGGCGTCGCGCGCCTCCGGGTCGCGGTCAATGCCCAGTACGCGCAATTGTGGCGCCGCCTGGAGTATCGCCTCGGTATGCCCGCCGCCTCCCAGGGTGGCGTCCACGAGCACGCCGGAGCCCTGTCCGGCGAACAGCTCGACGATCTCTCGCTTGAGCACTGGGACGTGGAAGTTGTCGTGGGCCATCTGTAGCCTTTCAATCGCCAAAACGAAAGAGTGGGCGGAGGAGGGGTCCTCTCTCGTTCTGGCGATTGCCAGGCTGCACGTGGTCCGCGGCCGGCACTTCTCTTTCACTCCCATCACTAGTTACTGCCCTGCTTGAAAATTTCTTCGGCTGGATTCACTTTCTGGTCGTAGATGGCCGGGTCCCAGAGTTCGATGTGATCGAGCGATCCCACGATCAACACGTCGCCGTTCAGTTGCGCGTAGTCGCGGATCGAGGCGGGCAACGCGAATCTCCCCTGCTTGTCGAACTCGGCGTCCGAGGAGTTGGCGGCCCAGTAGCGAGCGAGACGAAGTTCATCCGCGCCGCCGCTACGTGCTTGCTGTAGACGTTCCTCGGCCTGGCGGGCGAATTCGCCCGGCGTCCAGAGTGCTACGCAGCCATCGGTGTTGGGGCTCAGGTGACCGCCGCGTTCGTATTCCGCGCGGAACTTCGAAGGCAGGATGAGACGACCCTTTGCATCCAGCGTGTGCTGAAACTGGCCTACAAATCCAAGCATCGAAACTCCCTCCAGGTGACTCACCACTATTCCCCACTTCGCGCCACATTACACCACATTTCACCACCTTTCGCCATTCTGGGTCCGCAAAGTCACTAAAACAGGGGTGGCCTGAACGGACCGGACGCGACCGGGTCCCCTTTGGACAAAAAGTGTTGAAGTTTTGGCCCTAGTCAGTCAAGAAAAGTTGGCGTTCCCGCCACGGGCCGCTGATCCGGGCCAGGTTCGCGACCAGTACCTCGGGATCAAGCGACAATGACGACGCGGCGTGGTGATCGAGGGCCTCGAGGAGCCCCGGCGGCGGATCGCTCAAGTAGCCAACGACGGACGCGGTAGCCCCCGCCGGCAGGACCGTCGTTACGAGAACGCCCTCACGAACCCGCCATTGGGCGAGGCCCACGGCCTTTCGCCCGTCCACGAACACCTCGCCGGGCCCGCGGCCCGCGAAGCACACGACACGGTGACGCACCTCGCCCCCTAAAGGTCCGTCGTGCACGTTGATCTCGCCGTCCACCTGCTGCGACAGGGCTTCGAGCCACCATCCGCCCGACGTCAGCGCGCTGACGCGAACGTCACCGGACCATCGCGTGTCGGACGTCGGGATCCACCAATCGATCCAGAGATCGTCAGGCTGCAGCAGGACCAGCCCTCCCCCACCCCGACGCCGGCGCAGCCCCGTACGGCCCAACTTCGCGACATCGAGAATCGACCGAGATTGGCGAGCGCCGAGGACGAGCGTCGGTTCACCCAAGCGCACCACGAACATCGTGGGCTCCACGATGGAGCGCAGCGCGTCGTAGTCGTAAAGCTCCTCCAGCTCCGGCGTCACGAGGCCCGGGGTAGGAAGGGCGCCCAGAGCGGATCGGGATCGGGCACGTGTCGCCACCGCCACCACGGGCCGTCCGGTGCTCGAGGTTCGAAGTGAAGTCGCCATCCCAATTCCTCGAGAAGGCGATCGCCTTTTTGCATGTTGTGCCGTCGGCAGGCCGCGACGACGTTCGTCCATTCATGACGTCCCCCACGGCTCTTCGGCACCACGTGGTCGATGGTGTCAGCGTGCTCGAGGCAGTACGCGCACTTGTAACTGTCGCGAAGCAACAGCGAACGACGGGTGAGCGGCGGGGTGCGTACCTTGGTCGGGAGCTTGACCATGTCGTGGAGCCGAACGATCGCCGGGATCTCCACCACCAACATGGCGGAGCGGCAGAAGGCCGGTTCGTCGGCGGTGGCGATTGGTTCGGCTCGGCCGGCCAGCATCAAGACAACCGCCCGGCGTTCGCTCACCAGCTGCAGGGGCTCGAAGGTGGCGTTGAGGAGAAGTACCCGGCCCATGGCGACCTAACGCGACACCGGTTGACGCAAGGTCCAGCGTGCGGCGTCGACCATCGCCTGAGCTGGGAGAGGCGTCGCGCCATCGGCGCCGTACGTCGTCATGCGAAAGTGCCAGTAGGCAGCGTCGGGAACTGGGAGATAAGGTGCGTGCCGCCACCACGACCGGGCCCGGAATCGCCATCCGGCCCTGGCGAGAACGACGACGTCGGCGGGATGGCGAACCAGATACGCCCCGAGTCCCGACCACGGCACGCGCCTCACGAGGTGGCCCCACGCCATCCCACCAGGGCCGCACCCAAGATTGGACCGTCGTTTCCCAGGCCCGAGGGCTTGATCTGCAGGTCATCGGAGTAGACCATGGTCGCCATCAGGCGCGCCGACTTGTTCGCCACGTCAAAGAATTTTTCGCCGTAACCCAGCGCCACTGATCCTGCGATGTAGCAACGATTGAAGTCGAGCACCGAGGCGAGCATGCCCACCGCCCGCCCGACGAGTTCGCCGGTTCGGGTTCGCGTGGCCTCATCGGCGTCGCTCGGTGGTCGCCCGGTAATGGCTTCGATCGCGCTCCCCGAGGCTTCGGCCTCTAAACAGCCGTAGCTGCCGCATCCGCATTTTCGACCGTTGGTGACGACGTTGGTGTGGCCCACGTGCCCGGCGTTGCCCGTCGCTCCATCGATGAGTCGCCCATCCATCACTAAGCCGCCACCGATGCCCGTTGAGACGACCATTGAAAGATAGGAATCGTCGTCGCTCGCGGCGCCGAAGGTACCCTCGGCCAACGCCAGTGCCCGCGCGTCGCCATCGACGAAGACGTCGATCTGCAGACGCTCACGCAACTGCGCGCGCAGCGGGAAGCTTCGCCATGCCGCGATATTCAGCGGCGACACCTCTTCTCCCCCACGCGTCATCGGCCCGGCACACCCCACCCCGAGCAGACTCATGGATTCGCTGGCCGACACCCGTCGAAGCATCTCGACGATCGGAGTCATGAGGTCCGCACCCAAATCGTGCACCAGCAAGCGCTCCCGGTTCCGCACGCGCCCGTCGCGCGACACGAGGGCTCCTTCAATCTTGGTGGCACCAATATCAAGAGCCAGACACGGGGCGGCGAGTTTCGCCACCCCGGCGTCGGTCATTCGCTCTTGCGGCGCTGACGCGACAACCAGTCGCGAAGCGAACTGGTACGAGGACCGGAGTTCGCATGAGCATCGTCACCGTGGCCAGGACGGGTGATGTCCTGCCACGACGCGCGGCCCAGAAGTCGAGCATTACGTTCAATCACCACTGCCGCCACGAACATAAGCGCGACGCCCACCAGTCCCAGCAGGATCGATTCGGAGAAGAAGAAGATGAGAATCAGCAATCCGACCACGAATCCCAGGATTCCCCAACGCACGCGCCGCCCGGCGTGGGAGTACACGTTGGTTTCTCGAACGTTCTTGGCGAAACGAGGGTCTTGCTTGGAAAGGGATTCTTCCAACTCGGCCAGGATTCGCTGTTCGTGCTCAGATAGTGGCATCGCGTCTCCTTCCAGGCCTTCTTGGCCACATTGTACCGTCTCACCGATGGTGCGCGTGCGTCAAACTTCGTCCTCAGCGGCGAGTCACGGTTTCGCCTTCTCCAGCCTTGTGCCTCAAATCACAACCTTCGCGGCCGAGGATTACGCGTCCCACGATGCTGTCTCGTTCCTCCTCGGTGGTCCTCTTCTACCCGCGTGAAGATCGTCACGCAACGGAAACCTTCGCCGCCCGCGTGAGTCGGGTGGCACAACACCAATCCGAGCACTGGTCGCGTCGGGCGCCGACGCGCGCGTGCCAACCCACTCGGTGAGCGTCGCTAGGTTGTGGTGGCGGAGGGGCGATGAAGACCAGGCTCACAGAACTGCTCAAGATCGAACACCCCGTCATGTTGGCGGGGATGGGAGGGGTCTCCTACAGCGCGTTGGCGGCGGCCGTGTCGAACGCCGGAGGCTACGGCTGCCTCGGGGCCTCGACCATGTCGAGCGCGCAGCTCGCCGAGGAGATCGCCGCCACCAAAACCCTCACCGACCGACCATTCGGCGTCGACCTGCTAACCGTCTTTCCCGATTCGATGACGAGCAACGTCGAGCTCCTTATTGAGGGCGGCGCCACCACGTTCGTGGCGGGACTGGGCGTGCCGAGCCACGTCATCGAGCTCTGTCACCGACACCACGTGCTGGTCATCTCAATGTGCGGCAAGGTCGACCACGCGAAGCGGGCCCTGGACGCCGGCTGCGACGTCGTCATCGCCCAAGGCACCGAAGCGGGAGGACACACCGGGACCATCGCCACCATGCCCCTGGTGCCTCTCGTCGTCGACGCGGTGGGCGGTGCCATACCGGTCGTGGCCGCCGGCGGGATCTTCGACGGTCGAGGCCTCGCGGCCTCCCTAGCGCTCGGTGCGGACGGCGTTTGGATCGGCACTCGATTCATCGCGACGTTGGAGGCGCGCACCGTGCGGGGATTCAAGGAAGGCATACTCGCCGCGAAAGAAGACGCTACCGTGATCTCGCGAGCCTTCAGCGGCAAGACGATGCGCGTCCTGCGCAATGAGACCACCGATCGTTACGACGCGGATCCGACCCTGCTCCAGGGTTTTCCTGAGCAGCTCTTAGTCTCCCTCGCCGACGGCACCTTCCACCTGGGCGGCGACGAAGACACGGCGGACGTCGATCCCCATCGTGAGGGCTATCCCGCGGGACAGGCCGTCGGAGCGATTCACGCTCTCGTGCCGGCGGGCGACATCGTTCGCTCCATGGTGTTCGACGCCGAACGCGTCCTGGCCGGCCTCTCGCCCGCCTGAACTGTTGCGGTTCTCGCCCGTTGCTCCGAGCCGCCGAAGACGTCGACGTTCGAACCGACCCGGCGGCAATACGTCCCCGCCATGAGCGCAAGAGGTCTCGAGTGCGGGCCTATTCTCTGGTCATGGAAACTCACGAAAGTGACGTCGATGAGATTCTCTCGACCATCCGAGGCGCGGCCAAGCGAGTCACGGCGGCCAAGCGAACGGTAGCGGAGGTGCTCGTTTCGGCGCACGGCCACCTGACGGTGGACGAAGTGACGATCGCGGTCCAGGACCGACGTCCGGACGTCAGCCCGTCGACCGTCTACCGAATCCTCGAAGAGTTTGAGGATCTCAACGTGGTGGTGCACACCCATCTCGGGCAGTCGGCCGCCGTCTATCACTTGAGCGGTGCCGTGCACGGACACCTGACGTGCGAGCAATGCCACGCCACCGTTGAGATCTCTGCGGCGCACTTCGACGCACTGAGCAAGGACCTGCTGAAGTCCTTCGGCTTCTCGCTCGATCGTCATCACGTCGCCATCTCCGGTACCTGTGCACCCTGTACGGCGGCGCGTCGCCACATCAACTGAGGTCGCTGGGGCGACCCACCCTAAGGGGCCACCTATCGAGTAAACCGTCAGAGTCTGTAGCATCGTGCAGGTAACCCATGCTCAAAATCGACCACCTCACCAAGCGGTACAGTCACACCCTTGCGGTCGATGACCTTGATTTCGAGGTCAAACCGGGCGTGGTGACTGGCTTCCTGGGGCCCAATGGTTCCGGCAAGTCCACCACGATGCGCATCATTCTCGGACTAGACCATCCGACCAAGGGTCGGGCCACGATCAACGGCGTGGACTACGTCGATCTGAAAGAGCCCCTTCGCGAGGTCGGTGCCCTCCTCGACGCCAAATCCGTCCACCCCGGACGCACCGCCCGTAACCACCTGCGCGCGCTGGCCGCGTCGAACAAGATAAAACGGTCGCGAGTCGACGAGGTGCTCGACTTCGTCGGCATTTCTTCCGTGGCCAACAAGAAGGTCGGCACCTTCTCGCTCGGCATGAGCCAACGCCTCGGCATCGCGGCCGCGCTGTTAGGCGACCCGGGCGTCTTACTCTTCGACGAGCCCGTGAACGGCTTGGATCCCGAGGGCATCCGGTGGATCCGCGAGTTCTTCCAGTCCCTCGCCAAGGAGGGCCGCACAGTCTTCGTCAGCTCGCATCTCATGAGCGAGATGGCCGTGAGCGCCGACCAGATCATCGTGATCGGTCGCGGCCGGTTCATCACGCAGGGATCGGTCGACGACCTCACCGCCACCGCCAACGGCACGGTCTTCGTTCGGGCGTCGGACATCGCACGGTTGAGCGTCACGATCAAGAACGCCAAGGGCACGGTCCACGAGGAGAACGATCACGGCCTCACCGTGGGCGGTCTCACCTCGGACGAGGTTGGAAAGGCCGCCTTCGACGCGGGCATCACCGTCTTCGAACTCACCCCCCAGCGAGCGTCACTGGAGGAGGTCTTCATGGACCTCACGGCGGGCGCCGTTGAATTCGGCGGCGCCAAGTTAGACCCGGCCCACCATGAGTAGCCACGTGACCCTGATGTCCGTCGCGAAGTCCGAGTGGATCAAGTTCCGCACCGTTCGTTCGACCATCATGGGCACCATCGTCCTGATCGTCTTGACCATCGGCCTGGGCGTGCTCGTCACCTCGCTGGTTCGCGCGCACTGGTCCACCATGCCGAACGTCCAGAAGCTGACCTTTGATCCGGTCTCGACGAGCCTCGTGGGGGTGATCTTCGCCGAATTCGCCGTGGGGGTTATCGGAGCTCTCTTCATCACCAGCGAATACACCTCCGGCGCCATTCGCACCACGCTGGCGGCCGTGCCCAACCGCCTTCAACTCTCCTTCGCCAAGCTCCTCGTCCTGCTGGTGTCGATGTTGGTCATTTGCGAGATCGTCTGTATTACGGCCTTTCTCATCGGCGCGGCGATCCTCTCCGGGGTCTTGGTTGAAACCCCTTCGCTCACCAACTCAGCGGACCTTCGTGCCGTCCTCTTTTCCGGCGTCTACCTCACCCTGCTGGCCGCTTTCAGCTTCGCCCTCGGATTGATCCTGCGCCAGAGCCTCGCCTGCATCAGCGTGTTCGTCTCGCTTCTCCTGTTGGTGCCCCTCATCGGGATCGCGTTCCCCCAGAGCTGGCAGGACCACTTCCAAAAGTTCGAACCGATCAATCTCGGCGGCTCCATGATGTCAGTGGTCCCGAACCCCAACAGCTTCGGTCCCCTGCACGCCCTGGTGATCATGGTCCTCTACGTCGCAGTGCTCATCGGCGTGGGCGTCACCTTGTTCCGACGCCGCGACGCCTAGGCAGTCCCCCCGGCGCGGCCGTAGGGTGAGGCCATGGAACTGACAAGCGCCCTGCGAACGACCGGCTCGATTCGCGACTTCACCGTCCAGCCCGTAGAGGACAATCTTCTTTGGTCGATACTCGACGACGCCCGATTTGCTCCTTCGGGCGGCAATCGTCAAGCCTGGCGGGTCGTCGTGGTGCGTGACGGACGTCTTCGCCGAGCGGTCCGCGACGCCTATCTCGACGCCTGGCACGACTACGTGGCGCACCTGCTCGCCGGTGTCATCCCCTTCTCGCCCCGGGCCAGCGACGAGGACCGCTCGGCCGCGCTGGCCCAGCGCTCGGCCGCGAAGGGGCGTTCTCGGCCCCAGGATTTCTCAGAGCGCCTGGACGAGGCGCCCGTCATGCTGGTGATCTGCGCCAACCTGGAAGTATTGGCCGCGACCGACCGCGACCTGGGTCGCTATCAACTGGTGGGCGGCGCGTCCATCTATCCCTTTGTGTGGAGCATCCTGCTCGCGGCGAGGGAGAGAGATCTGGCCGGCGTCATGACCACGGTGGCCACCCGGAATGAGCCGGTACTACGCGCGATCCTGTCGATCCCCGTGAACTATGCCGTCGCCTCGATCGTGATTCTGGGCTACCCCTCAAAGCGTCATACAAAGCTGAGCCGTCGACCCGTCGACGCCTTTACCACCCTCGACACCTTCGAGGGACCAGCGTTCACCCAACGCTGATCGTCAGGACGGACCGAAGACGTCGCGTGTGTCCTCGCCCAAGCGTCGAGGGCCGCGACGGATCTCGGGCCGTGCCCCGTCAATGAGCAGGGGCGTGCGCATCGCCGTGGTGAGGCCGCCAGGAGTGTCCATCGGACCAAGGAAATCTCCGTCGCGTATCTGCGCCTGAGCGAAGGCGTCGGCCACGTCGAAGATTGGCGCGTGCGGCACCCCAGAAGTGGAGAGGACCTCGAGCCACTCCACCGTCGAACGTGACTCAAAGATCGAGTTGAGCGTGCCACGAAGTTCATCGAGTGATTCGACCCTCTGGGCGTTGGCCCTCCACTCCCCTCGAGCGTTCAAGGAGTCATGGTCGAGCACGGCCACCAGCTTCGCGAACTGCGCGTCGGTGCCGACCGCCAGAAGGAGGAACCCGTCCGACGTCGTCACCGGACCGTAGGGCGCGATACTGGGATGATCATTGCCCAAGCGACTCGGGTTCTTTCCGGTGGAAAGGTAGCCCTGGGCCTGGTTGATCAGGGCGCTCATCGTCGACTCGAGCAGCGGCGCTTCGAAGTGGCGACCGGCACGACCATCGAGGCGCGCGAAAAGTCCGGCCAGGAGCCCGATAGCCCCGTAGAGACCCGTTACCACGTCCGCCAGCGGCGCACCAACCTTGGTCGGACCGCCGTCCGCTTCGCCCGTTATCCCCATCAACCCGGAACGGGCTTGCGCCAGGAGGTCGAAGGCCGGCTGGTCCGCCACGGGACCGCCCGTCGTCGCCGGCGTGATGCTGATCCACACGCAGTCAGGATTCTCTGCGCGTAAGCGGTCGATGCCGAGGCTGCGGACCTGGCTGGGCAGGAAGTTCTCCACCACCGCGTCGGCCTGACGAACCAGCCCGGCGACATGCTGGTAGTCGCCCGGATCGCGAAGATCGGCCACGACGTTGCGCCGGTGGCGGTTGACGGCTAAGTAATAGGTGGCGTCTGCCTTGAACACTGGTGGCTTCAATCCGCGCACCGGATCACCCTCCGGGCTCTCGATCTTGATGACGTCGGCGCCCAGATCACCGGCGATCATGGCGCACAAGGGTCCGGCGAGCACGCGCGAGAAATCGAGAACTCGCACTCCCTCGAGCGGCAGACCGGTGGCGCGATTGCTCGGATCGATCTCCCAGTTCACCGCATTCTTTCCCACGGTCGGAGAGCCAAGATGCAGTCGCCTTTAGAAGTGGCGGTGGCTACGCCGAGCTCGTTGCCAATCATTGCCACGCTTGAAGTTCTACTACACGTGCCTCATCATCTAGTCTCGACGCCGCTCAGGTTGCGATATCGAGCGGGCGATTGTCCGAGCCTGGCGATGGAGAGCGATCGGTGGCGTCTTGCTCGCCGGCCAGACGAGCGACGCGCGAAGGCAGGAGTCGAAACACCACGCACCCGACGACCGCCGTGACGATCGACGCGACGAGACAGCCCCGGTGAAAACCCTCCATGAAGGCCCTCGTGAGCTCTTGACTCGAGTCGCCACGAAGGCCCGGCGGGACGTGCGCCAACGTTGCCTGCGCCGCGGCCATGGACCCGCGCGCGACGTCGACCTGATGCACGGAGAGGCCCAACTTCGCCAACGCGACGCGGACCTGGGGACCAAAGATCGAGGAGAAGACGGATCCAATGAGCGCAACACCCAACGTCCCGCCCAACTCCCGGGTGGTCTCATTCACGGCCGCGCCCGCCCCGATCTGATCAGGTCTCAAGGTCTCCATGAGAGCCGCCGTCGAGGGCGCGGTCACCAACGAAAATCCGACCGCCATCACGGTCATGATCTCGATTACCGGACCGAAGTAGGGAGCGAGTGCGCTGACCGTGGTCGCCCACGCCATTGACGCGGCCATGATCAAGAGTCCGGCGCACACGACATAGCGAGCGCCGATTCGAATAGCGAGTACGGCACCCAATGGGGTAACCACCGCGGTGACGATGGCGAAGGGAAGCGTGTGGACTCCGGCTGAAAGCGCACTGTAGCCCCGGACCAGTTGGAAGTATTGGGTCACGAGAAAGATGAAACCGAAGAGGCAGAAATAACTCGCGGCGATGGTACCCGCGCCCGCGGCGAAGATACCATTGCCAAACACCCGCACGTCGAGCAGGGGCGCCGAATGCCTCAATTCAAAGCGCGAGAAGAGATATCCGAAAATGACGGCCATCGCGAAGAGCGACAACGTCGCCAGGGAGCGCCATCCCCACGAAGGACCTTGGATGATGGCGAGAACCAACGCCGTGACGCCCATGGTGCCGAGGGCGAGGCCCCCCACGTCCAAAGCACGTGCTCCGGGGCTCTTGGACTCCGGGACCACCAGGGCCGACGCGACGAGGGCCACCAAGACGATCGGGATATTGACCAGGAAGATCGAGCCGTACCAGAAGTGAACCAATAGTGAACCGCCGACGATCGGTCCCACCGCAATGGCGATGCCCGCCGTCGCTCCCCAGATGCCGAAGGCCTTGGCCCTTTCGGCGCCGTCGTCAAACGTCGTGGTCAAGATGGAAAGGGTCGCTGGAAAAATGAACGCGGCGGAGGCGCCCATGAGCGCGCGAGCTGCCAACAATTCCGGCACACTGTCCGAACGAGCAGCGAAAAAGGAAAAAACAGCGAAAGCGATGATCGCGCCCTGCATGACCCGCTTTCGGCCCAGGCGATCGGATAGTCCAGCTCCCGCGAGCAACAGACCGGCGAATGGCAACGAGTAACCGTCAACGATCCACTGCAACGAGGAGTTCGATGCGTGAAGGTTTCTCGCCAGCGTCGGTAACGCCACGTTGACGATCGTGTTGTCGATGACGACCAGAAATGCCGCCAAGCACAGGACGATGAGAATCTTCCATCGCCGCTCGTGCGTCGAACTAACCACACCGCCCCCTATAGAACAGTGTTCCACTTGAGTGGAACACTGTTCTATACTAGTACCAATGGCCCACCGAACGTTGAGAACACCCTCGCAAAGAATCGAGCCCGCCGTCTTGGGCGCCGTCGTGCACATTCTGGACGAAGACGGCCCCGACGGACTCACGGTGCGCGCCATCGCGAAGCGGGCCCGAGTGGCACCCATGACCATCTACAACCACTTCAACGGAAAGAACGGGCTGTTGGAGATCGTTTGGACCGACGGATTCTCAGTGCTGCAAGATGCGCTCAGCATCGAGACCGGAGACCCGCCACACGACTTGATCTCCTCGGCCCTCGCCTACCGGGCTTTCGCACTGGAGCATCGAGCCCAGTACACCGTAATGTTCATTCACCACTTCGATGGGTTCGAGCCGTCACCCCCCGCCATTCAGCTGGCCGCACAAACGTTCCAGGTTCTGGTGCAGCACATCCAACGTTGCCAGGCCGTTGGGCTCTTCGAAGGCTATTCAGCCACGAATGCGGCGCAGATGATGTGGTCGGCCTGCCACGGCTACGTATCGATCGAAATGACGTCCGTCAATTTCTCGAGCGACCATGAAGGTACGTTTCGAAGTCTCATCACCGGGCTGTTGCGGGGCTTAGGTCCTGCTCTGACAACTCCCTAGCGAAGCCTTTTGGCCATCGCCCACTTCGATCTGGTCCCAGGCGCATGTCCGTCAACTCTCGACGCAGGTGCTCCTGACGCCACACGAGCTGTTCCTGAGCGGCGGTGAGGATGCGATCGCTGACGACACATTCCGTCCTCCAGGTGGGATCGACTTTGAGGTCGAAGCAGCGGTACGAGCCGTCACCGAACTGCACGTAACCAACCTCATCACTAACCGACACGGAGAGGTTTTGGTTGGAGAGCCGTTGGTCCTTCGTCCAACTCGCGCCGCGTTGTTTGATCCAATCCTTGCGATAGTCCCACTCATAGTGCGCCGCCGACCGCCACCTGTCCTGCTCCCCCATCATGAGTGCCTGCAGGGACCTTCCGTCGCACTGCGCAGGTTGATCGACGGAAAGGGCGTCGCACAGGGTCGGAAGTAAGTCCACATTCTCGCTGAAGGCGGTGACCGTGCGTCCAACCAGCTCCGTGCGCGGATCGCGCCAAAGACCGAGCACGTGGTAGCTCTGGGGAAAGAAGCCCAATTTCTGGATAAGGCCATGGTCGCCCAGTTGGTCCCCGTGGTCCGAAGTGATGATCACCAACGTGTCGTGCCACTCACCGCGTTCCTCAATCGCCTCGACGACTCGACCGAGCTGAAAATCGGTCTCGCTAATCATGCCGTAGTACTGCGCCCTCACGTAGCGCATCTTCTCCTCGTCGAGCGGAGCCGCCCTGCCCCTGACACCGAGCGAGTACTCGTGCACGGGGTGTCGAAGGTGAGCCTCGACGGGCGTAATCGGTAGGTCGACGTCGGCGAGGTCGTACATCTGCGAGTATTCCCCCGCGGCCGCATAAGGCGGGTGTGGACGTAGGTAACTCAGATGCGCGAACCATCCACTCTCCTGCTGTTCCAACCACTGGACGAATCGATTGGTTAGGAACCCGCTCAGTGAATCCTCCGCGGGGCGCTTGGGTTCGTCCCACAGCAACGGCACCCAACCCGGCGCCACGTCGAAGCCTTTGGCGCGCAGATACTGCACCCAGCCGGCCTGACTCAACGGGAGATAGAGGCCAACCGAGAACCCGGGCAGGATCCCGTCGTAGTAATCCAAGCGTGGATCGTCGTAGCCCTCGGCCGCGCCAGGATCAATGCCCTGGTCCGTGTAACCGAAGAGCGTCGGATTGAAGCCGGCTCTTCGAGCGACGTGCGCAATGTTGTCAAAGCCGGCCGGCAAGGGCGTGCCGTTGGTGACCACGCGGTTGTTCATCTGATAGGTCCCCGTGTACAGTGCGGCTCTTCCCGGCGCGCAGGGGGCGGACTGGGAGTAGTGGCGCGCCAGGCGCACCCCTTCCCTGGCGATCCGGTCCAGAGTGGGCGTCTGTACGAGGGGGTGGCCGGCGGCGCCGTAGGAGTCACCGCGAAACTGGTCGAGTGTGACGAAGAGGACGTTCAACTTGCGGCGCGCTCGACAAATCGATGCATGTGCTCGGCCAGGTCGTCCACGATGTCGAGCGTCTCGGGCACCAGCGCGCCCAGTTCGAGGAATCCGTGCACCATTTCCTCGGCTTCCAGCAGTTCCACCGGGACGCGAAAGTGCTCGAGCAGACCGGCGTAGGCAACGCCTTCGTCACGCAGGGGATCACATTGGGCCACGAGCACGATGGCCGGCGGCGAGCCGGAAAGGTCATCGAACAGCAGCGGCGTGACCCGAGGGTCGGTGTGGTCCGGCCATTCGCCCAGATATTGCTGGTAGTCGTAGCGCAGGTGATCGAGCTCGAGCAGGTAACCCGACGCGTACGCGTGAGACGACTCCGTCACCAAGTCCGGACCCAACGTCGGGTAGATGAGAACCTGCGCGGCAACCCCCAATTGCTCGTGACGCGTCAGCGCTGACGCCACGGCGACGAGTGACGCGCCTGCGGAGTCACCCATGACAATCAGTTCGGCACCGTCGGCCGTGTACGACGACAGCGACTTGGCCACATGGCGAACGGCGTCAACGGCGTCGTCGACGCCGGCTGGAAAGGGGTATTCGGGTGCCAATCGATAGGCAACAGCCAAGAATCGCATGCCCGTATCCGCGCTCAGGCGCCGGCAAAGTGCGTCGTGAGAATCCAGATCGCCCGCGACGAACCCTCCACCGTGAAAGAACAGTACGAGGGCCTTTCCTTCGTCACGGATGGGCACGTACAATCGAGTGTCGAGCGTTCGATCTCCCAACTCAAGGCGCCCGTCGCTCACGTTGGCCACCGCTTGGGGTTCACCCCACATCGACTGAGCCTCCTCGCGAAAAAGCCTCCTCCGCTCCAACGGACTCAAGGTTGAAGGATGCGGCGAAGGGTTATCGTGAGCCGCTCGGACGAAGGGTTCGAGAGCACGATGAATCATGACCACCTCCTTGGCCGAAGCATATCGGTCAAAATCCTCGCGAGATGGCTCGTTACCACCGACCGAACAAACGCGCCGCTCCCGTCAACGTTTGACGTCTCGCCGATTCTGCGAGCCGTCAAGGAACCCCGCGTACTGCTCACGCCAATGGACCTGCGTCGAGCGAATCGCTAGTGCCGTCCCCACGAACCACGATGGATAACCTGATCGACACCTCTCCTGCGCTTCGCCAAGGATTCCCCCTGCGCCGCCAGGTCGGGCGCTCGATAACCCATGGCGATGCCACCGATAGCGGAAAATTCCTCGGGCACGTCGAACTCGCGTGCGAAGAGTCCCAGATACTGCGGCTCGATACCAAAGAAGCAGGCGCCGAGCCCTTCGTCCACCGCACTCAGGAGGATCAGGAGCGCCGCCATGCCCGTGTCGATGAACCAGTACGGCGCCGGCCAACGATCCTCGTCGCGGTCTTGCCATCCCTTGTCCGGTTGGGCGTATCGCTCTAAGTACGCGGCCTTGTTGGCGAAGGGAACGACAACCAAGGGTGCCTTCTGGATCGCCGGCGAGTTCTGTACGCGCGTCGGCACGAACGGCCAGAAGCGGTCCCGGTCCCCTTGCTCGGTGAGGGCCAAGAAACTCCAGCCCTGGGAAAAACCGGCCGACGGAGCCCGTAGCGCGCTGGCCAATATCCGTTCGGTGACCGCAGGATCCAACGGACTATCCGAGAAGTCGCGTACCATGCGCCGCCGTCGAATGACCTCTGAGAATTCCATCACGTCATGGTAGTGACGCGGGGATCAACATGACGAGGGTCACGGTTCCACGTTCCGTCGGCGACGCGGCGCTGGCGCGAGTCGGAGACAGCCACTGCCGTCCGCGCCTTCGTATTAGCCGACCGATTCCGGTTCCCGCGTGGACGATGGGCACGCCATCGATGGCCACTGCGTGTACGGTAAGCATGTCACGAGACACGATGACCGCTCGGCGGTCGTAACGCCCGATACCACTTCGACTACCAAGAGGACAACTCAATGATCGACGCGAGCGCCAGAGACAGGATCACGACGCTTTACGCACGCCTTTCAACCAACCCCTACGGTCCGGGAGCAGACGAGTTCGTTCGATTCCAGGTCGACGCGAATGATGACGTCGTCGCCGGTGTCCTACGTGCGGCTATCGCCGAGGGCGACCAAGGCTGCGAGGTGTTTCGCCGCGGCCTCGATCAAGAAGGGTCGCAAGCGCTGCAGCTTTTTGCTTCGCGTCGCACTCTCCAAGGGCGACGTCAATCCTCACTCGGGCTGCTGTTTGAAGCGCTCGACGCGTGGGCCCTCATGACCAATGACCACGACGTACCTTGGGACACGTGGCTCAAGGCGAACCTCTTCATCGCTCGCTCGCTGGGCGGCGACCCGGGAGCGATCGCCAGTCGCTTCGGGGACCTAGCGGATGGCGATTCGGCCATGCGGTTCGACGTAGCGCTCGAAGCCATGAATCGGGTCACCTCGCTCGAACAGTGCCACGTGGCCGAAGTTACAACCGATCAAGGCGTGGGCTTCGTAGAGATGCTGGTCTTTCGCGACGCCACTCGCGGCGGCATTAGCAGAGCCCCCAAACTTGGTGCCAACGTGATCGAGTTCCAGCCCCGGTCCAACCTGGCCCAACTTGCGGTGAGTCTCGCCAACGCCTTAGATGATTCTCGTAAGGCCGTGACCGGCCCCCTACGGCAGGATCAGTTGCCGGCCACCTGCTTCTCGCTCAGCGTGTCGGGTTCCTACGTGGGCAGCACCGGATGCTTGAGCTTCGTCGCTGATGGCGTCGAAGGAGAAACCTCCTACACGGCCTACGTGGCGGAGCTACCCGAGGACACCGACGTCGAGGCGTTGGCCGACGCGGCCGTGGATACCGACGACCAGGCCGCGGTCTACGACCACGACCGGCTCCTTCTCTTCAGCCCGTTGCCGAGTTTCGACGAGGTTGACGACACGGTTCCCAACTTTGACGAGGTCGAACTGCTGGCCCGTGAAATCTTGGACGCCTGGTCGAAATAGTGCGGGAGGACCGCGTCGGCTGGACGATCAGTCACGGCGGTGGTGGGATTGCGCGTTGCCGGCTCCCGGGTGACACGACCATCTGACGCCCAACGCAAAGGACTCGAGACAGGTGCGCCATGGGCGCGGTTTCCTTTTGGAGCGGACGACCGGGCTCGAACCGGCGACCTCGACCTTGGCAAGGTCGCGCTCTACCAACTGAGCTACGTCCGCGTCCCTCCCATAGTAGCCCAGCGACTTAGTTCGGCCAACCCGCGGTGACGAACCCGAGGTCGGCGCCCTCCCCCACTACCGAACGTCCGTGATTCGGGTTCTTGAAGCGTGGACTACAGCGGGGTGGCCGCGATCAGTTCGTTGGCCTCTTCCAGGATGTAGTCACGCAACGTCGCGAGATCGGGCATTTGGTCGGCGCACCCGAGCAGGCCGAATTCGAGGTTCTCCTCGAAACCGAGGACCGTGATGTTAAGGGAGATGCTTCCGATGAGTGGCCCCACGGGCGCGGCCGAGGCGACCCGATAGCCGCTCATCCACAGCGGTATCGGCGGACCCGGTACGGACGAGACCATCAGATTGGCGATGGGCGGCAATCGATTCATGAGTTCGAAGGCGGAGACCATCTTCCCGCCGAAGGAGAGCGCCATCGGGCCGAGCACCCGAGGAATGTTCTGGAGGACCTTCGCGTTGTGCTCACGCTGATTGAAGGCCGTCGTTCGCGAATCCTTGGCGATGGCCGCCAGTCGTTCTTCGGGATCCTTGATGTCCGTGTGCAGACGTACCAGCATTCCAGATATCTGATTGCCGAGGTCCGAAAGGGCACCCTCCTTTCGGACGTTGATAGGCACGAACGCCACGAGGTCCTTTCGCAGCGCTTCACCGCGGTCGTCCAAGAGACGCCGAAGAGCCCCGCTAGAGGTCGCCATGACGAAATCAGTGACGGACGCACCGCGACTCTTGGCGGCGCGCTTGACGTCGGCCAGGGGCACGCGCACGCGATGGAAGGACTTCTCCACGCCCGCGGCACCGTTGAGCGACGTGCGTCGGGCTTCAAAGATCGACGGCTGGTCGTGGGCCGACCGGTGGCGTCCACGGTCGACGGCGACTCTCAGCACCGCGCGCACGGTCTCGAACGAACGGGCGACCCATGATCGAACACTCTCGACGATGATCGCTGGATTTCGGCGAATCTTGCCGAGTCCCTGGCGTAGCAGTCCCATCGAACTGGTGACCACGGCGGCGCCGTCGTCCTCCGGTTCGCTCAGCGGCGCGGGATCTCGAACCTCGGGCGAGATGTCGAAGAGGTTGGCGAAGGCCTCCGCCCCCGAGACGCCGTCGGCGAGCGCGTGGTGGACCTTCAACGCCAGTGCCGCGTGCCCGCCCTCAAGGCCCTCGATGACCAGCAATTGCCAGAGAGGTCGACTGGGGATCAAGGGTCTCGAAAAGAATTCCGACACCAACGCGTCGAACTGCTGCGGCGACCCCGGTGAGGGCACCACAACGCGCACCACGTGGCGGTCAATTTCGAACCTCTCCTCGGGCACGAGGATCGGCCAGGTCATGTCGAAGGGTGCGCGCACGAGCCGCTGGGTGAAGATGGGGATTTCATGGATCCGCGACGCCACGTTGTCGCGGATGAGGTCAAAGCGTTTCTCGGGGTCCGACGGTTCGCCGGGTTCGAATTCGATGACGGCGCCGATGTTCATCGCCGAACCCGCCACCTCGAGCAGTACGAAGGCGCTGTCGAGGGGATCGAGGAACTGGGTCATCGGCCCGAACTTCCAAATCCACCGTCGCCGCGTTGCGCGGGCGGCAGTTCATCGATGACTCGGAAGGAGACCGACGCGACGGGCGCAATCACCAATTGGGCGATCCGGTCTCCCGCGTGCACGACATAGTCGTGCTCGGGGTCGAGGTTCACCAGCGCCACTCTCACTTCGCCGCGGTAGCCCGCGTCAATGAGGCCCGGAGCATTGATGCAGGTCACCCCGTGCTTGGAAGCCAACCCACTTCGCGGCAGCACCAATCCGGCGAAGCCTTCGGGGATAGCGATGCTCAAGCCGGTGCTCACCATCGCCCGACCTCCCCCGGCGATCAGCGTGCAGGTCTCCACGGACACCAGATCACACCCCGCGTCGCCCTCGTGCGCGTAGTTGGGCAGCACGGCCTGCGCGTGAAGCCTCTTAGCCAGGATTTCCATTGCCCGAAGGCTACCGGCCAAGCCTCCATCATCGAAAGGACGTCATTATGTAACCTTCCAACGTGCTGGTGTGGATGGACTTAGAGATGACGGGCCTCGAGCCAGATCGTCACGTCATCGTCGAGATTGCGACCTTGGTCACCGACGACGAGCTCAACGTCGTCGGTGAAGGCCCCGATTTGGTGATCAACGCGACCGCCGACCAATTGGCCCAGATGGGTGATTTCGTCACCGAGATGCACACCAAATCCGGGTTGATCGAGTTGATTACGGCGTCCACCGTCTCGGTCGCCGACGCCGAAGCCGCCACGCTCGACTTCCTGAAAGGGCACATCAGCGAGGCCCGAACCGTCCCGCTCTGCGGCAATTCCATCGGCACCGACCGACGGTTCCTGCAGGACCACATGCCCGCACTCGAGGCCTTCTTCCACTATCGCAACGTCGACGTCTCGACCATCAAGGAACTCGCCCGCCGCTGGTATCCGGACGTCCTCGAAGGGCTGCCGGAGAAGGAGAGCGCGCACCGCGCCCTCGACGACATCCGCGAATCGATCGAGGAACTCAAGTACTACCGAACCCAACTCTTCCGTCCCACCAGCACCACCTAGGAACCGGCGTGGGGGACCCTCCGATTTCGCTGGCTGACGCGGACGCCCAGATGACCGCGGCGGGACAGGTGTTCGAGGTCGGCCTGGCCAACGTCAATGGCAACGAGACAAGGGTCTGGAAAAACGCCCCTCTCAACCTGCGCCAGGTCTTCGACCTCTCACTCAACCACGCACCCAAGGAATTCCTCGTCTACGAAGACCGGCGTGTCACCTTCGACGAGCACTACCGTCGCGCCTCGACGCTCGCGCGACGGCTACGCGACGCCGGCGTCGTCAAGGGCGATCGCGTAGCGATCATCGCTCGAAACCTCCCCGACTGGGTCTGCTCGTTCTGGGCCGGCGTACTGAGCGGTGCGGTGGTGGTGCCGCTCAACGCCTGGTGGTCGAGCGAGGAGCTGGCCTACGGGCTGGCCGATTCGGGCACCTCCATCGCCTTCGTGGACGAGGAGCGACTCGAACGGCTCGGACCGGTCCTGGACGATCTGGCCGACCTTTCAACAGTGGTCGTCATCACCGGGGAGGAGCACCCCGCCACGCCAGGACCCCCGCACGCGCGGGTTCGCCTCGTCTCTTTTAGTGACTTCCTCGGCGACGTGGATCCCTCGGCCGTTCCGCCCGACGTCGACCTCGAGGCCGACGACGACGCCACCATGCTCTACACCTCGGGCACCACGGGCCGACCCAAGGGCGCGGTGGGCACCCATCGCAACGCCATCACCAACGTGATGAACCTGTTCTACGTCGCCCAGCGTCAGGCGCTACGTTTCCCGAACGAGGTCGACGTCGCCGGGGAGGCCTTCCCGTCCTCGTACCTGCTCAACGTGCCCCTCTTCCACGCGACGGGTTTGCTCTCCGTGGTCGTTCCCAACACCGCGTCCGGGGGGAAACTCGTCATGACGCACCACTTCGACGCCGGCCAGGCGCTCGGCCTGATCGCGGCGGAACGCATCACGAACTTTGGCGGCGTCCCGACCATCGTGATGCAGGTTCTCGATCACCCCTCCTTCTCGAGCTACGACACGTCGAGCATCCGCAGCGTCTCCTACGGCGGCGCGCCCGCGCCGCCGGAACTGGTCAAGCGCATCACGTCCGCTTTCTCGTTGGGCGTGCCGGGCAACGGCTACGGGCTCACCGAAACCTCGGCGGCCATCTCGATGAACGTCGCGGCTGACTACGTCCAGCGCCCGGAGAGCTGCGGCACGGCCCTGCCCGTCAACGAAGTGGCCATCGTGCCCGAGGAGTTCGCGGGCGACGAGCCGACCGACGATCTCGACCGCGGCCCCGACGTGGTGGGCGAACTATGGATCAAGGGACCCAACGTCGTGCGCGGTTACTGGCGAAAGCCCGACGCCACGCGAGAGACCTTCTCCAAGGGCTGGCTCCACAGCGGCGACGTCGCGCGCATCGACGACGAAGGGTTCATCTTCATCGTCGACCGGGCCAAGGACATGATCATCCGAGGAGGAGAGAACGTGTACTCCGTCCTCGTCGAGGCGGCGATCTTCGAACTGTCCGACGTGGCCGATTGCGCCGTCGTCGGTCTCCCCCACCCCATCCTCGGCGAGGAGGTCGCAGCCGTCATCGTGTTGAGGCCCGGACGGGCCATGGACGCCGAGGAGGTGACGCGTCACGTGGCCCAGCGCATCGCCACGTTCTCCGCGCCCACCCGCATCTTCTATCGCCCCGAACCACTCCCCCGCAACCCCCAGGGCAAGGTCCTCAAACGTGAACTGCGCGACGCGTTGGTGGCGTTGATGGCGCGGCCCCTATGAATTTCCCCGCGTGACGACCACTCGAAAGCGGCCGCCCCGCGGGATGCGAACTTACTTGTTGGGCTGCGGCGTGACCCGCAGGTAGTCCTTGATCTTCTTGAAGCCCTTGGGGAACTTGGCCACCGCGTCCTCGTCACTGATCGAGTTGACGATGATCACGTCGCCGCCGTCCACCCAGTCGACGGGCGTCGCCACCGAGAAGTTGGCCGTCAGCTGCAGCGAGTCGAGCACGCGGACGATCTCGTCGATGTTGCGGCCGGTGGACGCCGGATAGGTAAGCGTGAGCTTCACCTTCTTGTCAGGACCCACGACGAAGACACTGCGCACGGTCAGCGTGTCGTTCGCGTTGGGATGGATCATGTCGTAGAGGTCGGCCACCTTCTTACCCTCGTCGCCGATCAGCGGGAAGTTGAGCGCGGTGCCCTGCGTCTCGGCGATGTCGGCCTTCCACTTCTCGTGCGAGGCCACGTCGTCCACGGAGACGCCAATGATCTTGGTGTTGCGCTTGTCGAAGTCGCCCTTGCGCGCCGCGAACCGACCGAGCTCGGTCGTGCACACGGGCGTGAAGTCCTTCGGATGTGAAAAGAGGATGCCCCAGCCGTCGCCGAGCCACTCGTGAAAATTGATTGTTCCCTCGGTGGTCTCCGCCGTAAAGTCGGGGGCCACGTCGCCAAGGCGAATTGCCATGAAATTGCTCCTTGCGTGAAAGACGTCAGTCCCTTGACTGAACCCCACTACTGTAGCGGGCCCCTCGTCATTGTGGACAATATCTAGTTGATTTATAGAGTTTGCACCGACCGTGCTGCAAAGCCTGTGAAACTGAAGAGATGGACGAAGCGCTGACACCCTCGATCGCGGCGTTCGACCTCGACGGAACCCTCACCCAGGGCGGCAGCGTCTTTCCCTGGCTGCGCGACCTCGCGGGCACGTCCGCCGTTCTAAAGGCGTCCCTGCGCCTGGCCGGTCCGTTGACCGTTGGCGCCATTCGCAGCGGCTCGAGCGCCGACCGCGCCAAGGAGAGGCTCTTCCTCGACCTGCTCAGTGGCCGCGACCTCGAAGAGGTGAGCGACGAATCGCGCCGCTTTTCCCTCGAGCACCTCGAACACGCGGCGAGAACCGCCGTGATCGCAAGACTCACCTGGCACCGCGAGCAGGGCCACGACGTGGTCATCGTCTCCGCGTCGCCCCAGATCTACGTCGACGTCGTCGCCGAGGCCCTCAAGGCCACCGGCGCCCTAGGCACGCGCCTGGCCGTGGACCCCTTGGGCCAACTGACGGGCGGCTACCTCGGCAAGAACTGCCGAGGCACCGAAAAGATGCGCCGCCTCCGCGAGTGGATCGACGAACGCCACTACGGCGTCGAGCCCGTGGTCTACGCCTACGGGAATTCCCGGGGGGACCGTCGCATGCTCGAAAGCGCCACGTACCCGTTCAACGTGGGTCGACTCGGATTCGTGGGCGCCCTGCGCGGCTACCCGCGACTGCCTCGCGGCTGATCACTGCTGTTGGATCGACGCGCCCATCTCCACGATGCCGCCCTCGCGACCGTCGTAGATGACCTGGATGGTGGCGCCTTGCTCTTTCCACGCGATCACCGTATTGCCGTGCGTGTCGACGACGCCCACGTTGACGTCGTAGATCCCGTCGAGCAGGGGAATCTGCGCCAAGTCCACGCCCACGCTGTTGAGACCGGGGTGCAGGTTGACCGGCGAACCCTGAGCGTCGCTGCGGCTCACCAGCAGGCCGCCCCGGGTGAAGAATTCCAGGACGAAGTTGCCGCTGTAGGGGCCCTCCGAGGTGATCTCCACGTCGAAGTGCATGGCCGCCCCACTGCGCACGTCGAAGGAGCCCGAGGGCGTGGTGATGGCGCCGATGCACACGTTCGATTGCACGCCGGCCAGGTCGTGCTCGATGGCGTCGTCGAGCAGGTGCTCGCGAAAGATGCGCAGTGACTCCTGCACCGGGCCGTCCGCGATGAGGTGACCTCCGTCGAGGACCAACGCCCGGTCGCACACCGCCCGGACCTGGTCGGCCTGGTGGGTCACCAGCAGGATGGAACGCCCCTCGTCCTGGAAACGGGCTATGCGGTCGAGGCACTTCGCTTGGAAACTCTCGTCGCCCACCGCCAGCACCTCGTCCACCACCAGGATGTCCGGATCGACGTTGACCGCCACGGCGAAGGCCAAGCGCACGTACATGCCGCTGGAATAGAACTTGACCTGCGTGTCGATGAACTTTTCGAGCACGCTGAACGAGACGATATCGTCGAAGATATTGTCGATCATCTTGCGCGAGAATCCGAGCATCGCGCCGTAGAGGTAGACGTTGTCGCGACCCGAGAGTTCGTGCTGGAAACCCGCACCCAGTTCGAGCAGCGCCGCCAGGCTGCCGCGGACCCGGATCTCACCGGCAGTGGGTTGCAGGACACCGCAGATGCACTTGAGCAGCGTCGACTTGCCCGAACCGTTCTGGCCCACGATGCCCACGGTCTCGTTGTCCGAGATCGTGAAGTCGATGTCGACCAGAGCACTGAAGAGCTCCGTGGTGCCGGACTTGGGGTGCAGGAGCCGCTCCTTCAACGACTTGTGGCGCTCGTGGTGGATCTTGAACTGCTTGGAGATGTTGCTGACCTCGATGACGTTGGTCATCACAGCTCCGACTCGAAGTTGCCCTCGAGGCGTCCGAATATCGTCAGCGACACGAGGAACAGCACGACCATGATGGCGAGCAGGGCCAGGTTGAGGAAGAGGAAATGGGACACCGACCAGGTGGGCAGGATGCTCAGCATCGGATGCGGGGCCACGGTCGAGGTGACGCTGGTGGCGACGTAGAAGACGCGCTGGAAGGTGAGCACGATCAAAGTGACGGGGTTCAAGAAGTAGAGCAGGGCAATCCCGTGGCGGTGGAGCTTGAGCGAGATGGTGTTCTCGTAGCTGTAGACGATGGGCGTGAGGTAGAACCACAGCATCAGCATCACTTCCATCAGGTGCTTGATGTCACGCAGGTACACGTTGAGCGCCGAGGCCACCATGGCCACCGAGGCCGTGAAGAAGTACAGCGAGGCGAAGGAGACCGGCAGGATCCACATGTAGTTCCAGGCCGGGGCGTGCCCCACCAGCAGCAGCACCAGCGCCAGCACGCCCAGCTGGATGAAGAAGTACACCACCGACGCGCCCACGTTGGCCAGCGCCAGGATCTCGCGCGGAAAGGAAACCTTCTTCACCAGTGAGGCGCGGTCGACGATGACGCCGGTGGCCGTATTGATGGCCGTCTGGAAGAGATTCCACACCACCAGCCCCGAGAAGAGGTAGATGAAGAAATTGGGAATGCCGTTCTTGAGGAACACCGAGAAGACGAGGAAGTAGATCCCCAAGGTCATCGCGGGCGCCAGCATGGACCAGAAGATGCCCAGCACCGAGCTCTTGTACTTGATGCGGATATCGGACGTAATCAGACTGGTCAGCAGTTCTCGCCGGTGGGCCAGGTTCTTGAGCCGCGTCGCCAGGTTCGGTCGGGCGCTCAGCACGCGCACGGGGGCGTCCTCGATGGGGCGCCGCGGGACCCCCGCCGGCGTGGCGCTACTCACTAGACCCCTTGGCGAATCGCCGAACGATCGATTACCGCATCGATGAACCCGTACTCGAGCGCCTCTTGGGCGGTGAACCAGCGGTCGCGGTCCGAATCGGCCTCGATCCTTTCCACCGTCTGTCCGGTGTGAAAGGCAATGCGCTCGGCCAGCACGTGCTTGGAGTAGCCGATCTGCTCGGCCTGGATTGCGATGTCCGAGGCCTGGCCCTGCATGCCGCCCATGGAAGGCTGGTGCATCAGGATGCGACTGTGCGGCAATGAGAAGCGCTTACCGGGCGTGCCCGCGCACAACAAGAACTGGCCCATCGACGCCGCGAGGCCCAGGCAGATGGTGCGGATATCGCAGTTGACGTACTGCATGGTGTCGTAGATCGCGAGCCCGCTGAAGACGATGCCGCCGGGTGAGTTGATGTAGAGGCTGATGTCCTTGTCCGGGTCTTCCGCTTCGAGCAAGAGAAGCTCGGCACAGATGCGGTTGGCGGAGTCCTGGTCCACCTCGGTGCCCAGAAAGACAATACGCTCGCGAATAAGTCGCTGGCTTAGGTCATTGGCGCCGAATCCCTCGGCCCGGGAGTAGTTATTCATGCGACCAATCTAACCGGCGAGACTGCGGACTCTTCGCTTGACGGCGTAGAATGATGACTCTTGCGGGCGTGGCGGAATTGGCAGACGCGCTGGTTTTAGGTACCAGTTCTTAGGAGTGTGGGTTCGAGTCCCTCCGCCCGCACCACCGTGTTGGCCATTGACTGGCTATGGGGGCGCGGCTCTGCTAGCGTGGTCTTTGCTGTTTCGCCGCATAATGCGGTGGAGACCGATTCGACTATGACAATTCGAGTTGGGCTCATCTCAACTCGTAGGAGTCATATGTCCGTGCCCTTTGCCGACCTCGGCGTGCCATCGAACCTCGTAGAACGTCTCGCCGCGCGCGACATCTACGAGGCCTTCCCCATCCAGGAGGCCGCCATTCCTGACGCCCTCGCTGGACGCGACGTCGTGGGCAAGGCCATCACCGGTTCGGGCAAGACCCTCGCCTTCGGCCTGCCCCTCATCGCCCGCCTCACCAAAGCCCGTCCCCGTAAGCCCGTAGCGCTGGTCCTCGTGCCGACCCGTGAGCTGGCCGCGCAGGTGCAGAAGGAGTTGGCCCAGCTGACCGACGACCGCGGCCGACGGGTCATCTGCATCTACGGTGGCACTTCCTACAGCGTGGCGCGCAAGGCCCTCAACTACGGCGTTGACGTTGTGGTGGCCTGCCCGGGCCGCCTCGAGGACATGCTCGAACAAGGCGCGCTGGACCTCTCCGACACGGTCACCGTCGTCGTCGACGAAGCCGACCGCATGGCCGACATGGGCTTCCTGCCCGCCGTTCGCCGCATCATCGGCGCCACCGCCCGCGACCGCCACGTGATGCTGTTCTCGGCCACCATGGCGCCGGACATCAAATCGCTCATCAGAGAGTTCACCCACGACGCGGCCATCCACGACGTGGTCGGTGACGAGGCTCCCAGCGACGTCGACCACTTCTTCTGGCGGGTGCCGCGTGATCAGCGTCCCCAGATCACGGCCGACATCGTCGAAGAGTACGAGCGCGCCATCATCTTCACGCGCACCAAGCACGGGGCCGACCGCCTCGCCCGTCAGCTGGAGGAGCGCGGTATCTCCGCGGTCCCCCTGCACGGCGACCGAACCCAGGCCCAGCGTGAACGCGCGTTGCGCAGCGTCAAGAGCGGTCAAGTACGAGTGCTCGTCGCGACCGACGTCGCCGCCCGGGGCATCCACATCGAGCTGTTGCCGGTGGTCGTGCACTACGACCCGCCCGCGCAGGCCACCGACTACCTTCACCGTTCGGGACGCACCGGACGCGCGGGCGCGACTGGCGCCGTCATCTCCCTGGTGGGCGAAGACGTCATCGGCCAGGTCAAGCGCCTGCAGAAGGCCCTCGGCATCGCGGTATCGATCGAATCGCGCGAGGATGCACCGGCGATCCGCCTGGGCGCCGTCGACGACACGGTGGCCTCGGAACGCCTCGATGACCGTGGCGGCAAGGGCCGATCCGAGCGATCGGCTCCGCGCGACCACGACCGCGGCCCCCGGAACTTCGAGCGGCGCGAGCCACGTGAACGTACCTCGTCTCCTCGTGGCGACCGCCCCGTTCGAAGTGAGCGCGGCTTCGCCGAACGCGCCCCCCGCAGCGACCGCACGTACGCGCCACGCGTCGCGACACCGGAACGCGCACCCCGCAGCGACCGAGGCTTCGCGGAGCGTGGCCCACGGGTCGAGCGCACCGTCGAACGTTCTTCCCGCGTCGAGCGCGCGCCCGGCGAGCGTACCGTTCGCCCCGAGCGCGGCATCGACCGCCAACAGCCTCGCTTCAACGACCGCGGTGTCACGCCCCGCGGCGGCCAGAAGGACAAGGAAGCCGTCGTCAGCTTCTTCAACGACTCGAAGGGCTTCGGCTTCGCGAGCGACGAAAAGGGCGACGACCTCTTCATCCACTTCTCGAGCATCCAGGGCGACGGGTTCAAATCCCTCAGCCAAGGTCAGAAGATCACCTTCGAGGAGTCTCAGGGACCCAAGGGTCGCGAGGCCCGTAACGTTCGTGTGGTCGGCGGCGGGCGCCAGCGGCGCTAGTCCCGCCTGGCGCCATGGCGCCGTAAGTCAACGAACTGCAGCTCGCTCACGATTGGCCTAGCGCACGGTCGCCGATCCGAGCGAGGATGGAACGACGGCAGAGCGCGCACGACGGCGATAACCTCACGGGATGCCCGAGAAGCCCTTCGTCGAACCCCACCTGGGGCCAGCTCCCGATGATCTCATCATCGAGGAGATCATCGAAGGCACCGGCGAAGAGGCGCAGGCCGGACGAACGGTCATCGTGCACTACGTCGGTGTCGCGGCCTCCAACGGCGAGGAGTTCGACGCCTCGTGGAATCGCGGCGACACCTTCTCGTTCCCCTTAGGTGCCGGCCACGTC
Source organism: Acidimicrobiales bacterium (assembly GCA_049793015.1). Classification (GTDB taxonomy): domain Bacteria; phylum Actinomycetota; class Acidimicrobiia; order Acidimicrobiales; family RAAP-2; genus RAAP-2. Next base: position 45,241 of record JBARBL010000082.1, on the reverse strand, counting down.
ATCGCGGGTTGGGACCAGGGAGTCGCCGGCATGAAAGTGGGTGGCCGTCGCCGGCTGGTCATACCGGCCCACCTCGGTTACGGCGAGCGCGGCGCGGGCGGCGTCATCGCCCCCGGAGAGACGCTCATCTTCGTCGTCGACCTGGTCGACGTTCGTTAGTTGAACGACCGATCCGACGCGTCCACGGCCAGCATCCGCTGGTAGTCGCCGTATCGCTCGCAGCAGATCTCCGCGAGCAGCCGCAGGCGATCGTTCGGGTCGCTCATGCTCAGTACCTTGAATTGATCGAGCGCCGACATCGGCGTCATGGCGCACAGCTGCCAGCTGCGCACCCGCGGATCAGGGTCCATGGCGCAGTTGGACTGGATGCACTCGTCAGCGTTGACCTCGCTCTGCAGGACGCGCAGCGCCCTCACGGTCGACTCGGTGGCCTTGAGCAAGGTCGGATCGATGCCGCAGTCCGCGCAGAGTCGCTCGCGCACCACGGCTCGGGGATAGGGTGCGTCGTCGAGCCACAGCGTGACCTCGCAGCAATGCACCCCTTCGATGAGGATGAGCGTTCGGCCGTCGACGAAGGGCTGCGCCGCGAGTATCTCGACGACGGTGCCGACCGAGAGTCGTTCGTCGTTGCCGCCGACTTCCGATCCCCTCGCGATCAGACAGGTGCCGAAGCGTCGGTCCGGTCCGAGCTCGGTGAGCATCCGTTGATAGCGGGCCTCAAAGACGTACAAGCCCAACTGCTGATGAGGGAAGACAACCATGCCGAGGGGGAACATCGGGAGTTCTCGACTAGTCACGCCCCCAGCCTAAAGGTGAACGTTGCGTGAACGGACCTACCCGGCGACAAGTTTTTCGACCAGCGCCCGAAGGGCCCGGCCGCGATGCGACACGACGTTCTTCTCCGCGGGCGTCAATTCGGCGAGGGTGCGCCGATCTTCCCCCAGGAGTTCGAAAACGGGGTCGTAGCCGAAACCCCCGCTCCCCCTCGCTGCCTCGATGATGACGCCGTCGAGCACGCCCTCGACGCTCCACCATCCACCGTCCGGCGACGCGACCACGATGACGCTCGTGAAGTGCGCCGTGCGCGGGGGGGCGACGCCGCTAAGTTCATCAAGCAGCTTGAGGGTGTTGTCTTGGTAGCGGGCCGTGTCGCCGGCGAAACGGGCGCTCAACACCCCCGGACGTCCGTCGAGGGCATCGACGAAGAGGCCCGTGTCGTCCGCGATGGCGGCCAGTCCCGTCGCGGCGCACAACGCCCGCGCCTTGAGCAGGGCGTTGCCCTCGAGGGTGTCCTCGGTCTCGTCGACGTCTGGGACCCCGGCCGGCCTCGGGACGAGTTGGACACCGAGCGGAGCGAGGATCTCCTGCATCTCGGCGGCTTTATGGGGATTGGCCGTCGCCAGGACGTAGGTGGTCACGACCCACGCGGCGATGGCGCGATCGCCAGCACCTGGCGCTGGGCCGCGTGGATGCCCGCGATCCCGGCGGCAGCCAGATCGAGCAGCGCATCGAGCTCCTCGCGTGTGAACGCCTCGCGCTCCGCAGTCCCCTGGACCTCGACGAAGCGGCCCGAGCCGGTCATGACCACGTTCATGTCGGTGTCCGCCCTCGAATCCTCTTCGTAGGGCAGGTCCAGCATCGCGACGCCGTCGACGATGCCCACCGAGACGGCGGCCACGAGGTCGGTGAGGGCGTGCTCCTTAAGGGTGCCCGCCTGCACGAGACGGGTGACGGCGTCATGCAGCGCCACGTAGCCACCACAGATCGAGGCCGTTCGAGTCCCCCCGTCGGCCTGCAGCACGTCACAGTCGACCGTGATTTGCACGTCGGGCAACAACTTGAGGTTGGTGACCGTGCGCAGCGAGCGGCCGATCAGTCGCTGGATCTCCTGGGTGCGCCCGGACTGCTTGCCCTTGGCCGCCTCGCGATTGGCTCGTTCGGGTGTGGAGCCGGGCAGCATGGAATACTCCGCAGTCACCCAACCCCGACCTTTGCCCTTGAGCCAGCGCGGCACCTCTTCCTCGACCGACGCGGTGCACAGCACCCGAGTGCGCCCGAAACTCACCAATACCGATCCAGGTGCCATCTCGGTGAAGTCACGTTCGAAGCTAAGCGGGCGGGCCTGCTCGGGAGTACGTCCATCGGCTCGAAGTGCGGACATCGGTTTCCTTTGGTTCGGCGAGACTGCGTAGCAACGCTAGCGGATTGTCGGCCGCGATCCCCTAGAAGTAGATGGTGCTCTTCGCCCGTTCCACGACAGTGTCGATGTCGTCGCTCCAGGCACCGGTCGAGAGATACTTCCACCCGTCATCGGGGGCCATGAAGACAATGGTGGCCGAACGATCATCGGGGACCGTGGCGGCGCACTTGACGGCGCCGGCCATGATGGCCCCCGACGAGATGCCCACGAAGAGACCGACCTCGGTCAGCCGACGTGTCCACTCGATCGACTCCTTGGGCCGGACGACCACCTTGCGGTCGAGCAGCGCCGCCCCGTCGTTGTCGAGGAAGATCGGCGGAATGTACCCGTCGTCGAGGTTGCGCAAACCGTCCACGAGCTCGCCGCTGGGCGGTTCCACCGCCCAGACCTGGATATCGGGATTCTGTCCCTTGAGGTACCGACCGACGCCCATCAGGGTCCCGGAGGTACCCAGTCCCGCTACGAAGTGGGTGATCTCGGGCACGTCCTTGGTGATCTCCGGACCGGTCGTGGTGAAGTGCGCGTGCGGGTTGGCCGGGTTGGCGTACTGGTAGAGGAAGACCCACTCGGGATGCTGTTCGCTCAACCGCTGGGCCAGCCTCACCGCGCCGTTGGAACCCTCGCCGCCCGGCGAGTCGATTATCTCTGCGCCCCACACGAGCAACAACTGACGTCGTTCGGGCGAGACGTTGGTCGGCAGCACCACCTTGAGGTGGTAACCGCGCAGCCGGCACACCATGGCCAGCGCGATCCCGGTGTTGCCCGAGGACGGTTCCAGGAGGACCTGGTCCGGCTTTCCCGGAACCAGGAGGCCGTCGCTCTCCGCCGCCTCAACGAGCGCCAGGGCCACGCGGTCCTTCACCGAGCCCGCGGGGTTGAAGCCCTCGAGCTTCGCGAGGATCGAGACGCTGGGCTTGGGGGACAACGAACTGACGTCCACCACGGGAGTGCTACCGATGAGATCGAGTATCGACGCGAAGCGCGCCACTAACCAGCTCCGCCGGCCACCGCGGGCAGCAAGGTGATCTCGTCATCGTGGAGCACGGGGGCGTCGACGCCACCCAGGTACCGCACGTCGTCATCGTTCACGTAGACGTTGAGGAACCGGTGAAGGGTGCCGTCGTCATTGAGCAGCTGGCCCTTGACCGCTGGAAACGATGCCGTGAGCTGATCGAGCACCGCGCCGATGGTCTGCCCCTCCACGTCGACCGTGGTGGCTCCGCCCATCGACGGGCGAAGCACGGTAGGGATTCTCACTGTCGCCGTCATCGCTCGCCTTCCGCCTCGATCATCAATTCATGACTAACTTGGTCAAATTTAGCACCACCGCTCACGATTGTGACCAAACTTCTCAGCGGCCCAGGAATGTCCTCCCCTACTTGACTTCTACGGGTTCTTCCTGAGCGGTCGCGTCGACGATGTGAAAGCTGCGCACGACGGTGGGCACGTCACGCAGCGACACCAGCACGTAGTGCCAGGCGGGATCGGGCGCCAAGGAGACGTCAGTGGGGCTCGGATAGGCCTCGGTATGCGTGTGGGAGTGGAAGACCCCGATGACCGACATGCCCTCGTCGTCGGCGCGTCGATAGGCCTGGAGCAGGATCCGGCTGTCGATCTCGTACAGCTTCGCCGACTTCGCCACGTTGGGACTCGCGACCACGTCCACCACCACGCCATCGTCTCGCCCCAGCAGCAGCCCGCAGCCCTCGTCGGGCAATGCGCGGACGCACGTCGCCACCATCGCGTCTCGCTGCGTCGTCGTCAGTACCAGCACCTCGACACCCTAGCCAGCAGCCCGTGGTCTCGAGGCCCTGTCACTACGCTGGTCCAATGGCTCGTGCCAAGCAGGTCCAGGAACGGCGCGCCAAGAACAAGGCCGACGCGACGAATGGCGACCGGGTGGTCGCCTCCAATCGACGCGCCCGACACGACTACGAGATCATCGAGACGCTCGAGTGCGGCATCGTGCTGAGCGGCTCCGAGGTGAAATCGCTGCGGGAAGGAAAGGCCCAGATCGTCGAAAGCTACGCGCGGATCGACGACGACGAGTTGTGGCTCTTCGCCATGCACATCCCGCCGTGGAGCTACGCCGTGGGCTACGGCAGCCATGATCCCGACCGCAAGCGCAAGCTCCTCGTGCACCGCCACGAACTAGATCAGCTCCACCAAAAGACGCGCCTGCAACCCCTCACGATCGTGCCGCTGCGGGTCTACTTCAAGGACGGACGAGCCAAAGTCGAGATCGCGCTGGCCAAAGGTCGTCAGATGCACGATCGCCGCGAGGCGATCAAGAAGCGTGACGCGGAGCGCGAGATCGCCCGCAGCGTGCGTAACAACGAGAAGTTCGCCTAGCCCCGCGTAGTGCAGGGACGTACGCCGGACGAAACCGGTACGCTGGAGTCGTGACCACGTCGGTCAAGTTGTGCCAGAGGGGGTGATTGGTTTCGACGTTAGTCGTTGAGGTGAATGAAGCGAGCCGTGGTCTCCGGAGCCACGTTAAAGAGCCGGAACAAAAATAAACGCCAAGCCTCAGCTTGCGTTTGCTGCTTAGGTAGCAACGTCCGCCTGGACCCAGCCCTGCGGTTCAGATATCGGGCGTCATGAAGTAGGGCTTACCAACGAGACTCGTCAGTGGTCTTTTTGGGACACTTCAGCTGACTACGGAACGACACCGACGCTGGCAACAGTGTCATTCCCGACAACTTCCTGCTAGCTGCGCTCGGAGAAGAATCACCAAAAAGCTGACGGACCTGGGGTTCGATCCCCAGCACCTCCACCAAGTAGGCCAGGCCTCGGCCGGACCACGTTAAAGAGAACGTGATTCGGCCGTGGGCTAAAAACGCGGCCTACCCGGACACTCGAGACGACGAAGCGGAGCAGCGCAATGATGCAGAAGCCATGGAAACGCCCGATCTTCGTCGGTGCCGTGCTGATGACCATGGCCCTGAGCGTGGCCGTCCCCGCGAACGGGGCCGCCAAGACAACGGCCCTTCCGTCGGCCCCCCTCTCGGTCCACGCCGTCGCGGGGCGGGGCGACGCCCGCGTGAGCTGGTCGAGGCCCTCGTCAGATGGAGGATCTCCGATCACCACGTACGTGGTCACCTCGCATCCCCAGAACAAACGGTGCGTCACCACGGGAACCACGTGCACCATTTCGAAACTCCATAACGGGGCGTTCTACACGTTCACGGTCGTCGCGAGAAACAAGCGGGCGACCGGACCGAACTCGCGTCCTTCGAACCGCGTGAGGACCACGGTCCTTCACGCCAGCCCGGTCACGACGACCGGTTGGTGGAAGCCGGGCGCGGGTGTGCTGCCCTGGCAATGGGAGATCGACCACCCGCTCAATCTGGGCAACGCGACGGACATGGGCACCAACGACACGCTGTCCAACGGGCAGCCGGCGCCGGCGCCCAAGGTCTACGACATCGACGGCATCATCAATCCTGCGTCCACGGTCACGGCCCTGCACGCGCGCGGGGCTCACGTCATCTGCTACATCGAGGTCGGTTCGGCCGGCAACTACTACTCGGCGGCCCAAGAAGGGATCGCCACCACGTACTACGCCCAGTACCAGGCCGCCGGGGTGCTCGGCAGCGCGCTCTCGGGTTACCCGGAGGAGTTCCTCAACATCACTTCGCCGGCCACCGTGCGCATCACCGAGGCGATGATCGCCCAGCAGTGCGCCGCCAAGGGCTTCGACGCCGTCGAAACCGACCTCGACGAGACCTACGCCGGCTCCGACGGCACCACGGGGTTCAGCCTCAACCAGGCCGACGAGGTCGCCTATATGACCAAGCTGGCGAACTACATGCACCGACTGGGCCTCGGCTGGGTGATCAAGAACCCCGACGACACCGGTGACAACTACGCCACGGTGATGGAGCCCCTGGCCGACGCCGTCTTGACCGAGCAGTGCAACCAGTACTCGACCTGTTCGGCGCTCAACGCCTACCTCGGCCACAAGGCGATCTTCAACGCCGAGTACAACCTCCCGACCTCCAGCTTCTGCGCCAGCGACATCACCGCCGGCATCAACGGGACACTCTTCCCCGTGGCGCTCAACGGACCGCGCAGTCCCTGCCAATAGCTAGGAGCAGTCCATCCACGAGCACGCGTAGTCACGCGCTCGCATTTGGTGACTAGCCGACGTTCGAGGTCCGATGTCCCGACTCCACCAACAGGCAACCGGGATCGGACGCCAACGGATCGCCCGACGTGGCGAAGGCTCGCGACCGTGATCCTCCACATATCTGGGCGAAGGCGCAGCGTCCGCACACGCCGCTGAAGTCGGCACCTCGAATCTTTCGCAGCAACTCGTTGTCGCGATAGATGTCGGACAGCTTTTGCTCACGCACGTTGCCCAGGCGCACCGGAAGAAATCCCGAAGGGTACACGTCGCCGTTGGTCGCGACGAAGATGATCCCCTTGCCGTCGCGGGTGGCCGCGCTCGGCGTGCGAGCCGGCAGGCTGGGTTCTCCCAGCAGCGTCACCAGGCGCTCGCGCAGGCTCGCGTAGAGCGCGGAACCGACGTAGTCGGGCCCGTCATCACCCGCGTCGCGTCGCTCGGCGGCGATGCGACGGAAGAACGGCGCCTCGACGGTGCGAACGGTGAAACCGTAGCGAGAGGCGTCGACCAGGAAGTTGCCGACGTCCTCGTTCTGCTGGGCCGTCGTCGCCATCGCCGACGCGCCACGTCCGGTCACGATCAAGAAGAAGACTTCCCAGATGTCGACGCCACGATCGCGCACCAGTGCGGCCACGTCGGCGAGCTGTTCGATATTCGAGGCCATGACCGTCGTGTTTATCTGCACCGTGAACCCACATCGCTTGAGCGACGACACGGCCTTCATGGTGGCGTCGAAGTGGCCCTGCACGCCGCGCACGCCATCATGCGTCGCGGCGTTAGCTCCGTCGAGACTCAACGACACCGTCTTAACGCCGTGCTGGCGCAACGCGTGCATTATCGAATCGTCGAGCAGATCAGTGACCGAAGGAGCGACCGCGACCGGCACCGCGCGCTCGGCCGCGTAGCTGATCAGTTCCAGAAGGTCCGGCCGCTTGAGGCAGTCGCCGCCGGTCAAGATGAGGATCGGGCGGGGCCGGCCCATCGCGGCCAGCTCATCGATCAGAGCCCGACCTTCAACCTCGCTGAGTTCGTCCTCGCTCGGTTCCAGCTGCGCGCACGCGCGACAATGAAGGCACGCCAATCCGCAGGCCTTGGTCATCTCCCAGAAGACCAAGAGCGGCCGATCCTCAAACTGTCGGCGCGCCATGGTGCGACTTAATGCGGGGTAACCGTGCGATGCTCCGTCGGAGAGACGGACCGAATAGTCCTCGGAGAGGGTCGCGTTCAGCATGGGGCCCATTGCACTCATCCAGTCTCGACGCTGGCCTCTGGTCACCACTAGAGGACTTAGTCCTTCTCCGATTCCCGGGGTGTGAACGAGAAAAACATCGAGCTCGCCACCCGCTGTCTTTTCTGGCGCCGGGCACGCAGTCCTACACTCTCTCTATCTACCAATTGGAGTATTCGTGAGTACGTTCCCCTACGCCGACCAGTTCGAGATCCACCGAACCCTGCCCGAGGAAGGCGCCAATAGGGAGGACATCCTGGCCACCCTTCGCTCCCTTTCCTCGAGCGAGAACCCGGTGTGGGAGGGCGGTCAGTGCTCGGGGACGATGTATTGCGGGGACCACGACCACTACGACTTCTTGAACCAGGCGTTCTCCTATTTCTCCTACGTGAACTCGCTGCAACGCGACATGTGCCCCAGCGCCACCAAGTTCGAAGCCGAGATCATCGCCATGACCCTCGATCTGCTTGGCGCGCACCACGTGCGCGACTCGGTGCCGGGCGGTCTCCTCACGTCGGGCGGTAGCGCATCGATCGCTCACGCGGTGCTCGCCTACCGCGAACACCGAAGCACCGCGGCGGGCGTGCCCAATATCATCAAACCCGAAACGGCCCATCCCGCTTTCGCTAAGGCCGGACACCTCTTTGGCGTCGAGATGAGGACCGCCCCGGTGGACCCGGTCACGACCCAGGTGGACCTCGAATGGGTGCGCCGCCACGTCGACTCGAACACTGTTGCCCTCGTGGGTTCGGCCTGCAACTACGGCTACGGCACCATCGACCCGATCGAGGATCTTGGTGCGCTCGCGCTCGAGCGCGGCGTCGGCCTGCACGTCGACGGCTGCCTCGGCGGATTCATCCTGCCCTTCGGGCGCGAGCTCGGCTACGACATCGCGCCCTTCGACTTCTCCGTGGCGGGCGTCACCACGATCTCGGCCGACACGCACAAGTACGGCTACGCGCTCAAGGGCACGAGCGTGCTCTGCTTCGCCGACCAGTCCCTGCGCGACAGCCAATACTTCTTCCAGACGGACTGGTCCGGTGGAAAATACTGCTCGCCGGGCATGGACGGGTCGCGCTCCGCTGGACTGCTGGCGGCGACCTGGGCGGCCATGGTGCAGCTGGGCCGCTCGGGCTATCGGCGCTACGCCGAGGCGATCTTCTCGACCTCGGCCGCCATGCAGGAGGCGGTGCTCTCGCACCCGCAGCTTCGCCTCATGGGCCGACCGAGCTTCCTCTTCTCCTTCACCTCCGACGAGTTCGACGTGTACCACGTCAACGACTTCCTGCGCACCAGGGGCTGGCGCCTGAACGGTCAGCAGTACCCCAACGCGCTGCACATGGCCGTCACCCGCCCCCAGACCCAGCCCGGCGTGGTCGAGCGATGGCGCACCGACCTGGCCGACGGCGTGACCTACGCGCTCGAGCACCGCGACGAGCCGGCGCGCTCCGGCGCCATCTACGGCGGCGTCGAAGGCGGATCCAACGAGGAAGCCGACGCCTTCATCAAGTTCTTCATGGCCCAAATGATGGACGACCAACTCTCGATCCCGAAAGAGTGACGTGACGCTCGACGAGCTGTGCCTGTGCGTCGACCTCGGCACCGGCGGGCCGAAGATCGGTCTCGTGACGCTCGACGGCGCCGTGCTGGCCCGCGAGGTCCACCACGTGCCCACGGCCTTCTCCAGCGACGGGGGGGCCGTCCAGGACGCGGAGCTGTGGTGGACGATCATCACTGCGGCCACCAAACGGCTGCTGGCGCTGCCGCGCGTGGACGCCAGTCGCGTCAAGGCCGTCGCGGTCACCGGCCAGTACGCCTCAACGGTGCCCGTCGACGCCAACGGGATCCCCACCGGGCCCTGCTTAACCTGGCTCGACACGCGCGGCGTGCCGTTGAGCCGAAAGGTGGTCGGCGGTCGGGTGCAGGGCTACAACCCGCGCAAGGCGCTGCACTTCATTCGAAAGTCCGCGGGGGCCCCTTCGACCTCCAGTGGGGATCCCGTCAGCCAGATCCTCTATCTCCTGAGTACCGAGCCCGATACCGTCGCGCGCACCCGCTGGTTCATGGAGCCGGTGGACTATCTCACCATGCGCTTCACCGGCGTCGCCTCAGCTACGCACGCCTCGCGACTGGCGTTGTGGATGACCGACACACGGAACCTCTCGCACTTCGAGTACGACGCCCCGCTGCTCGCCAGCATCGGCCTTTCGAGCGACCGCCTTCCGCCGCTGCTGTCCTTCGGGGAGATCATCGCCACGGTCAGCGACCCGGTCGCCAACGAGTTGGGGCTGGCCCGCGACACCGTGGTGGTGACTGGCGTGCCCGACCTGCACGCCGCGGCCTTCGGCGCGGGCGCCACGGAACCGTTCGCCACCCATCTCGCGCTCTCCACCACCTCGTGGATCAGCTGCCCCTTCCCGCGCAAGAAGACCGACGTCCTGCACTCGATCGCCACGGTCCCCGGTCTCACCAACGACTCGTATCTCGTCATCAACAACCAGGAGACCGGCGCGCGGGCGCTGGAGTGGATCCAGGGCATCCTCGCCGGCCAAGGCTCCGCCATGAGTTTTCCGGACCTGACCGCGATGGCCGAGACCTCTCCTTCGGGCGCCAACGGCGTCATCTTCACGCCCTGGCTGACCGGGGAACGCTCGCCCGTCGACGACAAGAGCGCCCGAGCGGGATTCACCGACCTCTCCGTGACCTCGACACCCGCGGACCTCGTTCGCGCGGTGCTCGAGGGAGTGGCCGCCAACAGCGCTTGGCTCTTCGGTCACGTCGAACGGTTCGCGGGACAGCGACTGACGCCGATACGGCTCCTGGGCGGCGGCGCGCAGTCGAACCTCTGGTGCCAGATCTACGCCAACACCCTGGACCGCGACATCGAGCAGGTGCACGATCCCTTGGTCGCGCAGCTGCGCGGCGCGGCGCTGCTGGCGTCCGTCTCCCTGGGGCTGATCAAGCTCGACGAGGTCGCAGCCCACGTCACCTCGGGCCAGATGTTCTCGCCCTCGCCCGGCGACGTCGACGCGTACCGCACGCGCCGGGACGAACTGCCGAGCCTCTACGCGCGCGACAAGAGTTGGCGCAGCCGCCGACGCTCCGACCAGACCTGAGGCCGCCCGACGATTACGAAACGTCCGGCATCGGGCCGGGTTCCAACCCACGGGAGAGTTGCGCGAGCCGATTCACCGTGTTCCAGTTCCTCATCGTCATGGGCACCTTGAGTCGCCGACTTAGGTAGTCGAGCAGCTTGGTGCGGGCCGCGCCGTTGGGCAGGTGGACGTACATGTCGTGGTCGCGGACGCTGAACTGTTCGGGCAAGAAGCGTTCGTGGTCGAGGTGCACCACGTCCGCCGGCGCCGGACGGTCAGTGAAGAACGCGACGTGCAATCGCGAGACGTCGGCCATCGTCGCGGGCGCGTTTTCTATGACCTCCTCCAAGTCCGCGGGCGTGCGAAGGACCACCCTCGACACCACGGCGAAGCGGTCCTCAATCGCCGCCTCGAGGTGCTGCGCCACCGGTGCCCTCGTACTCACGAAAACCACGTTGCCACTCTGGATGAGCGTCTGGACGTCAGAGAAGCCCATCGACTCGAAGAGGGAGCGAAGTTCGGACATCGCCACCTTGTGGTGTCCGCCGACGTTGACGCCACGCAGCAGGGCGACGTAGGTGGGCATCCTCGATCCTCCTGGGTGTGCGAAGTCCTAGGTGCCACGGTACCAATCACGTCGGCTAATGGCACTCGCCCCGAACGACACCATCCACTCAAGTGATGCTTCAAGAGCACCTTCTTCGGTGCTCGTCAAAGTTGACGGGTCACCGCGGCCTCTTTTACCGTATTGACGACCGACTCGCCGCTGGCCCCCGGGGTGAGGACCCCGGCGACCCCGGCCTCGAGCAAAAGGGGGATGTCGCGGGGGGGCACGATGCCCCCGACCACGACCGGGATGTCGCTGCCGCGTGTCCGCAGGGCCATCACGACCAGGGGCACCAGGGTTAAGTGCGCGCCCGACAGCATCGAGAGCCCCACCACGTCCACGTCCTCCTGGATGGCCGCGTTGGCCACTGTTTCGGGAGTCTGGAACAGCCCGGTGTAGACAACCTCCATGCCGGCGTCGCGCAACAGGCGGGCCACCACCTTGATGCCGCGGTCGTGGCCGTCGAGGCCCACCTTGGCCACCAGCACCCGCAGGGCCGACTCGGTCATATGGAGACCGACTCGACGTAGCGGCCAAAGACGCCCGCCATCGTCGACATCATCTCGCCCACGCTGACCATGTGCTGGCTGGCCTCAATCAGCGCCGGCATGAGGTTGACCTCGGGGTCGGCGGCCTCGTGGGCCAGCCTCTCGAGGCTCGAGCGAACCCGGTCGTCGTCACGTTCCTGGCGCACCTTTTGCAGCCTCTCGCGCTGCCTCAACTCGTCCTGGGCGGTGATGGTCAAGGTCGCCAGGTCCTCGTCGTCGTTGCCCTCCAAGAACCGATTGACGCCCACCACGAAGCGCTGGCCCGAGTTGAAGCGGCGCTCCAGCTCGTAGGCGGAGTCGGCGATGCGGCCCTGGAAGTAGTTCTCCTCAATGCCGGTGATGCAGCCCTCGAGCATCGAGCCCTGGCCCATCTCGAGGATCTGGGCGAAGATCTCTTCGGCTTGACGTTCCATCTCGGTCGTCAAGGCTTCGACGAAGTAGGAGCCGCCCAAGGGATCGGCCACGTGGGCCACGTTGGTCTCGTAGGCAATGACTTGTTGCGTGCGCAGCGCGATCCTCGCGGCCTTCTCGGTGGGCAGCGCCAGGGCCTCGTCCATGGAGTTGGTGTGCAGCGACTGCGTGCCGCCCAGCACCCCGACCAGGGCCTCGAGGGCGGTGCGCACGATGTTGACCTCGGGCTGCTGGGCCGTTAAGGACACGCCGGCCGTCTGGGTGTGAAAGCGCAATTGGTGGGACTTGGGTTCTTTCGCCCCGTAGTGGTCCTTGGTCCAGGTGGCCCAGAGTTTCCTCGCCGCGCGATACTTGGCGATCTCTTCGAAGAAGTCGATGTGGGCGTTGAAGAAGAAGCTGAGTCGTGGCGCGATCTCGTCCACGCCCAAGCCCGCTTCCTTCGCCAGCTCCACGTAGGCGAAGCCATTGGCCAGGGTGAAGGCCAGCTCCTCGGCCGCCGTCGAGCCGGCCTCTCTGATGTGGTAACCCGAGATGGAGATGGAGTTCCACTTAGGCATCTCGGCGGCCGCAAAGGTCATGGTGTCGCGCACCAGGCGCATGGATTGGCGCGGCGGGAAGACGAACTCCTTCTGGGCCTGGTACTCCTTCAAGATGTCGTTCTGCAGGGTGCCGCCGAGCTTGGCCCTCGGCACGCCGGCCCGTTCGGCCTGGGCGATGAACATGGCGAAGATGACGGCCGCCGGGGAGTTGATGGTCATGGAGGTGGTGATCTTGGATAAGTCAATGCCGTCGTAGAGGTCGGACATGTCTTTAAGCGTGTCGATGGCCACGCCGCAGCGGCCCACTTCGCCGAGCGACATCTCGTCGTCGCTGTCGAGTCCCAGCAGGGTCGGCATGTCAAAGGCCGTCGACAACCCGTCGCCGCCGGAGCGGATGATCTCCTTGAAGCGCCTATTGGTGTCGGTGGCGATGCCAAAACCCGCGAACATGCGCATGGTCCAGAGCTTGGAGCGGTACATCGAGGCGTGCGGTCCCCGGGTGTAGGGGTAGACGCCGGGGAACTCACCGTCGTGGGGGCCGTACACGGGGTCGAGGGGAATGCCCGACATGGTGGTGAAACTGGCGTCGCGCAGGGTGGAGCGCTTGAAGGCTTCCTGGTAGATCTCGAAGGAGTCGGTCACTGTCACCTCATTCCGCCAGACTCAGTTAGAGCATAGAAGCGAAGCTCCAGGCCGAGAAACGACGTTCGAGTACTCGCACGTCGCCATCGGCGAATCAGAATAATTCGCTTTCGCGCGGTACGGCGTGAAAAAGGGCCACCGGAATGAACCGATTCGGACACAAGGTCGTTGTCGCGTCAGAGCGGCGTGGTCGACTCGACTTGACCGGGACCTTCAGACAGACCCTCGAATTCGACGATGATGTCGCGAGCCTTCGCCCTGGCCGTCGCGTGGCTCTTATCGTCGCTCGCAGGTCGCACGCGCCACCCTTGCCACGCGAATGAGTCGAGCGATCCGAGCCCTTCGACGAGCAGGTGCCGGGCGAGAACTCCCTTGACGGCTTTCGCCTCGTGACCCGCGACGACCGTTGTGGCGTCCGACACAAATCGAATGGTGACCAGGTGTCGGTGGGCACCGAAGGCCGCACCGTCCAGTGCCGTGTCGTGATCCTTGGGCAGGAGATTGATCACCGTCGCACCTTCACAAAGCTGGAGGATCACTGGGGTTATCCAAGGTCTCCAATAGGTGGCGAGACCCCCGAGGGGCGACAGGCTTGCGTTCATCTTGAGTCGATAGTCGCAGACCGGGTCTTGAGCCGTCGTCACTCCTAGGAGACCGCACGGCACGATGATGCGCCGCCGCTGCTCGAGTTTCAACGAGTGGGGTTCGAGATGGCTCCACACGACGCCGTTGTATCGTTGCCACGCCGGGAGGAATCGTGCCCGTCCTTCGACGATGGCGTGCGAGGCCTCGATAGCCCTCTCTAGCAGTGCGCCGTGCACTCGAAGCGTGTTCTCGATCCTCGTTGCGTCGCCACTGGCTAGAAGCGCCGCCAGGGACGCGACGACGTCACGACGAGGAACGTCTAGCGAAGCGTCGAACGTCCCCGCCTTTCGTGAGCGCGAGCCGCCGATCTCTTTGCTCTCCGAAGGTGGCAGGAGTACAAAGAGTCGACGAACCACGAACCATAACGTACAGGGAGGGGCGCTAGGCCGCCTTCGAGGCCTTGGGGGTGACCCCAAGCGATTGGAGGAAACGCCGGACCTTGATGACCTGATCCTCGCTCAGGTCACGCGCGCGACTCGATCCAAAGGAGACAATCTCGCCGTCCACGGTGACGGCCCAGTTGCCATTGTGTGTTTCGTGTACATCACCAAAGCGCTCAAGCAGGACACAGACGTCGTGCCACTTGATGTTGTGATTCAGCGGGTGTCCGAAGACCTTCTGGACGGTGATTCGGTGGTGGTGATCCAACTTGATTGACACGGTCAACCCCCTCGAATGAGGGCCGAGGTCTTCCGCCCTCAACTTCACTCTCTACCTTTTATATGGTGCTGTCAAGTACCGCGACCAGTTCGACGTGCTCGGTCATGGGAAACAGGTCAAATACCCGCAGATCGGACAGTTCGAAGCCGCCCTGCCTCAGGAGCTTCAGGTCCCGGGCGAAGGTGGCCGCGTCGCACGAGACGTAGACGACCCTTCGCGGGGCTCGACGCAGGATCGCGCTCGCGACGCCCTTAGCCAATCCCCCGCGCGGCGGGTCCATCACCACCACGTCGCCCGGCGCCACGGCGTCATTGATCGCGCGGGGCGTGACGGACCACTCGCGCACCTTCAGGTGACGAAGTCCGTCGCCGTTTTGGCGGGCGTCGCGCACCGCGTAGGGAGACGATTCGACCGCCGTGACGTGGCCCGCAGGGCCAACCGCGTTGGCCAGCGGCACGGCGAAGAGCCCGACGCCGCTGTACAGGTCGCAGACGTGGTCGCCCGGCGACACGCCGGCGAACTCAAGTACGGCCTCCGAGAGCATCTCGGGCGCGTCACGGTGCGACTGCCAGAAGGACCGGGGCGAGACCGAAAAGGTCGTGCCGCGCACCGTCACGCGCGACTGGGTCGACGGCTCCAGCGGTTCGCCGCGGAGCGAGCAGACTTCGAACATCGTCCCGCGATGCGTGTCGCGTCGCACCACGGCAAAAGGTTCGCCGTCGCCGATGGCTCGCACTTCGACCTCTTCGGCTCCGTCCCAGGCAGTCTCGAACGCCGGGGCGAAGCGGCTGTCAGAGATCCAGCACCGGTCGACCTCGACCAGGTCGTGGGAACGGGCCTGGCGTAACGACAATCGTCCTTCCTCGTTCACGCCGCAACGCAGTCGAGTTCTGGAACCCTCCGCGGGGCTCGGCGCCGCGAGGACTTCGACGCCGCGCTCGACCCCGGCGATGCGCTGGAGGTGCTCGGCGACGATGGTCGCCTTCCACGAGAACTGCGCGTCACGCGAGGCGTGCTGCAGGTCGCATCCTCCGCAGCCGCCCGGGTGCGCGTAGTCGCACGGCGCCGGTACGCGTTGGGGACTGGCTTCGAGCACTTTCACGGCCTCGCCCCTCGCGAACGTGGCGGTCGTTTCGGTGACGTCGACCTCGACGAGCTCGCCGGGCAGGCTGTGGCGTACGAACACGACCCGACCGTCGCTCAGGCGGCCCACGCCCCCTCCCGTGGCTGGACGTTCGATACGCACGGGGCTCGAGGACTCCACAGCCACGGTGCTATCCACCAGGACAGCCTAGTGACGCCCTTGCCGGTGCCCGAATCGGATACCGGAACACCAACGAGATGGTTAGCGGCCAGCGTGAGCGAGGAAGAGATCGACCAACTGCGCCGTGCGCATCCGCGCGCCCGGCGTCTCGCGAGCGGTCTCTTCTAAGAGCTCCGTCGGGTCGACCCCAAAGTCTCGCGCACCGTTGTCATCGCCACTGGCGAACCAGTCAGCCAATTGCTCGTCGTCGATTTCAGGGTGGAACTGCACCGCCACGTTCTTGCCGACGGCGAAGGCCTGGATCGCGCGCGGCGACGTAGCCCACAGCTGTGCCTGCGGCGGAAGGGTGCAGTGGTCGAAATGGAACTCGAACCAGGGGCCGGACGAGAGTCCGGAGTCGTTGTGCGCTTCGATCTCGTACCACCCGACTTCCGGGCTGGGTGAGCGTTCGACCACGCCGCCGTGATGCAGGCACAGCGCCTGGGCCCCGAAGCAGATCCCCAGGATCGGTACGCCGATCCGGTCGGCGTGCGCGATGACCTCACGCTCGCGGCCGAACCAGGCTGCCTCGACCTCCTGGTCGTAGACGGCGTGCTTGGAGCCGAGCACCACCAGCACGTCGTAACCCTCCAGCGAAGGTGTCGGGCTCTGCTCGTCCATCATCGTGAGATCCACCTCGTAGCCCCGGGCCTCGAACGCCTCGCCCACCAGGCCAGGCCGGTCCTCGTAGTGGTGTCGAAGGAAGAGCGCCCGCCCGTTCACGCGGCACCGAACCTAGCGGTCCAGTTGGCCACCGCCGTCGCGCCAGCGTCGCCCTCGATGGCCCGCACCAGGCTGTCAAGTGCGAGGTGCAACAGTCCCATCGACGTGGGCTCGAGGGTCTCGACACCGTGTTCTTCGATGAACTTGCTCGACGCCTGTTGGAGCACGAAGTCGAAGGTCGTCACCGGCACGCCCCCGCAGTTGGCCCAGATGCGCTTGAGGTCACTGAGGGAACGGATGCCGTTGGTGGCCGAGTTGGTGGCCACGGCGGCGTTCATTGGTTTGCCGACGATCGGGTGCTGGGGCAGCATAGGCCGGGTCGTCCAGTCGATCGCGTTCTTGACGATGCCGGGGAGCGCGTAGTTGTACTCCGGCGTCGTCCAAAAGACGCCGTCGGCGGCCCGAATGGCCTCGCGAAGCTGCAGCACGCTCTCGGGCGCGTGTCCCTTCAGATCCTCGTTGAAGAAGGGCACGTCCTTGAGATCAAAGAAGGCCGCCTCGTAGCCGTTGGGCAGGTGGTTGGCCGCCACGAGAGCGAGGCGCCGGTTCAGCGACTCGGCGCGCAACGATCCCACCAGAAAGAGGATGCTTTTCATAGCGCCCAAGCCTACGGGCTGAGGTAGGCCCACTGACGCCTACCCCGTGGGCAGCGTCCAACCCATCGACTCCGCAATTTCCTTGCACGTGGGACAGAGCGGGAACTTCTGCGGGTCGCGGCCCGGGACCCAGACCTTGCCGCAGAGGGCCTTCACGGGCGTCGAATTGATCATGGCCCCGACCACCGAATTCTCGAGGGCCACGAACTCACCGTCCTTGGGTGTGTAGCCCTCCAGCACGATGTGGGTGAACCGCTCGTGGTCGCCGTCGTCGAGCGTGGGCGCCGGTCGGACGAGGAGCTCGGTATCGCGTTGAGGAATCAAGGTCATAGCCACAGCCACTGTATCGTCGGGTTTGCATGAAACGCCGCCGCCGACCGATCCCGGCCACTCGCCCTATCGGTCGCGTGGCGTCTCACTTCAATCGAGACGGCACGCCCAAGAACTCGTACCGCACGCAGGCCGAGGCTCAGAGCGCCGCCCAATTCGCCTGGACCCTTAACGGCGTCGAACTGGGCAGCTATCGCTGCGACTACTGCTTCCAGTGGCACATCGGGAAGCGCTACCGCGACGATTAGCGAAGGTCGCGGTCGAACTGGCAATATGGAGTGACTCGAAACGAAAGGCACCTATGTCGGTCCAGGCGTACATCTTGATTCAGTCGGAAATTGGTTCGAGCGAAGCCGTGGTACTGGCGACGCGCGCCGTACCGGGCGTGTTGGAGTCCTACGAGGTCACCGGACCGTACGACGTCATCGTGCGCTGCACGGCCGAGAGCGTCGACGACCTCGGCAAGTTCATCGTGGGGGCCATCCAGAAGGTCCCGGGCATCACCCGCACCCTCACCTGCCCCGTCGTCAACATCTAACCGAAGGCGCCCGCCTCGCGAAGTGAGACCTGACGTTCGAGGCTCACGCCCCAATTGAGCAGTCCCTCGCGCGTGCCCGACCCCGGCGATCGTGGCGGCCCTTGGACCGATCCCGGAGTCCGGGAGAATCGCGGCGCGGGCCGCGGCTGAAGCACGCCCGTCGTATCGAAGACGTCACGCTCGACGTTGTAGGGGTGGCGAGCGGCCTCTCGCGGCGACAGCACCGGCGACACGCAGGCGTCCACGTCGCTAAATATCGCCGTCCATTCGTCCCTCGTCTTGGTGCGAAAGATCGCCTCGAAGCGCTGCTTCACGAGCGGCCACTGCGAGCGGTCCAGTTGTTCCGGCAGTGCTTCGTCGGCGAGGCCTAGGCCGTCGAGCAAGGCCTCGTAGAACTTCGCCTCGACGGCGCCCACCGCCACGAACTTCTCGTCGCTGGTCTCGTAGACCTCGTAGAACGGGGCGCCCGAATCGAGGATGTTGACCCCGCGTTCCTCACGCCAGAATCCCGCGTTGAGGAAGGAATGCGTCATCGCCATCATGGACGCCGAGCCATCGACCATCGCCGCGTCGACGACTTGGCCCTGGCCGGTGGCGCGAGCCGACAGCACGCCCGCGAGCACGCCGAAGACGAGGAACAGCGCGCCGCCCCCGAAATCGCCGACCAGGTTCATCGGCGCCACAGGCTTCTCGCCGGTTCGACCGAGCGGCCACAACGCTCCCGAGACGGCGATGTAGTTGATGTCGTGACCGGCGCTAGAGGAAAGAGGCCCCGCCTGGCCGTAGCCCGTCATGCGACCGTAAACCAAACGGGGATTGCGGGCCCAGACGTCCTGGGGTCCTAGGCCGAGACGTTCGGTCACCCCGGGACGAAACCCTTCGATCAACACGTCGGCCTGGGCACAGAGCTCGAGCACCAGTTCGCGCCCGGCGTCGTTCTTGAGGTCCATTGCCACCGAGGGCCGGGAGCGATTAAGGAGGTCCCAGGACGTCTCGGGCGCCGCATCGACGTCGCCTCGCTCAAGGCGCAGCACGTCCGCGCCAAGATCGGCGAGCAACATGCAGGCGTAGGGGCTCGGACCGATGCCCGCGAGTTCCAGGACCTTGAGTCCTTCTAGTGGTCCCACGGAGCCAGTGTAGGTTTACGTCGAACGACCGGGCTTCAGTCCCACCACATGTCGTGGCCCAGCACGCCTCGACCGATGAGCCCCAACTGCACCTGGCTGGTGCCCTCGACGATCGTCAGTTGGCGCGCGTCGCGGTAGTACATCTCGGTCGGGTGGTCCTCCATGTAGCCGGCCGCGCCCAAGAGCTGCAGCGCGAGACCCGAGGTCTTGACGGCCACCTCGGAGGCGTAGTACTTGCACATCGACAGCATCGGCACGTACTGCTTGGAGAACTTGCCGTCGTCGGCCAGGCAGGCCGCTCGATACGTCAAGAGTCGCGCGGCCTCGATCTCGGTGGCGCACTTGGCGATCTCCCACTGGATGCCCTGGAACTCGGCGATGGTCTTGCCGAAGGCGGCGCGATTCTTCACGTACTCGGTCGCGTACATGAGCGCCCCTTCCGCGAGGCCGATTCCCCGCGCGGCCACGATCGGACGCATCGCGTTGAGCGACTGCATCGCGAGCATGAAGCCTCCGCCGATCACCTGATCGGGACCGACGGCCACGTGGTCGAAGACGATCTCGGCCGTATCGATGCCCTTCACGCCCATCTTCTTGTCCACCCTTGGTCTGGTGAGGCCGGGGCTGTCGGCCTCGACGATGAAGCCACCGATGTCGGTGTGGAGCCGCGAGGTCGGCTCGCCGGTCTTGGCGAAGACGGTGAACCAATCGGCCTGCATCCCTCCCGAGATCCAACACTTCGTGCCACTCAGCAGGAAGCCGCCCGGCACGCCGGGGTCGGGTATCGCGCGTGTCTGCATGCCGGCGACGTCCGACCCGGCCCCCGGCTCTGAGAGGCAGAAGGCCGCGCGCGAGGTGCCCCGGGCGATCCCGGGCAGGTAGCGCTGCTTCTGCTGCTCGGTGCCGGCGATCATTATGGGTCCCGTCGGCAGGCGGGTCAACAGCAGCATGAGCCCGAGCACGTTCGAATACTTGGTCACCTCTTCGATCGCGATGGTCAATCCCAACATTCCCGCGCCCGAGCCACCGTACTCCTCGGGTATGCACAGGCCCAGGAGATCGGCCTTCTTGAACTCGTCGAAGATGTCCTGAGGATAGATACCAGAGGCGTCGATCTCGCGGGCCCTCGGCCTTATCTTGTCTTGCGCGAGGCGACGCACCGATTCCTGCAGCGCGAGTAGTTCTGGTGAGAGAGCGAAGTCCATGCCCCTCAAGTTACTTCGAACGGTGTGCCAACATGTCTGCATGGCCACTTTTGAACGCGCGCAATCCCTGCGCCGCTTAGGCGGCTCGCACTATGACGTCGTGGTCATTGGAGCGGGCATGACGGGCGCCGGTGTCGCGCTCGACAGCGCCTCGCGCGGACTTAAGGTCGCGCTCATCGACGCCGGCGACTTCGCCTCGGGCACCAGCTCGAAGTCCTCGAAGATGGTGCACGGGGGCCTGCGCTACCTGCAGCAGAAGGAGTTCCGTCTGGTCTACGAGAACCTTCGCGAACGCCAGCGACTCCTGGAGAACGCGCCCTTCTTGGTGCGACCCCTCCCCTTCCTCATCCCGCTCTTCGGCAGTAACGGCGTCGCGTCCAAGGCACTGGTCAGGGGCTACGCCACCGCACTTCGTCTCTACGACCTGACCGGGGGTTGGCGCATCGGCAAGCGATTTCGCAAACTCACCAAGGGCGAGGCATTGGGGTACTTCCCGTCGCTCAACGGTGAGCGTCTCGTGGCCGGTTTCCTCTACTTCGACGCCCGCGGCGACGACGCCCGGGTGGCGCTCACCTTGGCCCGAAGTGCGGCGCTGGACTTTAACGCCGACGTCGCGAACTACGTGCGGGCCGTCGACATCGTGCACGGCCCCAGCGGTCGCGTCAGCGAGGTGCTCTGTCGCGACGAGCTGGACGGATCGACGTTCTCCATCACGACCAGGACGGTCGTCAACGCCACCGGCGTGTGGGCCGACGAGGTGTTCACCATGGCCGAGTCCACGACGTCGCACCGCATCACGCCCGCGAAGGGCGTGCACGTGGCGGTGCCCCAGACCCGCCTGGACGCCAAGGTGGCCGCCGTCTTGAGCGTGCCTGGCGATCGGCGGAGCATCTTCATCGTTCCCTTCGAGGACGCGCCGTTCACCTTCATCGGCACGACCGATACGGCCTACGACGGCACCCTCGACAGCCCCGAGTGCACGCCCGCGGATGTCGCGTACCTGCTCAAGACGGTGAACGACTCCACCTCCTCGAACCTGACGCCCGAGGACGTCACGGGCCTCTGGGCGGGTCTTCGGCCCCTGCTCTCACCCGAGCCAGGACGCGCGATGAGCGAGCGAACGGCGGACCTCTCACGGCGCCACCGCGTTACCGACACCAAGGACGGCGTCGTGCACATAACCGGTGGGAAGTGGACGACGTACCGTCAGATGGCCGAGGACACCGTCGACGCGCTTCGGCCCTATCTCGACGGACTGGGCAAGGTGCGCACGAAGGACCTCCGACTCCACGGCAGCGGCGAGTGGCGTCCGAGCAATGAGTTGGAAGCGCATCTGTACCAGCGCTACGGCAGCGAGTCGGCTCAACTGCTGGCCCTCGTGCGCGACGATCCCTCCCTGGCTGACGTCGCCATTCCCGGACAGAGCTACCTGAATGCGGAGTTCCTCTACGGCGCCCAGCACGAGATGGCGACGTCGCTGATCGACCTCCTGACGCGCCGCACCCGAGCCCACCTCCACGACGCCCGCTCGACGTTGAAGTGCGCACCAGCCATCGCCACCGTGGTCGCGACAACGCTCCAGTGGAGCCCGGAGGAGTGCGACCGGCAGGTACAGCGTTACCGGGCGTTGGTAACACACGAGTTCTCGAGTGCCGGCCTGCAGATTTAGGTTCGTTATGACGAGACCGCCCCCTCCAAACCAGTACCCGCCAGGGCTTCCAGGCACCGGTCCCGAACCTTCACCGAAAGCGGTACTCGAGGATCTCGAAGAGGCCGGTGTGGCCTTCGATACGTCGTTGTCGACGCGCGCCGACCACGGCCGCGACTGGTGGCCGTTGAGCATCGTCGACGTCGCCCAGGGCCGCGTGCCGCATTGGCCGGGCGTGGTCGTGCGGCCCACGTCGACGCAGGAGATCAGCCTCGTCCTGGTCATCGCGAGCCGACACCGCATAGCCGTGACCCCCCAGGGCGGACGCTCCGGCGTCGTCGGGGGCGCCGTGGCGCCCGACGGAGGAATGGCCCTGGATCTCACCGGCCTCGACCGGATCCTTCAGCTCGACGAGGTGTCGGGAACGCTCAGCGTGGAGGCCGGCGTCTTCGGGCCCGACGTCGAGGAGTATCTCAACGCCCGGGGCTTCACCCTGGGTCACTTCCCCCAGTCGTTCAATATCTCGACCGTCGGGGGCTGGCTGGCGTGCCGGGGCGCCGGCCAGTCCTCCAATCGCTACGGAAAGATCGAGGACATGGTGCGGGGCCTCACGGTGGTGCTGGCCAACGGCGACGTGCTCGACCTCGGTGATTGCGGGCCTCGACAGGCCGTAGGCCCCGACCTCCTGCAGCTCTTCGTGGGGAGCGAAGGGGCCCTGGGTGTGATCACGCGAGCCACCCTGGTGGTGCGCGCCTTGGCGCCGCACACCTTGCGTCGCGCCTTCGCCTTCGCGTCCTTCGACGACGGCCTCGAGGCGTGCCGACGGATCCTTCAACGCGGGGCCTCACCGGCCGTGCTGCGCCTCTACGACGGACGCGAGTCCCGGCGGATCTTCGACGCCGGCGCCCACGTGCTCATCGTCCTCGACGAAGGCGACCGGGCGCTCTGCGAGGCCACCATGAGCGTCGTCGACGAGGAGTGCGCCCGGGCTACTGCGTTAGCCGATTCGCTCGTCACCACCTGGCTGGACCATCGCAACGACGTGAGCGCGTTGGCCCCGCTGTGGGAGGGCGGCCTCGTGGTCGACACCATCGAGGTGGCCGGACCGTGGTCGACGCTCCCGACCATGCGCGAACGGGTGGTGAGCGCCCTCGAGGCGTTGCCCTCGACGCTGGCGGTCTCGGTGCACCAGTCGCACGCCTATCTGGACGGCGCGTGCCTCTACTTCACCTTCGCCGGACGTCCCGAGCCCGATACCGTCGCGTACTACCGCCTGGCCTGGGACGTCGCCACGAGGGCCGTGCTTTCGAGCGGCGGGTCCCTCAGCCACCATCACGGCGTGGGTCGAAGCCGTGCCCGTTTCGTCAAGCAGGCGCTGGGCGACGCCTTCGGATTGCTCGAGTCATTAAAGCACGTCCTCGATCCGCAGCACGTAATGAACCCCGGCGTGCTCGGTGTGGGAGACGAACCGTGGTGAGGGCCCTGGCGATCGACGTCGGCACCACCTCGATCCGCACCTCGATCGTTGACCTGCAGGGAATCGTCAGTCACGTCCATCAACAACAACTCACCGTCACGACTCCCCAGCCCGGGGAGGTGGAACTCGACGCCGCAGAGATAGGCCGGATCGTCATGGAACTCGCGGCGGGGACCCTGGAGGATGGGGGGCTCTGCGACGTGGTGGGCATCACCACCCAGCGGGCCACCACGATCATCTTCGACCCCGTCGACGGCGTTCCGGTGGGCCCGGCCCTCGGTTGGCAGGACCTGCGCACCGTGATCGACTGCCTGGTGCTGCAGGGAGAGGGCCTTCACCTCATGCCGAACCAGTCAGCGACGAAAGCCCGGTGGCTCGTCGCCGCGTCAGGACGCGAGCAGAAAGACCTACGATTCGCCACCGTCGAGACGTGGGTGACGTGGCTGCTCACCGAAGGTGCGGTGCACGTCACCGATCGTTCGAACGCCGGCGTGAACGGCCTCGTGTCGCTCGACCTCGCGACGTGGAACGAACGCACCCTCTCGATCCTCGGCCTCGATCCCGTGATGATGCCGCGCATCGTCGACACCATGGCCCCACACGGGGAGGCGACCGCGCTGGCGGGTTCGCCGCGCATCACCGCGCTCATTGGCGACCAGCCGGCCGCCCTCTTCGGCCTGTCGTGCGTCAGCGGAGGCGCCAAGATCACGTTCGGGACCGGCGCGATGCTCGACATGGTCAGTAATCGGCCCCGGCCGGAGTCCCTTTCGATCCTTCCGTCGGGGTGCTTCCCTACGGTGCTGCGCAGCCGCGACGGCGAGGTCACCTGGGGAGTCGAGGCGATCGTCTTCGCGGCTGGGGCGTGCCTGGAGTGGCTGCGCGACGACTTGGCGTTGATCGACGAGCCGGCCCAGAGCGAGGCGCTGGCGAGGTCGGCGAGGTCGAGCGAAGGGGTGAGTTTCGTTCCGGCCCTCTCCGGGCTCGGCACACCCCAGTGGGATTTCGGCGCTCGCGGCGGCTTCTTCGGCATCACCCGAGGCACCACCAAGGCGCACCTCGTACGCGCGGTGCTCGAGGGCATCGCCCAGCGCGGCGCCGACCTAGTCGACGCGGCGCAAGCCGAGCTCGGCGTCACGCTCGACGAACTGCGCGTCGACGGTGGCATGACCGCGAATCGCTTCTTCGTCCAGTGCCTCGCCGACGTCACGGGACTGCGCGTCACGGTCTCCTCCGAACGCGAGGCCACGACGCGCGGGGCCGGCCTCATGGCCCTGGTCAGCGCCGGTTTCCTTACCCTTGACGACGTCGAGCGACTCTGGTCACCGGCCGAGGTGTTCACCCCCCAGCTCAGCGCTGCACAACGCGCGATAGCGCGCGCCGCGTGGGCCCGCACCGTGATCCGGGTGGAGAAGACGATCCCCGAACTGAGCGCGATCGAGTTCTAGCTCGACCACGGCGACGAGACCAGTGCCTCGGCGAGCGATGTCGGCGACTCAAGCAGGGGTTTGGACAGCATGAGCCCGCGCGGGTTGCCCAAGGTCACCACGCCCGTCACCACGCCGTCGCGACTGTAGAGGGCCAACCACTTGCCCTCGTCGTCGCCACCGCTGGCGCGCACCACGTCGTCATCGGCGCGCGGGTGACCGAGCAACTGGATCTTCTTGCCGTACTGATCGGACCAGAAATAGGGCACCAGCAACGCGGTCGCGGCCTCGCCCGTCACCCAGTGCCGGGCCAGCGTCGACGCCTGCACGTTGGCGACCTCCCAGTGCTCGATACGCACGAGCTCCGAGCCGCTCACGCTCGGCCACACGAAGCGCGCCACGTCACCGATGGCCGCGACCCGCTCCGCGGCGGCCATGTGTTCGTCCACCACAACACCGTTGTCGATCCTGAGGCCCGAGTCGCCCAGCCACTCGACGTTGGCGACCGCACCGACGCCCACCACCACCACGCCCGCCTCGAGCGAGGTCCCGCCGACGAAGTCGACGCGCAGTCCCTCGGACGACGCCGTCACATCCTCGATCTTCTGATCAACCCGGAGCTCGACGCCGACGTCGGCGGGCAACCGCACAAGCCAGGAAGAGACCTCGTCACCCAGCACGCCGATCAGCGGCCGCGGCGCGGCTTCGAGCACGATCGGACGAAAGCCTCTCGTGTGAAGAGCCGTCGCCACCTCGGCCCCGATGAATCCCCCGCCAATGACGGCGACCACGGCCCCCGCGTCCAGCGTCGCCAGGTCGGCGTTGAGCCGCCGCAGGTCGTCAAAGCGACGCAGGGTGCGCACGCGTTCGCCCGCGCTGAAGGGCAGCGTCCGCGCTCGGGTGCCTGTCGCGATGACCACGTGCGTGCCGCTGATCGACGACCCGTCACCCAGGTGAACCGTCGTAGTCGCGACGTCCAGTCCCGTCGCCGACACGCCCAGACGCATCGTCACGTGCGCCGCGGCGATCCGCTCCCCGCTGGCCAGGATCGTCTTTTCGAGATCCCACTTGCCCACCAGCACGTTCTTCGAGAGCGGGGGCCGGTCGTAGGGAGGATCAGTTTCTTCCCCCACCAGCGTGACGGCGCCGTCAAAGCCCTCTCGCCGCAAGGCCTCCACGAAGCGCCAGCCAGCGAGCCCCGCGCCGACGACGATGACGTGGTCGGACGACGTAAGCCTCGTCATCAGGCGAACATGGCGAGCCAGCGTTCGGGCGTCGAGGGCGCGAGCACGAAATTGCTGGCCCGTACCTCACCCATCGCCGCGCTGGGCTCGCTGGCGTAGAAGTGACCCGGGTACAGGATGGTGTCGTCGCTGATCGCGTTCAGGCGCTGGCTCAACGTGACGTACATCTCCTGGGGATCCGCTCCCGGCAGGTCGGTGCGTCCGCACCCTTCCAGGAACAAGGTGTCGCCGCTCAACAGTTTCTGGTCGACGAGCAGGCACTGGCTACCCGGCGTGTGGCCCGGCGTGTGGATGAGCGTGACGACCACATCGCCCGCCCGGACCTGATCGCCGGACTCGTGCCCCACCAGGGCGTCGGCCCCCACGCCGGTGCAACGCGTCACCCACTCGACTTCGCTCTCCTGGACGTGCACCGGCACGTCGATCACGTCGAGCAACTCCGCGATGCCCGCGATATTGAGCCCCGCCATCGTCCCGCCCACGTGGTCGGGGTGATAGTGCGTGGCGAGCGCGCCTATCACCTTCAGGCCATCGGCCTCGATCACCTCGACCAGTTCCGCGGGGCGGTAGGCCGGATCGACCAAGAGGGCCTCCCCCGACTCGCGGTCACCGACGACGTAGACGAAGTTGACCATCTGGGCGGCCAACGGATCGCCCACTGCGAAGTCGCGACCCGAGAGGAGCTGGCGAAAGTACAGCCGCCCGCTCATTCGTCGTCGGCCACCCGCGCGATCCGCGGCGCGAGCTCTTCCACCTTGGCCTTGGTCGTCGTCAGCCGCGCCTCGAGCGCCTCGATGATCGCCGTGGCCCTTTCCAGCTTGGCGAAAAGGTCATCCACCGACACCTCGCCCTCGTCGAAGGACGTCACGATCGCGTTCAACTCGTCGGCCGCCTCACTCCATCCACCAATGTCGCTCATGAAACTCCATTCATCTCGTTGATCGTTGATTCGAACGTGCCGTCACTGAGGCGCACCCGCACCTGATCGCCGACGTGCGCGGCGGTGATCGATCGAAGCACCGCGCCGTCGGGACCCGTCACGATGGACCAGCCCTGGGCCAGGCGCCTCGTGGGATCGTACGCGCTGAGCAGTTGACGATTGGCGCTTAACAGCTGGCCGGCGGAGTTGAGGAGGTGTCGGGCCTGGATCCAGAGATGCTGGTGGGTCGTGGCGAGATGTCGCTCCTCGCCGCGCAGGCGGTCGCGGACCGCGAAGATCATCGTTCGGCGACGTTCGCCCACGTACTCCGAGGCCTCGTCGAGCAGCGCCTCGGTCCAGTTGACGATCCGCTTCGCGTTGAGACGGACGTTGACCTCGTACCAGCCGGCCACCAGTGCAACGACCTCCTCGCCGAGTTTCGTCGGCGTGATGGCCCGCGTGTGCGCGACCAGGTCGGCGACGGACTCATCGCCCGTGTGCCCGATCCCCGTGAACACCGGCGTCGCCGAGGCGGCGATGGCCCGGGCCACCCCTTCGTCGTCGAAGCAGATGAGGTCGCCCTTCGATCCCCCTCCCCGCACCAGGCAGATGATGTCGACGCTCGCCGCGTCGAGGGTCTCGAGCGCGCGCACGATCTGCGCCGGGGCGGCCTCGCCCTGGACGGCGGTCTTGACCAACCGGATGTCGAAACCGAATCCCGAGTTGAGCAGTTGGCCGGTGAAGTCGCTGTAGCCCTCCGTCTGGGGACTCGCGACGAGGCCCACCCGCAGGGGCACCGGTGAAAGGCGGATCCGCTTGTTGGCCTCGAGCAGCCCCTCTTTCGCCAGCTGCGCGATGAGCTCCTGACGGCGTCGCGCGACGTCGCCGAGCACGCCCGCCACGTCGATCTCGGTCACAGTGAAGCCGATGCGCCCTTGGGGTGCGTAAACGTCGACGTAACCAAAGAAGGTGACGATCATGCCCGCCTGGAGGGTCACGCCGTCGGCGGCCAGCTTCTTCTTGAGGGGGTTCCACTGTGAGGCCCAGCAATGCGCGTTGAGCACGGGGCGCTTCGAGTCTGAGGACGACGACCCCGCGTCGACCAGGTCGACGTAGAGATGGGTCTTCTCGTAGACCTTGGCGACTTCGCCGCGGACCCAGCGGGGGTACCGGCGACCGTAGGCCGATTCGAGTTGCGCCGTCAAGAGATTGTAATATTCGCCCACTTCGAGTATCGGCTCAACACTCAACTCTTCATTGGAATCCACGTGGCGAGGCTACCTCCCGCGTCAGCCCGTCAACCCTTGTCGACGATGAATCGGTGTGTCAGACTGGACCCGGATGGTGAGTCGACTGGGTGGCCACGCCGCTCGGCAACGGGCGGTGAGGAAAGTCGGGGCTCCATAGGGCTGGGTGCTCACGAAACGTGAGTCGCGGTGACGTGCAGGACAGTGCCACAGAAAAGAGACCGCCGATGGCTTGGATACCCAAGTACAGGTAAGGGTGAAACGGTGCGGTAAGGGCGCACCAGCATCTTGAGTGATCGAGGTGGCTAGGTAAACCCCACCCGGAGCAAGATCGAACGTGGGAGAGCGGCCCGCTCATCTCGGTAACGAGACACTCCCGAGGTAGATCGCTTAGATGGATGGCCGCCCAACCTTCCATTCGGAAGGCGGACAGAACCCCGCTTACAGGTCGGCTCACCATCCACTCACCGCGCCGGGGCCGGCGCCGTGCCACGCAGTTATTCCCAATCCGACGTTGCGAACGTATGACCCGTGCTGCATCGCCCTTCCGTGAGCTGCCCGTCGAGGACCCCGGCATGCACGATGAGCTGGTCGCGCTGCAGGGCGAGTACCCCTCGTTCTGGCGCCGTTGGCGCAGCGAAGGTTCCGACGACGCGTAGATGGCTCCGCCGTAATCACGACCGCACGATCAACGCGGCGGCGACAGGGTGAAGACGCTAGTCCTGTTCCCGGTTCATGGCGAGAAAGCGGTTGAGCGCGTCAAGCGTCGCCATGGACGCCGAGACCAGATCGCGCTCGGACTGGGCGATGCCCAGCATGTCGCGGTCGCTCGTCGGCGAGCGCAGCGTCACGATGACGGGCCAGCCCCGAACCGTCGCCACGCTGACGGCGGCCAGCAGGTAGAAGGGCACGTCGAATCCGAGGTCCCGCAGCGCCGTGAGGGTCGCCTCGGCACCGCCGAACAACTGACCGCTGCCCGCCCGGCCGAGACCGGTACGTCCGTCGTAGCTCAGCTGGACTTCGCAGACGCCGTCATCGGCGTTGAAGTCAGCGCGCACCAAGGCCACGCGCGCGCGCTCCGCCCCCCGACCCGAGAGGGCCTGGCTGGCGTCCTCCACCGTGACGGAGGCTTCGGGGTAGTAGAGGCTGGCGATCTGTGAGGCGATGGTCTTGATCGCGGCGCAGTCCTGTCCGTGGATGACCAGCTTGACCGAATCAACGTCACCGCTCGGGCGGTGGCTGATGCCAACGTTCAACACGCCCGGCAACGAGCGCAGTTCGAGTTCGAAGTCTTCTTCCGTGGGTGACATGATCAGTGCTTTATACCCTTCTTCTCGTAGAGCCGGGCATCGGCGATACGAAATAGTTCGGCGGGGTCCGTGGAGTCGCGCGGTGACGCGGCGATGCCAATGGTGAACTCGATGGCCACGTCGGCCGTTTCGAGCTGGGCGCGCAGGCGTTCGATGAAGCCCGCCGATTCGTTGCCCTCGGCGTTGCTCAAGATGACCGCGAACTCGTCACCGCCGATGCGCGCCGCGGTGTCGCCTTGACGCACCGAGAGCCGCAAGGCGAAACCGAACTGGCGCAGGATGTCGTCGCCGAAAGCGTGACCGGAGCGGTCGTTGACGGCCTTGAAGTTGTTGAGGTCGCAGAGCACCAGCGTGAAGGCCCAGCCGTAGCGGGCGCTGCGCACGGCCGAGGCTTGCAGCGCGGTGTCGAAGGCCCGGCGGTTCGCGATGTTGGTGAGCGGGTCGTGGGCCGCACTGAAGCGAGCGAGGTGCAGCGACAGAGCGAGTTGGCAGGCCGTCCGCACGGCGTCACGTTCGACGTCAGGCACGATGTCGGGCACGCAGTAGACGCCCGCCGCGCCGCCCAGGGTCTCGGCTAAGTCCGCCGACATGGTCTTTCGCCCGAGTCGAAACGACTGGGTGCCGAACGACTCGTGCACGAGCACCACGACCGCGTCGGTCAATTCATAACGCTGCGCGAGCAGATCGAGCACCGAATAGACAAAGCCGATGCCGAGCTCGCTGGCCGACAACTCGTCGAGCATCGTCTGGAACAACCACGGCTCGTAATGCTGCCCGTAAAGTTCGTCGTCCTCCGCAGCTGCGTCGTTCATCGAACTCAACACGGCCTCGCCGCCAGTTCGAGGGGCTCCGTTTCTTCAGGTTGCAGCAACGACATCGGAACGTTGCCCGCCACGAGCAGCGGGATGAGGTCATTCGGGGATCGGGGCATAGAGATAAGGTAGCCCTGTCCGCGGTGGCAGCCAAGTTCGACCAGCTTGTCGACGATCTGTCCGTTCTCTATCCCCTCGGCGATCACCTCCAAACTGAGCGCCTTGCCCAGGCGGATGATCGATTCGACGATGGCCCGGTCGAACGGGTCGGTGTTGATGCCCTGGACGAAGCTCAGATCCAGCTTGAGCAGGTCCACCGGCAGGTTCTTGAGCTCTGACATCGAGGCGAACCCGGTTCCGAAGTCGTCCAGGGCCACTTCTATGCCCAGCGACTGGAAACGGCGCAGGATCCGGGCCGTCTTCTCGGGCTCGTCCAGCACGGCGTACTCGGTGATCTCGATGCAGAGGTTCTCGCCCGGCACGTCGTTGACGCGCATGCAGCCCTCGACGAACTCAACCAGATCGTCCATCACGAACTCAGCCGGCGACATGTTCACCCTCACGACCAGGTCGAGATCGGGGTACTCACGCTTCCAAGCGGCCAGCTGGCGACAGGCCTCGGCGAAGACCCATCGCCCGATATTCACGACCAATCCGGTCTCCTCGGCCACCGTGATGAAGTCCGCGGCGGTCAGCAGCCCGCGCGAGGGGTGCTGCCAGCGCACCAGGGCCTCGACGGCCAGTAATTTACCGGTGTTGAGGTCGACCTCGGGCTGGAAGTGCAGGCGCAGTCCCCCGCCCTCGATGGCCTCGCGGAGGGTCAACTCCGTGCGCGACTTCTCATTGGCCGCCTCGCGCATCGCTTCGTCGAAGACCACGACCTGGTTGCGGCCCCGAGCCTTGGCCGCGTACATGGCGACGTCCGCCCACCCGAGCAGGTCCAGGCTGCTCGGCGAACCCAGACCGGACAGCGCGACCCCGATGCTCGCGGTGTGGCTGACCAACTGGCCACCGATATCCACGGGCGCGGCGATCAGCTTGAGGACGCGGTACGCGCTGGCGAACACTTCCATCTCGCTCATCGCGTCATCCACCACGAAGACGAACTCGTCGCCGCCCAGGCGCGCGACGAAGTCGTCGGCCCGGATGCTGGTACGGATCCGGTCGGCAATGGTGATGAGTAGCCGGTCGCCGCTGGCGTGGCCGAGGAAGTCGTTCATGATCTTGAAGCGGTCGAGGTCGATGATAAGCACGGCCGTCCCGCGGCCGGCGTCGAGGCGGTCCTTCAACTCACGGATGAGGGCGCGCCGGTTGGGCAAACCCGTCAGGTCGTCGTGGTTGGCGTTGTAGGCGGTGCGCTCCTCGGCTTCGATCCGACCCTGGAGCTGGACGAGCATCGACGCGACCGCCTGGAGCGCGTTGATCTCCGCGGGGACCCAGGCGTGCAGGCCGAAGTGCAGGAAAGCGAGCACGCCCCAGGTGGAGTCGCCAAGTAGCAAGGGAACGGCGGCGCCATCCACGAGCGCGATGCCCGTGCCCTTCTCGACCCGTTCGAGGTACTCCTCGGGATTATCGGCGATGCCCGCGAGGTAAGGGCCTTTAAGGTCGCGGGTCATCATGAAGATCGGGTCGGCGTCGAAGGCCACTTCACCCAATGGGTCGACGTCAGGAACCTCGCGGTAGGGCCACTCGGCTTCGAGGACGCTCATGCCGCGCACGTGGTCGTTGCGGCGCAGGAAAGCCACGTCGGCGCCCAGGAACTCGGCCAGGACACGCGTCGTCCAGGTCAGCACTTCCTTGCGGTTTGACGACGACGCTGACATCAAGCGCTCGGCCACCTGGCTCACCAGCTCGTCCAGTCGGCGCTGGTGCAGCAGGACGTTCTCACGGGTCGCTTGGGTCGCCACGTGGCTCAGGAGGCCGGCAAACGTCTTAGTCAGCGACCGTTCGCGCTTGGACCAAGTGCGGCCGTGGCGAGCCACCACGAGCGCGCCCACCACGTCATTGTCGTGGGCCTCAATAGGGTCCACCAGGACGCCCCATTCGACGCCTGAGACCACGATGGAGAACGAAGCGACCGAGCCGTCGCCGTTGAGATCGGCCTTAACGCGGTCGCGAATACTCTCGAAGGCTCCCTGTGAGCCACTACCCACGAGCGGTTCCAGATTGAATCCAGGAATCGTCTCGTCCGTTTTGGTCACGACCGCGACGATGTCTGTCCCCGGGACGACCTCAAGCAGGGTCTCCACGATGAGACGAGTCTCCTCACCAGCCTTTTTGGAATTTGCGTTCGTGAGACTACCCACGGGAAAGCCACCTTTACTACGCCTAAACTAAGAAGTTAGCAGCAGAAACGGCCCAATACCAGGGAAAATTTGCCCTTCCGGCGACTCCGAACCCTTAAAAATGAGCTATTTCGCTACATCCCGAGCGCGATGGCCGGCTCACCGGCTGCGCTAAAGCCATTGTCTCGACTCAAGACATGGGCGAGAGGCAGCCGAGCGCTGCGAACCGAGGGCGGCGCGGCGTGAATCACGCGCATCACCATGACCATGGTCTCGCCTTCATTGAGGTCCCAAAGGCCGTTGAACTTCTCGGAGAGCCTGAACATCTCGTCCAGGTATCGCTCACCACCGAGCTTGAGCAGGTCCTCCTCACCCCGGGCGAAGAGGAAGACCGGAGACACGGGCTGCACCGCGAGGTCGTGGAATTCGGCCGACAACCAGAACCGCTCGACCGCCGAGCCACCCCGCACGTACCAGAGCGGATCCGCTCGGGGAACGGTAATGAGGGCCAGCGCCGAACTCGATCCCACCATCACCTTGGTGCGCGTGCCCAGGGCCTTGCCGGCCCGCCATTCGGCGAGGTGCTCCATCACGTCGGCGCGGCCCAGCAGTTCGATTGCCGCGTAACCCGAGGGGTCCATCTCGAGGGTTCGAACGTCCATACCGTCCTCGATGGAGTCGCGACCCGGCCAACGCAACTCGCCCAGCATCTCCTGGTGCACGTGAGGGATGAGGAAACGCAAGCGGTCCGACTCGGCGAGCAGTTCGGCCAGCTCGTCGATTTGGCGACGATCGGACACGAAGTGAAGTCGCGCTCCCTCTCGTTCAACGCCACGGTTGAGCAACTGCACGGTCGACTCGTTAATCGTCGAAGGAGTCCCCATCCGACGATTCGCGGAGCGAGACGACACCCGCGCGTTGAGCGGTGAGATCTCCGCGTCGGCCAAAGAACCGAGTCGCATCGTCGCGATGTGGTGTGACGGGCTTCCCTCCGGGAAAAGCTGGATCGTGCCCAGGCTCTTGAGCGACGCGGCCGCCACGCGGGCGTTGAAGAGCGACGCGCCCATGGCGACAAAACTCCCGCGATGACGTACGTCCATCGCCGAGCTGCTTCGCTCCGGGACCAGGTAGAAACGAATCTCCTCGTCGTCGGCCTCGAAGCGCCAGGGTTGGGCATTGCCACCTGACGGTGCGCGCCGAGCGGCGTCGACGATGTGTTCGATGGGATCGTGTCCCCGCGGTGCGGGGTCCTCCGGGACTGGCGTCAACAGGTTGGCTTCGCGTTCCATGTCCAGTTCGACCGGTTTGAGCCCGGAAAGAATCTCCTCCACATCGAAGCGAACCCGCCCAGACGGCAACTCTCCTTCAAGACCCAGACGGCGCACTGCGGCCGCGGCCGTCACGGCACCGAGCGTCACCTCGCTCGCCAATTGCGGCCATCCCGTGATCGTTTCACCCAATTCAAAGAGCGAAGCCGCCCCTCGGGCCGTCACCTCGCGAGGCCCGAGCATTCGCAACACGTAGGGCCCCTTCTGCTCCGTCGAGAGTCCCGACAGCCTCGACGAGTCCAGATCACCCAGCAGCCCGTGAAAGATAGGGCGATCGGGCTCAAGGTCGAAGCGCTCGACGTCGAGCACGCCTCGATCACTCGTCTCCATTATCACGGGAATCCGTCGCTCACGAGCCGCCTCTCGCACCAGCATCTTCACGTCGAGCGAGTCGCACTCTTCGATCACCAGATCGAGACCGTCGAGGAAGACGCCGAGGTTGTCGGGCTGGATGCCTTCGGGCACCACCGTCACGTGAAGATAGGGGTCGATTTCGGCTATTCGGCGGGCCGCCACGACCGCCTTGTTGACGCCGAGATCAAGCACGCTCGCCGGAATCCTGTTGAGATTCGACAATTCGATGGCGTCGAAGTCCGCGAGGCGTAGCTCTCCCGCAAGTCCCTCCATGGCGAGCACATGCGCAATGGAGTGCCCAGCGCTCACGCCCACGATCCCAATACGAAGGGTGCGCTGACGGGCCTGTTCGGCCCTGGTCAGCTTGTTGCGATTGCGGTCCAGAC
Source organism: Acidimicrobiales bacterium (assembly GCA_049793015.1). Classification (GTDB taxonomy): domain Bacteria; phylum Actinomycetota; class Acidimicrobiia; order Acidimicrobiales; family RAAP-2; genus RAAP-2. Next base: position 10,281 of record JBARBL010000082.1, on the reverse strand, counting down.
GCAGGGTGGAGAAGGCTCTGGGGGCCAGGAGACGCACCACGGCGCGACGCCACGGGTAGTAGACCCAGCGCTGGCCCTCGTCCATCAGGATCCTGGTGGGCGCAGGAATGACCTTTGAGAGCTGTTCTCTCTGTTCTTCGTAACGATCAACAACCTGCAGGGCCGGATCGGACCGCAATACCCGCAATACCTCTCGTTGGGAGCGCTGGCTGACGTCCAATACGAGCGGACGCCTCGAGTGGTTGCGAGAATCCTCGGACTCTACCGGTCCAATGCCCAGTCGGCGAGGGCCGCGTGCCAACTGCTCGCCCTCTTGGCGAAGGGCCAACTGGTTCTCAGGACTGCTCAACTCGTAGCTCAACGTGCGCCGCCAGGCCAAGGCCACGGTCTTGTATCGATCATCGGGGAACGGAACCCTCGTCGTGCCGATCATGCGCGCTCCGGTCACGTCGGCCACCGGCATGAGTCGATCGGCGACGGCGGCCACGGCGAACTCCGCGCCCAGCCAGTTCATGGCGTGCACGAAGGAGCGTGAGATCGCCGAGATCAATCGATGCCCGGTCACGGCTTCACCTTTGGACCAGGCGCCCTTGGCCTCGAGCGCCCCGTGACGCACTTCCTGGTCGATAAGGCTCGCGATCATGTCGACTTCGTGCGACGCGGCCATCTCCTCGATCAGAATCGCCTGGTAGCTCCCCTCCAGCGGCCCTAGGAATCGAACGCCGGCGACGGGATCTCCGTCGGGGGCGAATCCGAGGAAGAAGAGGGAGACGCCGTTACCGTCCTCGAAGTCCTTTCGTCGAATGGTCCCCTCGAGGCCGTGACTTCGATAGACGCCCTCCGCGCCATTGAGGTACATCTTCCAAAGATCGGGCCGTTCCAAGGGGTGGTGGCCCTCGAATCGAACGCCCGACGCCTGATCAACGAAACTCGCACCGTAGCGATACCGGTGGCCCACGGGACTTCCCACTGGCGATCCTCTCCACATCACGAAATTGAATCGGCAGCGACGTAAAACATCGCCCAATCCCTTTAAATATTAATGAATTAGGACCGGAAATTGGTGGACCCTCGTGTACGGAATCAAGCAAATCGATGGTTAACCTTAGTGTCGATGCACTCCTCAAAGGACCTCGGCGGGAGACTCTCGGCCGTCAAGAATGCCGACCGATCCGCCATATACCTGGCGCCATGGGTTTCACCGTTCAATGACCAGGTTCGCTCCACCATCCACAGCGAAGGTCTCGATCGCCCCATCCAGGCAATGACACTTTCGTGCTAGGTCTACTGATTGGAGGGTGCGCCCTGTTCGGCCTGGCTGTGGGATCGTTCCTCAACGTGGTCATCTATCGGGTCCCACGACACGAGTCGATCGTGTCCCCACGCTCCGCCTGCCCCACCTGCGGGACCCCAATCCTTGAGCGCGACAATGTCCCCGTCCTGTCCTACGTGCTGCTCAAGGGTCGATGTCGCAGTTGCCACTCCCCCATCTCCAAGCGCTATCCACTGGTCGAAGCAGCCAACGCAGCCCTTTTCGCTGGCACGGCGGCTCGCCTCGGCTGCAACTGGGACCTTCCGGCCTTTCTCGTCCTCTTTGCCGGTTTGCTCGCGCTCGCCTGTATCGACGTTGAGCTCCTGATCTTGCCCAAGATGATTGTGTACCCGGTCCTAGCGGCCGTGGCGGGATTGCTGATTCTCGCGGCGGGACTTACCGGCGAATGGCACGACCTTTGGGTGGCGGGGGCCTTCGCCCTCGGCTGGTTCATCGTCTTCTTCGCTCTCAACTTCCTAAGCCCCCGCTCCTTGGGTTTTGGCGATGTCCGCCTGGCGCCCGTCCTGGGACTGGGGCTTGGTTGGCTCGGGTGGAAGTTCGTGGTGCTGGGATTCTTCTCGGCCAACCTGATCGGGGCCATCGTCGGAGGCTTCCTTATCGCCACCAAGAAAATGAGCCGCGACCAACAAATTCCCTATGGGGTCTATCTGGCGCTGGGCGCAGCGTTGGCCTTTTTTGCCGGTCCGGAGATCGTTTCGCACTTCCATCGCTTTTGATGACCGCACTTAAGCGAAGCGCGCTCGATATTTCGGTCGCTGGTTAGCGCACCCCGGGTCGCGTTAATCGAACGTTGGTTAGTTCGTGGCTCCGCATGACGAGCAGACGCTCGACCCTGGTGGAATGGAACCACCGCACGTGGCGCAGAACGCGACCGGTCGGTCAGCCGGGCCACAGTAGTGAATGGCAAATGAGTCCACCGCCCTCTCCTTGCCGCACCATTTGCAATACTCCAGTTTTGGCCCCTGTTCCGTCATGAGGGCCGTGTCACCCATCGCCTCACCCGTCGAAGGTGCCGCCTGCACGTTTGGCGTGCGGCCGAATCGCTTCGCGTTCATGCCACTCAATGCCGACGTGGAGGTCGGTGCGGGAACGGATGAAACTGCTGACCCCGGTCGAGCAGACGCCGCGGGGGCCCCTGACGTAACTGACGTTTGAACCGAGGAGGTAGCGGACCCCATCCTGACGGGCCAAGCGGCAAAGGCGAAATAAAGGAAGAACAACCACGCCACCGCCGTGCTGGCGAGGTCGATGTAGTACGTGAGGCTGAATACTGACACGCCAACGCTGCCTTCGAGCGCCAACATCTGACCGTACATGCTGGGTGCGAGTCGCGAGAACTCCAGACCACTTCCGCCTTGGGTGAAGGCACTCAATCCGTTTATCTCTTGAAAATAGAGAACAATGGTCAAAACGACCGGGATGAGAGGAACGGCAACCCACAGGGATGAGTATCCCGCTTTGTCGATTATCGACGCTACTGCGATAAGGCTGAGTATCTCCACGGCCAACCAAATGATCGCGATGACGTTATTCATGTCCATTATGACTCCTCATGCGCCGTATCCGTCGACTCAAAGGCCAAACCGAACTCAGAAACGAGTGTAACTCTCACGATTTGACGTGAGTGAGATGGTGGCGCTCTCTTCTCAGAGAACTCTGCGCTTCGGAGCCGTGCAAGGTGGAACGCGGCCGACTACAGGGTTCAGTGTGGGTTGAGATCCTTCCGGCGTTTCGAAGATCGACGTCGTTCCATGCGGATCGTCAATCGTCAGGTGCGCCAACTTTATCTGCGGACTAGCGAAGGTCACCCTCTACCACACGGGTGAAATTTAGGACAATCGCCATGAAAGTCGTGATCGATGCGCAAGAGCGATCGACTTCCGTATGTAGGTTATTGACAATGCATGGACAATTCCCAAGGGCCACTGCATGGCTCAGGAGCCATCAGGGGCGAAGGATGGGTCGATTCGTTTCGGTGTCCGTGGCGGCTACGGTGGTCTCCTTTAGCGTCATCTCTTTGGTCTACGGGCTCAAGATAATAAAAGGGGAGATTGACGCAACGCTTTTCGGCAACCTGGTTGGGGCCGTTCCCTCCTACTCGCTGAACCGCAGATGGGTGTGGAGGAAATCGGGCCGGAGTCACTTTCGCAAGGAGGTGCTTCCGTTTTGCATTTTTACCCTTATTTCAATCGCTTTTTCAATCGTCGGCGCATCGTATGCCCACCATTTGGTTCACGAGCATCAGTGGAGCCACTTGACCAATACAGCCGTTGTTGATGGCGCAAACTTGGTCAGTGTCGGCGTATTTTGGATTATCAAGTTTCTGCTTTTTAGCAGGATTTTTCTGGTCCGTGAAGAGGCCACGGTCGGCCAAAATCTTCCTCGCAGCGAGGACCCTCGTTAATGTTCGGGCGAGCGCTCCGGGTCCGTGCACCTGCAGTGTTCGGTGGCCGATCAAGACTAGGACTGAGCACTCCCGGGAGTACTCGCTTGCTGCGCGTTCGCGCCGTCATGCAGAGTGATCCGCCCTGATGCGCGCGGACGTCGATGTGACTCGCGGTAATCCGCAACTTCGCGTCGCGCGAATCCTTTTCAATCAATGGCCTAGGCCCAGCACGCCTCAAAGAGTTGTGCGGAATATCAACAAGACGCCCCTGAAAGCAGTTCCCTTAGCTACCCGTCAACGTTGGCTCGTACGTGCCAGGCTCCTTAGTCCGTGACCGCTTCTCCTGCGCAACCCGGCGACACTTTTGGTGAACTTGAAGAAAGTGCCCTCACCTCTCTCTTTCCGCGAGTCACGGCGGTCACGATTGTCGTATTCGTCTCCTTCATAGCCGTGCGAGGAACAGCGGGATCGAAGACCTGGGATTGGACGGCTTTCGCAATCGCCCTCTTGGGTGCCGCACTGCTTGGCCTGCGATTTCTTCGCCGGCCTACGATCGATCCCAGCAGACTCGCACTCGTTGTCAGCACCGTAGGAATGTTCTCGGGCATCGCATTTATAGAGCGGCCTGAGTTAACACATTATTTTTGGGAAGGGTTCGGCTTTTCGGTCGCCCTTCTGGCGCTGCCTCTATCGTTCTTCGTTGTTCCGCTATCAACTCGTTTGGCAGTTCTAGCTCAAGATCTGTGCACCGTGAAGTCACGAATTCTTGCAGTCTGTGCGAACATCGTGTTGTCGGCAATCGCGATAACAGTGGCCATCAGCTTCATCAGAGACCTATCCGACTTTTCTGATGCAGGAAACAACAGCTACATCCTGAACGAAGTACTCGCTCCCGTCGCGGGCCGAATACCTGCAGCCAACTTCGTCCCCCAGTACACCTCGCTTATCGGATGGTTGGTGGTTCCGTTCCACCATCTCGTGTCCGCCAACCAGCTGGCAGACTTTTCATCCATCTTGGTCAGTTGTCTCGGCATCGTGGCCGTGGCGCTCTCAGTGATCCTCGCCAAACGATGTTTTCCGAGTCGATCAATGTGGATCGTGCTGGCCATCATCATTCCCTTAGCCGGAGTGACGGTGCGACATTTCGGGATACCGAACGCTCCAATCGGCTTCGACAGCGCCGACAGCTCGATTGCGTCTTCTCTTCAGGAATATCCACTCCGCATGTTCCCCGCGATGTTGTTCTCCGTCGTAGGAGTAGGTTCACTCGTTTCCCTAATGGAGAACTCAGTTCGCAAGTTGGTACTCATCTCGCTCGGAGTGGGTGCTGGTCTGATGGTTTGGAATTCTCAAGATGTTGGACTTGCTGTCGTCATTGCCTACTTCGCCGTGCTGCTCATCGCGACGCGGGGCGCCACTCGAAGACGAGCGACCGCTCTGTGGTTTTCCGGCCTCGCACCTGGGCTCCTGCTCTACCCATTGTGGGCAGTCCTCATCGGTCAACCAGTGCATTGGACGTACCTCGGCCTGGCAGCGCGCTCGTATGGAGCCGGCTTCGGCGAAGCGCTCATGCAGGACCCAGGGCCCGTCCTTCTCGTACTCCCGCTCTTAATCGGCAGTGCCGTGGTTGGTGTCTTCTTGTTATGGCGCACGATTGATTCGAGCTCAGTGAGGTCGAAACACCAATCATTTGCCATCGCCATACTGGCGCTCGTAGGTGCGTGGTCGGTTGCAAGCCTTCCTTACTACGTCAATCGGTCCTATGCCTCCGGGCAACTTCAAGTCTTTCTGCTTCCTTTCTCGGTGTGCTGTTGCGCCCTTCTTTCACTCTGTCTTCCCGTCACTTCCGACGCCAACGGCCTTCGATCGGAGGTCAATTGCTATCTAAGGAAGAGGGCCTTGTGGTTGTTGCCGGTGACCCTGCCGATTGCCGTAGGACTCGCGGCTTCACTCCAATTGCCGAGCCCTGCCGCTGCGTTAGACAGATTGGTGCATCCCCCTGCATCAGTCGGGTTCTCCGTATACGTTCGGCACCAAGCGGTGTCGTCTCACGAGATAACCGTTTCCAAGACGTACGCCAAAGACCACGGAGGGGGTGTCGTAGGCTATTTCGGCCCCGACGCCAACTACCTGGAGTTGGCCGACAACCTCCAACCTCGAATTCTCTTCGATTCTCCCGGGTTGCTCCGGTACGGCAGCAGGGCGCTGAAATTAGGTTGCGATTACGTCCGCAAGGACCCTTCACGATGGCTCATTGTTGCGCCCGGTTCGATGGCCATTGTCGGCCCCAGCATTTGCGGGATTTATCAGCCTCGATCGGTTCCAGGTTTATCCCGAGACACGCTCTTCAAACTTCACGACGCGTAGTCGACACAATCGATAGCCGCACAAAAGCGATGCGGTTCCCGTCGTGATCGCACTCGAGATGAGTGTTCGACCTCATAGCCGCGAAATTATGTTCGAAAGCTGTCGCAGATCCGAGGTTCGAAGCGAAGAGGACCACCACCTGCGAGAATCGTATTTGGCACGGTTCAAGCGACCAGGTTTCGAAGCGTCGTTGTTGGAATTATCGACGACAGGACGTACACATCGACCTTGTTCGGCGTCGACTTGTCTTCCCTCAAATGGGCGGACGCGCCGTATAGCATCAGGAAGTGGAGCAAGACTTCCCGATTACAACGCGACCAACTGACGATGTCTCCGCCGCGTCACTCCGGATTTCTGCGGTCGTTGCGTGTTATCGAGACGCCGAGGCGGTGCCCCTCATGCACGCCAGGTTGGAGCGGACATTCGCAAGCATCGGCGTCGACTACGAGATTATTTTCGTGAATGACGGGAGCCCGGACAACGCAAAAGAAGTGCTCGAGGAGCTCGCCAGCCGCAGTTCAAAAGTTGTCGTGATCACGCATTCCAGGGCCTTCGGCTCACAGAGCGCCTTCACCAGCGGCATGCGCGTCGCCACCGGTGATGCCGTGGTGCTGCTCGACGGTGATCTTCAAGACCCCCCGGAGCTGATCACTGAGTTCTATGCGCGTTGGCGAGAAGGCTACGACATTGTTTACGGCAAGCGAGTCAATCGAGAAGCGTCGCGATTGATGCGATTGGCGTACAAAGCCTTCTACCGAGTTCTACGTCGACTGGCGTACGTCGACCTTCCCGTCGACGCCGGAGATTTCTCGTTGATGGATCGACGCGTGGTCGACGAATTAAATCAACTACCCGAGTCATCGCGATTCATACGCGGGCTGCGAGCGTGGGTAGGTTTCCGTGCCGTCGGTGTGCCGTACGTACGACCAAAACGTGTCTTCGGCCGCACGACCAACTCGATGGTGAAGAACCTTCAGTGGGCGCGCAGAGGTATCGTCTCATTCTCGTACGCTCCGCTGGAGCTGATCCTCGTGGTCGCGTTGGCTTCGGTGGTCGGCGCCGTTGTTCTCGGTATCGTACAAATCGTTCTCCGGTTAACTAATCCCTCGAGCGTACCCAACGGCTTCACCACAGTTATCCTGCTCATTCTGATGATGGGCGGTCTCACCCTCCTGGCATTGAGCACCATCGGGTTTTACGTTGCCGACATCTACACCGAGGTCAAGAAGCGCCCGCCCTACATCGTCGACTCGATACTCAATCGTCCGGTACCTCGAGCCGACTCGAGCGCAGAGGATCCTGAAGACGCGTCTGATGCCTGAGCATCGAAGGCGCGTCTTGGTCACCGGGTCGACCGGGTTCATCGGTGCAAACCTTGCTCGTCGACTTGTGAGAGACGGTCATGAGGTGCACCTCATGGTCCGTCCTCGCGATACCAAATGGCGCATCAAGGCAATCCTTGACCAGGTCACGCTCCACGAATGTTCGCTGCAGGAGGAAGAACGCGTCGAGCACGTGGTCACGTCGATTGACCCCGAATGGATATTCCACCTCGCGGCGTACGGCGCGTATTCATCGCAGCGCACCGTTCAAGACATCGTCACCACCAACTACAACGGCACGGTGAATCTCGTCGAAGCCTGCCTTAGGACTGGGTTCGAGGCCTTCGTGAATGCCGGCACCTCTTCGGAGTACGGCTACGTTGATCATGCTCCACGGGAGTCCGAATTGCCCGAGCCCAACAGTGTGTACGCGGCCACGAAGGCGGCGGCCACGCTCTATTGTCGCTATACAGCGCAGTCCCATAATCGACGCCTCACCACATTGCGGCTTTATTCCGTCTTCGGCCCGTGGGAGGATCCCACTCGACTGCTACCGACACTGCTGGTAAACGGGCTGCGAGGCGAGCTTCCCCCTCTGGCTTCTCCGACGATCGCTCGAGATTTCGTATACGTTGACGACGCCATCGAGGCCTTCGTGTTGACCGCGCAATCGCAAACGGCCGAGCGGGGCTCGGTGTTCAATGTGGGCACTGGCGTGCAGACGTCACTAGCACAACTCGTTGAGGTCATTCGCGAGCAACTGTCGATTCGAACTGAGCCGAAGTGGGAGTCGATGCCCGCTCGCCAATGGGACACCGACGTGTGGGTAGCCGATTCTGACCATTTTCGTCGCACCATCGGCTGGTCGCCGTCACACACGCTTGAGACGGGAGTGCGTGAGTTCACCAACTGGATCACTTCGGATCGAAACATTCGTGATCACTACGAATCGTGCCGGACGCCGCCGCTGTGAACGAACTCGGTCCGGGTATACGTCGCATTGTCCTGGAACAATCTCGGCGAGCCCACGTCGGTCACATCGGATCGGCGCTCTCAATCGCCGACATGATCGGGGCCGTGTTCTCGGTCATCGGTCCTCGCGATCCCGCTGATCCCTACCGAGATCGGTTTGTCCTTTCGAAGGGACATGCTGCTCTGGCGCTGTACGCCGCACTCAGCCAAGTGGGGACTCTCACTGAGGACGACCTCAACACCTTCTGCGCCGATGACAGCTTGCTCGGTGTCCATCCTGACCATTTGCTGTCCGGGATTGACTTCTCCACCGGTTCATTAGGTCAAGGGCTGTCGATGGCCGTAGGAGCCGCCCTCGCGGCGTCCATACAGCACGCCGAGCGAAAGGTGTACGCGATCGTCAGTGACGCGGAATGCAACGAGGGGTCAATTTGGGAGGCGGCGATGTTCGCTTCGCAGCACCACCTGTGCAATTTGAACGTTCTCGTTGACCACAATCACCAGCAGGCCTTCGGTCACACGGTGGATGTCTTAAAGAGCGACGATTTGGCCGCGCGTTGGAGGTCCTTCGGGTGGCACGTCACTGAGGCGGACGGTCACGACGAGGCGGCGATGGCTCTCATCTTGCGCTCCCCGGCGACAGATCGCCCCCGAGTGATCGTCGCAGAGACGGTGTTCGGTAAGGGCGTGTCCTACATGGAGGGCCAGATCAAATGGCACTACCTACCCATGTCGGACGACGAGTATGAGCAGGCCTTGAGCGAAATCGGGGTCACTCAATGAGAACCGCGTTCGTCCGCACCCTTATGGAGGAAGCCGAGCGCGATGACCGAATCATGCTCCTGACGGGCGATCTCGGATTCATGGCATTGGAGCCCTTCCGTGAACGTTTCCCGGACCGGTTCTTCAATATGGGCGTAGCCGAACAGAACATGATTGGCGTGGCGACGGGTCTTGCCGATGCCGGGTATACGCCCTTTTGTTATTCCATCGTTCCGTTTGCGGTGCTGCGTCCTTTCGAGTTCATCCGAAATGGGCCCGCACTTCATGGATTGCCGGTTCGCATCATCGGCATCGGCGGCGGTTTTGAATATGGGACGGCCGGTCCGACGCACTTCGGCCTCGAAGACATAGGGGCTGCGCGCCTCCTCCAGGACACGGCGGTCGTCGCCCCCGCTGACGCGGCACAGACCATCACGGTCATTCGCGCCCTAGCGCAGTGGCCGGGACCCGCCTACGTGCGCATTGGCAAGAACGATCGACTTGTCGTGCCGGGACTCGACGGTCGCTTCGAGTTCGGTCGGGTACAGGAAGTCCGCGACGGCACGGACGCCGTAATTTTTGTCACGGGAAGCATTGCCACCTCCGTGGTGGATGCCGCCGACCTGCTGCTCGGTGGAGGGATCTCCGCGGCGGTGGCCATCGTGTCGAGCATCAGCCCTCAACCCGTAGACGACGTGCTCGAACTGGTCGCGTCGCGCCGTCACGTTGTAACGATCGAAACCCACGTTCGCAGCGGCGGAGTTGGCTCACTGATTGCCGAGATTCTTGCTGACAGCGGCTCGGGCTGTCGTCTGCTGCGTCTCGGCGTCGACAAGCCGTTCGGACACCGGGGCGGAAGCGAGGAGTTCCTTAATCAGCTCCATGGGCTCACGGCCCCGGCTCTCGCGGCCCGTATCGCCGCCTTTGTTGGAGGTCAGACGGACCAGTGAGCACCGAGTCATTCCGCCCGCGTCCCAATACGGCACCGACGACACCTTGGCGCAAGTTTCGTTTCTACGGGCGAATGTGGTTGGATCTCCAAGTCTGGACGGTGTTTCGCGTTCTCCGGCGGCGCTTACCGGCGTACCGCGGTGAAGTGCTCGACGTCGGCTGTGGGCAAAGCCCGTACCGGTTTCTCC
>JBARBL010000081.1:0-11993 GCA_049793015.1 Acidimicrobiales bacterium | reverse complement strand
CGTCGAGCATCGCGGCGTTGTCGGTGCCGTGGCAAGTGGCCTGGACGACCACGTTTCGCTCGAAGCCCAGGTAGTCGCGAAGGGCGAAGAGACTGTGCTTGCCGGCGTCGCAGGGCGTGTACTTGCGCTCCGGCGCGAACGGGAAGACGTTGCCGGGACCGAAGACGTGGCAGTGGGCGTCGACGGAACCCTCGGGCAACGCGAAGGAGGGCTTGGAGGGGTGCTCGTCGAAGGCCAGCCAGTCCGGGTCCATGGTGAAGGTCTCGATCACGTGCGGCCCAGGGCCTTCAGGTGCGCGTCGAGGCGCGGGTAGACGCGCTTGGCATTGTCCGCGAAGACCTGCTCGCGCTGCTCGCTTGAGAGGTCGAGCGCATCGACGTAGCGCTTTGTGTCGTCGAAGTAGTGGCCGGTCTCGGGATCGATCCCTCGCACGGCTCCGACCATCTCGGACCCGAAGATGACGTTGTCGAGATTGATGACATCGAAGAGCAGATTGATGCCGGGTTGATGGTAGACGCAGGTGTCGAAGAAGACGTTGTTCATGAGGTGATGGGCGAGGTCGGGCTTGTGCAGCATGTCGGCGAGGCCGCGGAATCGGCCCCAGTGATAGGGCACCGCACCGCCCCCGTGGGGGATGATGAATCGAAGCGACGGGAAGCGCGTGAAGAGGTCGCCTTGGAGGAGCTGCATGAACGCGGTGGTGTCGGCGTTGAGGTAGTAGGCCCCGGTGGCGTGGAAGTTCGGGTTGCAGCTGGCCGAGACGTGGATCATGGCGGGCACGTCGAGCTCGACCATCTTTTCGTACATCGGATACCACGTCGGGTCCGTCAGTGGGGGACCGTCCCACCACCCGCCACTCGGGTCGGGGTTGAGGTTGAGTCCCACGAAGCCCAGCTCGAGCACGCAGCGTTCGAGTTCACGCACCGAGTTGACAATCGGCGCCCCGGGGAACTGGGGGAGCTGGCACACTCCGACGAAGGACTCGGGGAAGAGCGTCACGACCCGTGCGATCAGGTCGTTGCAGGCTCTCGCCCACACGGCGCTCAGGGCTTCGCTGCCGACGTGGTGCTCCATGGCCGAGGCGCGAGGCGAGAATACGGTCACGTCGGCCCCGCGCTCGCGCATCAGGCGCAGCTGGTTGTCCTCGATGGTCTCTGCGATTTCGTCGTCGGAGATCTCGGGATAGTCCGGTGTCGCGCCGCCCTCGTTGAACGAAGCGACCATCGAAGTGCGCCACGCGTTGTGCGCCTCGGGTGCCGTCGTGAAATGGCCGTGGCAGTCGATGATCATGGACCGCCCCACACCGAGGAGGGCACGAACACGTTCCCCCGCATGAGGAGCCGGGCAGTGCGCAGCAACGCGGCGGAGTTGACGCGCACGGCGCCGTCGGCGATCGTCACGTCCACGGAGACGCTGAAGTAGCCGGAAGGGTGTTCGACGTCGAGGGTGACGCCCGAGGTCGGCCCAGATAGAGCAGCGACCTCGTGGGCGACCGACCCGGGCACCAGGCAGGCGGTCGCCACGGACACCGCGCCGAAGACGCCGATGGACTCGTGGACCCTCGTGGGAATGAAGGTCCTGGTGGTCAGCGCGCCGCCGTTCTTGGCCGGTGCCAGCAGGCTCATCTTGGGCACGGTCTTTTTGGCGACGTCGCCGAGGTTCATCAGCGGGCCGCAGGCTAGGCGAAGCCGTTCAACCCTCTGGCACACTTCGACGTTGGCTTCGATGTCGCTGGGCTGCTCGTAGCCCGTGAGGCCGACGTCCTCGGCCCTCAGACATACCACCGGCATCCCGTTGTCGATGCAGGTCACCCGCACTCCCTCAACCTCGTCGGCCGCGTGTCCCGTCGGCAAGAGGCTGCCGCAGGTGGAGCCGGCGATGTCGAGGAACTCTATGGGGATGGGCGCGCTGGTGCCCGGCACGCCGTCGATGCTCGCGTCACCGTCGTAGGTCACGAGGCGACCGGGCGTCTCGACCCGTAGCACGGCCAGACTCCGCGTGTTCTGCATCCAGACCCTCACGTCGGTGGTGACGTCGCGCGCTTCGACGAGTCCTTCCTCGAGGGCGAAGGGACCGACGCCAGCCAGGAGGTTGCCGCAGTTCTGGTGGTCCGACACCTCGCCTCGATCGGGCCACACCTGCAGGAAGAGATAGTCGACGTCGGCGTCGTCACGCTGCGAACGACGCACCACCGCCACCTTGGAGGTCAGTGGATGCCCGCCTCCCATGCCGTCGATCTCTCGCGCGTCGGGCGACCCCATCGCCGCCAGCAGCACGGCGTCACGGGTCGGTACGTCGGACGGCAGGTCGGGTTCGTGGAAGTACAGCCCTTTGGACGTCCCGCCTCGAATCACCGAGCAGCGGATCGGCCGCTGGGTCACTGGGAGGTATCCTCCACGTAGCGAAGCCCCTTGTCGCGGAGCTTCTCTCTCATGTCGTACATGTCGAGCCCCAGCTCACCCGCGGCGAGGCGCGCCCGCTTCTCCTGCTCGTTGTCCTCACGAGCCTGGCTGGCCGAGCGCACGGTCTCGGCGTCCTCACGCCTCACCACGACCACGCCGTCGTCGTCGGCGACGACGACGTCCCCGGGGGTTATGCGCACGCCCGCGCAGACGATCGGCGTTTGGACGTTGCCGGGAGTCTCTTTGACGGTGCCCTGGGCTGAGATGGTCTTGGACCACACGGGAAAGCCCAGGGCGGTGAGCTCCGCCACGTCGCGCACGCCAGCGTCGATGACGAGGCCGCGTACACCATGAGCGATGAGGCTGGTGGCGAGGAGTTCGCCGAAGTAGCCGTCGTCGCAGGGGCTCGTCGGAGTCACCACAAGCAGGTCCCCGGGACGGGCCTGCTCGACCGCCACGTGGATCGACCAGTTGTCACCGGGCGCCACTTCGCAGGTCAACGCGGTGCCGGCCACGCGCACGGGTCGAAAGATCGGGCGCAGACGCGCGGAGAGCAGGCCGGTACGGCCTTGGGCCTCGTGGATGGTCGCGACCCCGAAACCGGCGAGGGCGTCAACGAGGGCTAGGTCGCAACGTTGGGTGCCGCGGACCACGACTGCCATGCGAGCCTCCAGGAACTTGACGACGTTTGGTTCTGGCCCTTGACTCCACCAAAGACCGAGATATTAATTAACTGAACAGTACACTATATCGTAAGCGATGTTGCAGCTTTGTTGAGGCAACTGAGCGCGACGAAAGGGAGACCGGTGAAGGAACTTCGCACTCGGGTGGCGATTGTCGGCGCCGGACCCGCGGGGCTGCTGCTGGGCCAGCTGCTCGCGCGCGACGGGATCGACAACATCGTGCTCGAGCATCGAAGCCGCGAGTACGTCGAACGGCGAGTGCGCGCCGGCGTCATCGAGTTCGGTATCGCCAACCTGATCGAAGAGGCCGGGGCCGGCGAGCGGATGAGGCGCGACGGGCTCGTGCACCACGGCGTCGAATTTCGATTCGAGCGCAACTCCTATCGGGTGCCGCTGAGCGACCTCGCAGATGGTCGGGCCATCACCGTCTACGGCCAGCAGGAGGTCGTCAAGGACCTGGTGGCGCTGCGCCTCGAAAGCGGTTGGCCGCTCCTGTTCGACACTGAGGTCACCACGCTCGACGGCCTCACGTCTGACGCGCCTTCGCTGGAGGGCGACGGTCCGGACGGCAAGGTGCGGGTTCTCTGTGACTACGTGGCCGGATGCGACGGCAGCTTCGGCGTGGCCAACCGGGCCCTGCCCGCGTCGAGCGCGCGCCGCTACGAGAGGACCTACCCCTTCTCGTGGCTCGGCATCCTGGCCGAGGCGTCGCCGCGCACCGAGGAGTTGATCTACTGCCGACACGAGAACGGCTTCGCGCTCTATTCGATGCGTTCACCCACCTTGAGTCGGCTCTACCTGGGCGTGGCCCCCGACGAACGCCTCGAGGAGTGGTCCGACGCGCGCATCTGGGATGAACTCAACGCTCGCCTGGCGACCGATGAGATGCCCGAGATCGGACAGGGTCCGATCGTCGAGCGCGGCATCACCGCCATGCGCAGCATCGTCATCGCTCCCATGCGTCACGGCCGGCTCTTCCTGGCTGGCGACGCCGCGCACATCGTGCCGCCGACCGGCGCCAAGGGTATGAACCTGGCCCTGGCCGACGTGCGACTCCTCGCGCGCGCCCTGACGGCCGCGCTGGTGGAACACGACGACTCGCTCCTAACGACGTACTCGCCGACCTGCCTCGAACGGGTGTGGCGGGGCGAGGAGTTCTCCAACTACATGACCCAGATGCTGCACCCCAACCCGTCCGACGAGTTCGAGAACGGCGTTCAGATGGCCCGGCTACGCCAGGCCGTCAACTCGCGAGAAGCCGCGACGGTGCTCGCGCGCAACTACGTCGACCTCAACAGCCTCTAGAACGGATAGGCCGGCAGGTCGCCCTGGGCGGTGACCCATTGGGTCTCGGTATAGGCGTCGAGGTTGGCCAGGCCGCCCATCCGAGAGCCGTTGCCGGAACTGCCCGTGCCCCCGAAGGGGATCACGGCCTCGTCGGCCACGGTCTGGTCGTTGATGTGGATGGCCCCGGTGGGGATGCGGCTCGCGAGCTCGAGCGCGCGCAGCCCGTCGTTGGAGAGGATGCCGAGCGAAAGCCCGTAGGGACTGTCCGAAGCCATGGCGATGGCCTCCTCGAGCGAGGAGTAGGACACCACGGGGGCCACCGGTCCGAACACCTCCTCGCAGTAGGCCTTGGAGGAGGTCGGGACGTTGGTGAGCACGGTCGGACGATAGAAAAGCTCCTCGTAGGTGCCGCCCGCCAGGAGCGTGGCGCCCGCCTGCACGGAGTCGTTCACCATTGAGTGCACGCGATCACGCTGCTTCGCGTCGATGAGCGGACCCAGCGCGACCTGGCCGCTCTTGGGGTCGCCCACCGGCAAGTGGTTGGCGTGCTCGGCCAGGAGCTTGGCGTAGTCGTCGGCGATCTTGGCGTCGACGATATGGCGCCCCGTGGTCATGCAGATCTGGCCCTGGTGCATGAAGGACCCGAAGGCGCCGACGGAGACCGCCTTCTCCAGGTCGACGTCGTCCATCACGATGAGCGCCGAATTCCCGCCGAGTTCGAGGTGCACGCGCTTGAGGTGCTGCGCACCCAGCGCGCCGACGATCCGTCCGGCCGCCGTCGAGCCGGTGAAAGCGATGACCCGCACGCGCGGGTCGGTGACGAGCTCTGCGCCCACGTCTGCCCCGCCCGGCAGCACGCTGAGCACGCCGGGGGGCAGGCCGGCCGCTTCGAAGACGCGAGCCAGGATGATGCCGCCGCAGAGGGCCGTTCGGGGGTCGGGTTTCAGGATCACCGCGTTGCCGAGCGCCAGCGCGGGCGCCACGGAGCGGATCGAGAGGATGAGCGGGAAGTTGAAGGGAGCGATGACGCCCACCACGCCGGCGGGCACCCGGCGCGAGAAACTGAGCCGCGGGAACTCGCTCTGGAGGATGTGGCCGGTCGGATGTCCCGTCAGGGCCGCGGCTTCGAAGCACTCCTGCGCGGCGATGTTGATCTCGAGGCCCGCCTTGGGCCCGATGCCGCCCGACTCTCGCACGATCCACTCGGAGAGCTCGTCGGCGTTGTCCAAGAACAGTTGGCCGGCCTGGCGCAGGACCGCGGCTCGCTGGGTGAAGGGGAGCGAGGCCCACTCCTTCTGTGCCCGGGCCGCGACCTCGGAGGCCTTGGCCACGTCGGCCAGGCTGGCCCGGCCGGTGCGGGCGAGCTCCTCGCCGGTCGCCGGCTCCATGACGGGCGCGTCGCCGGCACCCCCGACGACCCAACCATCCAGTGAAATGTGGCCCTGCCACGGTGCAACGTCAAGAAAGGACATATGAACCTCCTAGTTCAAAGTTGCTTGTTTGCTTATCACAGTTTTGGTAGTTTGCGCACTAGAGGCGCGGCAACGAGCGCCGGGGTCGACGAACGCGCCTATTCCAGGGAAGCAGGTAATCATGTTCTTGCGTGACCAGTGGTACGTAGCGGCACTGAGCTCCGAACTCGAATCGAAGCCGCTGGCTCGCCAGATCCTGGGCGAGTACGTGGCCCTCTTTCGCAGCGACGCCGGCCAGGTCGTCGCCTTGGCTGATCGGTGCCCCCATCGCGGCTACCCATTGTCGTTGGGTACCGTCGTCGGCGAGCAGCTCATCTGCGGCTATCACGGTTTCACCTTCGACTGCGCGGGCACCTGCGTGGGCGTCCCCGGCCAGGACCGCATCCCGAGCAAGGCCAACGTGAGGAGCTACCCCGTCGTCGAGCAAGGCCCGTGGGTGTGGATATGGATGGGCCGAGGGGAGCCCGACCGGTCCGCGCTGCCCGACACGCCCTGGCTGACGCAGGCCGATCAGTGGTCCTGCGTTTCGGGGGTGGCGCGGATCAACGCGCCCTTCGGCTTGCTGGTCGACAACCTGCTCGACCTGTCGCACGAGACGTACCTGCACAACGGCTCGATCGGGACCCCGGAGGTGGCGACCACGCCGATCGAGGTCGAGGTGGACGACGAGCTCAACGTCGTGCGGGTGTTTCGACACATGAACGCCGTCGAGTGCCCGCCGTTCTACGCCCGCACCACTGGTCTGACTGGTCAGGTCGACCGCTGGCAGGACATCGACTACTTCCCGCCGGGTTACTACTTGCTGCACGCGCGACTGGCCCCGGTGTCGCAACCCCCGCTGCCCGATGGCAACGACGACCACGCCTTCCACATGAAGATCCTCTATGGACTCACACCGTCGACCGAGACGACGGTCTACGACTTTTGGGCCCTCGCCCGAGACTTCTGCGTGGGGGAGGAGGAGATCGACGAGTTCCTCTACAAGATGCAGACAGCCGTCGTGCAAGAGGACGTCGACGCGCTCAATGTTCTGCATCGTCGCGCTCAGGAGATTCTCGAAATCACGGAGGTGAGCGTCAAGATCGACCGCGGCGGATTGGCGGCGCGTCGCATGCTGACCGAGATGTTCGACGAAGCGGCTGCACAGACGTAGACGAGCTTTGAAAATAGGACGATTTTCAGGTTTTATCGCAATTGAAGTGCTATGTACGAAATAGTGTGTTAAGAATCTACCATCCAATATTCAGGGGGGGTCAATGAAATGAGTGAAGAAAAGGCTAACGCCGCAAGTTCGGCTGGAATTCCGGGCTGGGGAGGCTTTGAGTTCGGTCGTCGACTAGGACTGCAGGCCGCGGCGACCATCGCTGCAGGTGGCGCAATGGCGTCCCTGGTAGACATCTCGTCGGCTGCGGCAGCGTCAAAGTCCAAAACAATCAAGATTGGATTTGTGTCGCCACGTACGGGATCGCTCTCGGACTTTGCCGGTCCCGATAAGTACGTTCTCTCCCAGGTGCGCGCCGCGAGTCAATTCGCCAAGGGAATCAAGATCGGCGGCACGACCTACAAGATCGAGATCACCGAGGTGGATACGCAGTCAGACCCCAACGTCGCGGTGCAAGTGACCCAAGGTCTGATCAATGGTGGCGCGGACTTGATTCTTACCAGTTCGGCACCCGAGACCACTATTCCTGTGAGCACGACCTGCGAAGCCGCCCACGTGCCGTGCCTCTCCACCGTCGTGCCGTGGGAAGCGTACTGGGGTGGATTCAGTGGCACGTCCATCACGGCCGAGGGCGGTGCGGCCGGCACGGGCCCCAAGTACAACGCCACGTTCTTTTTCGGCATCCCACAGTTCTCGGGCACCTTCGTGCCCATGTGGGAAAGGATCCAAAAGGCAACGGGCGCCAACGGGTACGTGGCCGAGATGTTTCCCAACGACGCGGACGGTAACGCATTCCGTGCGGCCTTCGCTCCGACGGTGGGTGCGATGTTCCCCAACAAGTTCACCTTCGTTGACGGGGGCGCTTATGCCGACCTCTCGACGTCGTACACGACCATGATCGAGACCTTCAAGACGGGTGGTCCCAATGGTGGACCGTGCGATCTCTTCGTGAACTGCCCGCTGCCTCCGGACTTCCAGACGTTCTGGACCCAGGCGTCCCAGCAGGACTACAACCCTAAGTTGGCGACCGTGGCTAAGGTCATGTTGTTCCCGACCGACGCCTACGCGTTAGGCGAGTTGTCGAACAACATTGCGACCGACGCGTGGTTCACGCCGTACTCGCCGTATGAATCATCGTTGACCGGGCTCAAGGCCAACGCGTTCTGTGCCGGCTTCCAAGTAGCGACCAAGGGACAGTGGGTCCAGTCCATGGGTTCGACCTACGCTCTCTTTGAGATGGCCGTTGAGGCGTTCAAGAAGGTCAGGAATCCCCATGACCGCCTCGATGTCGCCGCGGCCTTGCAGCACATAAAGTACGACGGCATGTGCGGACCTGTCAACATGCGTTCGACGAGCAGCAACCCCTTGCAGGCGAGTCCGGCTCCAGGCATCGGCATCATTCAGCCCGTCGGAGTTCAGTGGAAGCCAGGATCAACCGAATTAGTGGGTCACAAGAAGTTCGCGTGGTCGCAGTGGGTGGTGGATAATTCACTCAACAAGTCCATTCCAATAAACGGCTCCCTCGACCCGACTAACGCCTAGCGAGGTTTTGTGCCGCTGCTTCAACTGGAAGGCGTCTCGAAAAAATTTGGTCAAGTTGTTGTAGGCCAGGAGATCACCTTCCAGTTGGAGGAGGGCGCGGCAGTCGGCATAATCGGGCCCAACGGGGCTGGCAAGACGTCGCTGTTCGCCATGATCTCGGGCGACGTGAAGCCCGACGCGGGTCAGATCAACTTCGGTGGTCACAACCTGGCTCGGGTCGGCCAGGCCGCCCGTGCCCGCCTCGGCATCGGGCGCACCTACCAGGTGCCGCGCCCCTTCGAGCACATGACGGTCTTCGAGAACGCCCTCCTGGCCGCCCAGCAGGGCGCGCGGGCGCGCGGCCAGGCGGCGTACGCGCTGGCCTACGCCGCCCTGTCGCGCACGGGTCTCGAGCAGTGGGCCAACGCGCCCGCCGGTTCGCTGGCCCTCATGCACCGCAAACGCCTGGAGCTGGCACGGGCGCTGGCCACCGGGCCGCGCATCTTGTTGCTCGACGAGATCGCCGGCGGCCTCACGGATCTCGAGGTCAACGAGTTGACTGGCATCATCCGCAGCCTTCGCGGTGAGGGCATCGCCGTGCTGTGGATCGAGCACGTCGTGCGCGCGTTGTTGTCCACGGTCGACCGCCTGCTCTGCCTCTCGAGCGGGTCGATCATCGCCGACGGCCCACCCAAGGACGTCGTGGCCTCCGAAGCGGTGCGTTCCATCTATCTGGGCGGCAAGATCATCAACACGGCGTTGAGCTGATGAGTGACGTGCTGCTCGAGGTGAAGGACCTGACCGTCTTTCACGGCCAGCTGTGCGCCGTGGCCGGCGTGAGCTTCACCGTGGAGCCGGGCGAAGTGCTCACGATGGTGGGGGCCAACGGGGCGGGAAAGTCGACTTTGCTGTTGACGATCGCCGGCCTGCACCGCCAGACCAGTGGTTCCATCTTGTACAAGGGCGCGGACGTGACCAAGCTGGCCCCCCAACGCCGGGTCCGATTGGGGATCTCCCTGGTGCCCGAGGGGCGACGGCTCTTCCCGTCCTTGACCTTGGAGGAGAACCTCCAGGTGGGGGCGCACCACGCGTCCAAGGGCGTATTTTCCATCGATCGAATCTACGAGCTCTTCGACTGGATGCCGGAGCGCCGCCGCCAGCGGGCGTGGCAGTTCTCCGGCGGTGAGCAGCAGGCCATCGCCATCGGTCGCGCGCTGGTGGCCAATCCCCAGGTGCTGCTGCTGGACGAGCTCTCGCTCGGCTTGGCACCCATCGTGATCGAACGCATCTACGCCCTGATCCCCGAGATCGTGGCCCACGGCGTGGGGATCCTGTTGGTCGAACAGGACGTGGCGCTCGGCGTCGGTGTCGCTAATCGGGTCCACTGCCTCTTGGAGGGCAAGACGTCGCTCACCGGAACGCCCCAGGAGCTCTCGGCGGAGCAGATCGAGCGCGCCTACTTCGGCGGCGACATGGCGATTGCCGAGGAGCCGACGTGACCTGGATTAACGTCATCGTCCAGGGCATCCTGGTGGGAGGGTTCTACGCGCTGTTCGCCTGCGGCCTCTCCCTGATGTTCGGTGTCATGAGGGTCATCAACCTGGCCCACGGGGACATGGCCGTCGTGGCGGCCTACGTCGCGGTCTTCCTGACCCCGCACGCCCATATCCCCGAGGTGTGGGCCTTCGTCGTGGTGGCGCCGCTCTTCGGCCTGGTGGGCTACGTGGTCCAGCGCACCCTGATCCAGAAGTCCATCGACCGCGACCCCTTCACGACCTTGCTGGTGACCTTCGGCCTCTCGGTGATCATCGAGAACCTCCTGCTCGAGGTGTACTCCTCCAACGGCCAGATCGTCAACATCGGTGAACTGATCGTCAAGTCCTGGCACCCCGAGACGATCATCTACATCTCCTACGTCTCCTTGGTGGTCCTGGCCGCCGCGGTGGCGGTGTTGGCCCTGTTGCAGCTCTTCCTCTCCAAGAGCGGCACCGGCCGACTCATCCGCGCGGTGGCGGACGACCACGAGGCGGCCCAGCTGAGCGGCACCAACTACCGCCACATCTTCGGCATCGCGGCGGCCATCGCCTTCTCCACCGTCGCGCTGGCCGGCATCGCCTACGGCATGATGACCGAGTTCGCCCCGACGTCGGGCGGGATCAACCTGCTCTTCGCCTTCGAGACGGTCGTCATCGGCGGCATCGGCTCGCTGTGGGGCACGCTGGTGGGCGGCATCGCCCTGGGCATCGCCCAGCAGTTCGGGGCTCACGTCAACCCCGAATACCAGGTGCTGTTCGGCAACATATTGTTCCTGGTGGTCCTGGCGGTGCGGCCCCAAGGACTCTTCGGGAAGAAAACGGCCCTGTCGTGAGCACCCTCAGTCCCGCCACGACCAGCGAAGGGCTGCTGCGCGTCCGACGCTCCACCCATTCGCCGCTGTACACCATCGCCGGGTCGATGCTCATTGTGATCCTGCTCAGCGTGGCGCCGTGGATCGTCCCGGCCGAATGGTCGACGGTCCTTATGAATTTCTTCATCCTGGTGACCATGGCCACCATGTGGAACCTGCTCGCGGGCTACGCGGGCATGGTGTCGATCGGTCAGCAGGCCTTCGTGGGCCTCGGGGCCTACGCCACGCTCTACTTCGCCCTCAAGGGCATGAATCCCTTCTTCACGATTCCCCTGGCGGCGTTGACCTGCGCGGTGATCGCCTATCCCATCACTTTCCTGCTCTTTCGCCTGCGCGGCGGCTACTTCGCGGTGGCGACGTGGGTGGTGGCGAGCACCGCGTCGATCATCATCGGCATCAATGCCTTCCTGGGCGGCGGCACCGGGCACCTCCTGCCCGGCATGCCCGACCTGGCCCCCACGTCGCTGCAGCACCTGGATTACATGGCGACCTGGGTGGTGGCGCTCGTGGTCGTGACCGCAACATACTTCCTCCTGCGCAGTCGACTGGGCCTGGTGCTGGCGTCGATCCGCGACAACGAGGTGTCCGCGCGTAGTTCCGGCACCAAGGTCACCTCGGCGCGTCGCACGGTCTTTCTGATCGCCGCGGCCGGCACGGGCGCCGCGGGGGCGGTCCTGGCGATAAGCCAGACCTACCTGCAGACCGGCAACGAGTTCAACCTGCAATGGGCGGCCGAGATGCTGTTCGTGTCGATGATCGGAGGACTGGGCACCATCGAAGGTCCGATCATCGGCTGCATCATCTTCTTCACCCTGCAACAGACCCTGGCCCAGCAGGGCGCGTGGTACCTGATCATCTTCGGCTCGGTGGCGGTCGTAGTGGCGCTCTGGCAGCCTCGGGGGATATGGGGTGCGTTCCGCGAGCGATTCCACGTCGAACTGCTGCCCGTGGGCCACTGGGTGGGCGAGCGCCGGTCGGAGGCGAAGGCTGGGCGAGCAGCGGGGAAGCGAGTGTCAAAGCGGTCGGTTCCGCCTTCCGACTAGCCGCGCGGTCCCGGTA
>JBARBL010000080.1:0-64838 GCA_049793015.1 Acidimicrobiales bacterium | reverse complement strand
GGCCTCCTCCTCGCCGGCGATGTTGCGCGCACGGGCCGCGGCCGCGCCGGCGGTGATCTCGTAGGCGATGATCTTGGCCTTCAGCTCTTTGGTGACCTTGGTGAGGGTGGCCTGGGTGGCGTCCTCGTTGCGCACGTTCTCCTGGAGCAGGTACTGCACGTGCGCCGTTTGCGCCTGGGACTTGTTGCGCTGCACGGTGACGCTGGCCAACGTGGTGTCGAGCGAGTGCTTGGCCGCCTCGTACTGCTCCTTCAGGTGATCGAGGTTGACGATGACCTGGTCCTCGTAGACCGTGCGCGCGTCGCTGGTCGTGACGTTCTGATTGAACAGCGCCATGATCTGGGCGTCGGCGGCGCCCAAGACGTAGGCGTTGACGACGGCCTTGACCAACTTCGCGGCCGTGACCTTGATGGCCGCGCGCTTGCGCACCTCTTTGGCGTCGAGGTTCACGATGTCGTTGTTGATGTTGGCGAGGTTCACCTTCGCGGCGTCGTATTCGTTGGCCGTGGTCTCGCTGATCTGTTCCTCCTTGGACAGCGTGGCCGAAAGTCGCGTGATCTCCGCCTTGGTCTGAGCGATCGTGCTGGCGCGGGCCAGTGAGGGGACCAGCAGGCTCGATAGAGCCAGCGCTGCCACTACTAAGAGGGGAGTTGATCGAGTCGTGCCCCAACGACGCACGCGAATCATGAATCCAGCCTAGTTAGCGAACATAAGAAAAAAGGAGTATTGAAACTCATGATGATGCGTTACGGTTACATCGCGACATTCGCACGTGGGGGCGTAGCCCAATTGGCAGAGGCAAGGCGCTTAAACCGCCTCCAGTGAGGGTTCGAGTCCCTCCGCCCCTACGCGGCGAATGAATGACCACCGCGATCCTCGTGGTCGGACCGGTTCAATCGTCATTTTCGTCGCAGAACTGTAACGTGACGCGACGGACTCGCGTTATTCACGGTGTCACGTTGATGGCTTTTTCGTCCGGGCGGTGGGTTTGGTGAGGACTTTGCAATCTTTAGTAGCGTGGCACGCGTGGCTAAGAGTGCATCGGGCAAATGGGTAAGTAGGGTCGGCGCGACCGGAGGCGGGAAGGCGTACAAGAAAACCCGCCCCGGGAACTACTACGGGGTCCTGACGCTCATCGTCGTCTTCGGCCTCCTGGCCGCGGTGTGGGCCCGCTACGACTACCAGCACCCGGCCAAGGCGCTGCACGCCACGGCGCCCGCGATTGGCACCACCTGGTACGCCGCTCTCTCGATCCAGGCCTGCGGTGAGACGCTGCCCTACCTCACGTCCAACGCCTCGTCGTCGGTGACCGGGTTCGCGGTCCTGGCCGACAACGTCATTAGGATCAGCCCGACCTCGGCCGCTGACGCCGGCAACAACGCCACGGTGTCGCAGTTCTCCGACGAGTATCCCGGACTCACCGCGAGTTCAGGGGAGATCGCGGTCCCCACGGCCAAGGACGCCGTCGACGCCGCCACGACCTATCACAACGGCGCGGCCTGCGCCGCCAAGACGAAGTACGCCGGACAGACGGGCAAGATCGAGTACGCCTACTGGAAGTCCATCTCGCAGAAGAAACCCACCATCACCACCAACCCGACGGCGATCAAGTTCGGCGAGTACATGCGCGTGACCATGGCCTTCGAGCCGAGCGGCGTGACGCCGACAGCTCCGAGCACCGCGACCGTCGATGAGATGGTCAAGCTCGGCACGTCCTCGACCACCACGACGACGTTGGCGACCACCACGACGACCACCCCGCCGACCACGACCACCACTAAGGGCTGAGCTTGAAGTCGATCATTCTGGTCGGCGGCGAGGGGACGCGGCTTCGGCCCTTGACGTACCAGACGCCGAAGCAGATGTTGCCGCTGGTCGGCGTGCCGATGATCGAGTGCGTCTTCGAGGAACTGGCCAGCCACGGCGTCACCGACGCGGTGTTGTCGCTCGGTTACCTGCCCGATCGGTTCATCGAGGCCTATCCCAGCGGGGTGATCGCGGGCGTGCGCGTGACCTACGCCGTGGAGTCCGAACCGCTCGACACCGCGGGGGCCATTCGCTACGCGGCCGAGCAGGCCGGCATCGACGAGACCTTCCTGGTCGTCAACGGTGACGTGCTCACCAATCTCGACGTGACCAAGTTCCTGGCGTTCCATCGTACGCAGGGCGGCGAGGGGACCATTGCCCTGCACCCGGTCGAGGACCCCTCCCGATTCGGGGTCGTGCCGACGACGCCCCAGGGGCGCGTCATCGCGTTCGTGGAGAAGCCGCCGCCCGGCGAGGCCCCGACCAACCTCATCAACGCCGGCACCTACATCTTCGAGCCCAGCGTGTTGGAGCGCATCGCGCCCACGGGCCGCGTCAGCATCGAGCGCGACACCTTCCCCGCGCTGGCCAAAGCCGGCGTTCTCTACGCCATGCCTGACGACGCCTATTGGCTCGACACCGGTCTGCCCCAGACGTACTTGCAGGCCAACGTCGACATCCTGAACGGCCGCGACGTGCGCCACTCGGTGGCCAAGATCGTGAACGGCTCGTGGTGCCACCGAGCGAGCAACGTCGATCGCAGCGCCACGCTGATAAACGCCGTGGTCGACCGCGACTGCTACGTCGGCCCCAACGTGGTACTCGAAGGAGTGGTGCTGCTGCCCGGCGCGGTCATCGAAGAGGGCTGCGAGGTGCGCTCGAGCATCATCGGTCCCGAGGCCGTCATCGGAAGCTTCTCCCGTCTGGGCGCCACGTGCGTCGTCGGCGCGAAGGAGCACGTCGCGCCCGAGTCGATCCTTTCGGGCGAAGTGCGCCTGGGCGGGGTGTAGCTAGCGGAACAAATCGTCGTTCGCCGAGCGCACGACGTCGCCGGCAACAGAGCCTGCGCCGAAGAACGCCTCGTCCAGACCACGCAGCAGCGCGAACGGCGTGCGCGTTGCCTTGCCGAGCACCAGGTTGGCCGCGCCGGCGATCTCGTCGACGATGGCGACTTCGGTCGCCTCGAGCAGGCGTCCGTTGGCGTCGGTGGTGCCGCGAAGGTCGAGCACGGGTTTGAGTCCGGCGCAGCCCAACGCCACGTCGGTCACCCCGTTTCGCCACACCCGGCCAAAGGTGTCGGTGATGACGACGGCCACCTCGATCCCGACGCGGCGCTTCACCTCGGCGCGAAAGCGCCGCGCCGAGCGGTCGGGGTCCTTGGGCAACAGCACGGCCGTGCCCTCGTCGGTGTTGGACAGGTCCACGCCGGCGTTGGCGTTGATGAAGCCGTGTCGCGTCTCGGTGATGCGAAGCGGACCGCGCCGGCGAAGGATGCGGGTGGCCTCTGCCTCGACCAAAGCGACCTTGCCCGCCTCGGTGCCGTCGAAGGTCACGACTTGGCCCTCGGACTTGGACACGATCTTGCTCGTGACGATGACGAGGTCGTGGTGAACCAGCGCCTCGCCTTGCGCGGCGAGCGCATCGAGCAGCAGGGTGACCAGGTCGTCGCCTTCGCGAACCATGGCCACGCCTTGCACCGCGACGACGCGCAGCTCGCTCACCTGAGCACCGCCTCGGCGAGTCGGCGCGCATTAGTCGGATCGGCCATGATCGTCGTCGTGACCAGCGCGTCCATGCCACGCGCCTTGACGGCCCCGCTCAGTTCGCGGTCGGCCTCGTCGATGATCAAGGTGCCGACGAGGCCCTTGTAGAAGTCAGCCACGCCCAAGCACGAGACGTCGTAGCCCAGCTCGGCGAGCAGTCGATCGGCCGGCCCCTTGAGGGCGGCGCCGTTGACGATCGGCGAGACCGCGACGACGTCGCTCTGTCGCCGCTCCAGGACCTCGCGCACCCTGGGCACCTGCAGTATCGGGTCGATGGAGATGAGCGGATTCGACGGCGCGATGACGATTCGCGAACAGTGCTCCAGCGCGTCCAGCACGTCGGCGGTCGCCCGCGCGTCGCAAGCACCGGTCACGTTGATCGCGTTCACCTTGACGTCGTGATGGTGCAACACGAAGTATTCCTGGAAGCTCAGGCGTCCCACTTCGGTGTCGAACTCCGTGGCGACCTCGTCGTCGGTCACGGGGAGCAGTCGGATCTTCAGGCCGAAGTGCTCGCTCAGCTCTCTGGTGACGACCGTCTTGGTCGCACCTTCGCGGAGCCGCTCCGTGCGGTAGAGGTGCGTCGCGAGATCGCGGTCGCCCAGGGCGAACCAGGACGCGCCGCCCAGTTCCGAGAGCTCGTGCATGACGCGCCAGGACTCTCCGCGCAGTCCCCAGCCCAGCTCGTCGTTGTTGAGTCCGGCCAAGGTGTACGTGATGGTGTCGAGGTCGGGGCAGATGGTGAGACCGTGCAGCACGAGGTCGTCGCCGACGTTCACCACGGCCGTCAGTTCGCCAGGGTCGGTGGACATGCTTAACGCGCTCAGGAGCCGCGCGGCGCCCACGCCGCCGCTGAGAACTGTTATCACCTCAACGACAATAGGGGTCGTGGTTAACATCGGAGGTTGTGAGCGAGGACCCGTTAGTTGATGGCTGGCCGGGCGCTCCGGCGGTACTGCTCTTTCGAATTGACGCGGGAAACGTTGATTTTGTAGGTGAGGCGGGCGACCTCGACGCGGTACGTCCGTGGGCGTCGGTCTCCAAGATGGCGGTGGCCCTGGCCTTCGGGGTGGAGGTCGACTGGGGCGCGCATCAGTTCAACGAGGTCGTCGGCCCCGAGGGCGCGACGCTCGCCGACCTGTTGTCGCACAGCAGCGGCCTTGGCCTCGAAGAGGGCGATCGTCGCGTGCCCCTCGCCACCAAGCGCGTGTACTCGAACGTCGGCGTCGACCGCGCCGTGGCCGTCGCGGTGCAGGACAACGCGCCGTCGGCGTGGCTCGAGGACCGAGTCTTCGCTCCTCTGGGCATGGCGACGACGCGCCTGGCCGGGCGGCCGTGCGCCGACGTGGTCGGTTCGACCCGCGACATGTCGACCTTGGGCGTGGCGTGGCTGCGACCGGACGTCATAGCCGCGGCGACCCGGGATCAACAGATCACGCCGTATCTTCCCGACCTCGCCGGCATCGTGCCCGGCTTCGGTCGCTTCACGCCGTGTCCCTGGGGGTTGGGCCCGGAGGTGCGCGGGTCGAAGGAGCACTGGATGGGGGACTGGCCCGCCGACAGCTTCGGCCACTTCGGCCAGAGCGGCTCGATGATGCTGCTCAACGCGTCGGAGCAAATCGGGCTGGTGGTGAGCAGCACCGTGGCGTTCGGTTCGTGGGCGCTCACGTTCTGGCCGGCCTGGACGAGCCGGATGCGACGTCGCATCCTCTCGACGTGACGACCCCGTCACGACTCACGGTCGGGCTCGACCTCGACGGCTCCCTCGAGTCCCTGGGCAACTCGATGACCGATCTCGCCGACGCGCTGGATGCGGCCGGGGAATGTGAACTGGTGCGCTTTCGCACCTTGTCGTCGAGCCGTTCGCCCGACGAGCGGCGGCTGGCCTTTCGGGCTTTGTGGTCACCCCTGTGGCGCCGGGGCCTGGGCCGCTCCCTGGATGACTTGTTGCCGACCGTGGACGTCGTGCACGTCGCCGGCGTCGCGACGCCACCGACGAAGAGGACGCCTCTGATCATCTCCGTGGACGACCTTCGCCCCTTGAGAGAGGAGTCGGGCATCCACCAACGCGTCACCCAGTTGCAGCGGGCCACACGACACGGGGCGATCCTGGTCGCGTCGACGATGACGGCCAGCCACGAGGTGCAGCGGGTGCTGGGCGTCAAACGAAGCCAGGTGGTGGTCGTGCCGCCGGCGGTGCCGAGCGTTGAGCTGACCGAGGGGGGGCAGGACCTCGTCGTCAACGTCACGGGTCTCACGGAGTGGTTCCTCGCCGTCGCTCCCCAGCTGAGCCGCTTCGCCAAGGCCCGCGGCGTGCAGCTCATCGCGCTGACGAGCACCTCGGCCGCCCAACGGGTGCGCCAGAGCGGTGTGGAGGTGACCCTGCGACCCCGCAGCGAGGCCCGGACCGCGCTCTCGCACGCCCGCGCCGTCATGCACTTCTCGGACGGGGCGCGCTTTCCCTCCTTCGCCATCGCGGCGCTCGCGGCGGGCGTGCCGACCATCGCCCGGTCGACGACCATTAATCGTGAACTGCTGGAGGGTGCGGCCGTCTTGGTCAACAGCGATGACGAGGTCCTCGTCACGCTCGAAGAGGTGTGGGACAGTGAACCGCAACGGGCCATCATGATCGCCTCGGGAAGGTCGCGCGCGGTTGATTTCGCACCGGCGACGGCCGCGCGCGCCTACGCCGCTCTCTATCGCGATGTCGTGCGAGGCTGGGAGCCGTGACGCGGACCTTGACCATCGGTATCGACCAGCTCTACCGCCGCCAACCGGGCGGCATCGGCACGTACGTCCGCGGACTGGCGCTCGGGTTGAGCCAGGTGGGACCCCCGGACTTAGAGATCCTCGCCCTGGCGCCTCGCGGTGCGTCGCCGGTGTCGGTGAAGGAGTTGGCCCTCACCACGACGATCGCGGCCTTACCCATCGAACTGCTCACGAGAGCGTGGAAATGGCGGCCCGTCGGGGTGCCGGGGCGTTCGACGATCGTGCACGCGACGTCGATGGCCGGGCCGTACGGTGGGGGGGTGGCCAACGCAGTCCACTCCGTAGCGATGCACGACCTGTTGTGGCGAGAGGGATCGAGCGCGACCACGACCCGGGGCGCGCGGTTCCACGAGGATCGTCTCGACCTGTTGAAGCGCCGGGGCGACCTGCGCATCTTCTCCAGTTCACCAGGACTGCGCGAGCAACTGTTGGCCGAGGGGATCGACGGGGCGAGGGTCTTCAACGTGCGCCTCGGCGTCGACGACGACGCCTCGATCGCCGCGAGCCCGGACGTCGTGCGCTCGGCCCTGGCGACGTACGGTGTCAACGGGCCCTTCACGTTGTACGTCGGCACGAGGGAACCGCGCAAGAACCTGGAGCGGCTCATCGACGCCCACGCCCGCGCGAGTGGCGAGAGCCCCGAACTCGGGCCGCTGGTGCTCGCCGGCCCGGCGGGGTGGGGCGAGGTCGCGACCCGCGACGCCATCGTGCTCGGCACGGTGTCGCGTGAACTCTTGAAGGGCCTCTACCGCGACGCGACGGTGTTCGCCTACGTCGCGGTGGCCGAGGGTTGGGGTCTGCCGCCGGTCGAGGCCCTGCACGCCGGCACCCGGGTCGTGGCGAGCACGACGACCCCGAGCGTGGCGCGCAACGTCGAGATCGTGCGCGTCGATCCGCTCGACGTGTCGGCGATCGCGCAGGGGCTGAAAGACGCGCTGTCACGTGAGAACGACGAGGCGAGTCGCGCGGCGCGACGGTCGTCGGTGGCCGACCTCACCTGGGCCAACTCGGCCCGGGACCACTTGGCCGGTTGGTCGTGAAGGTAGCGCTCGACGTCTCGGCCGCGCCGGCGCAGCTCGCGGGCGCCGGGCGCTACATCGGTGAGGTCGCTCGCCGGCTGCCCGACGTAGGGGTCGAGGCCACGTTGGTGTGCCGTCGCGGCGACCGGTCGCGGTGGGCCGCGATGTCGCCGTCGGCGACGATCGCTCCGGTCGTGCCCAACCCGAGGGCGCTGCGACTGGCCTACGAGGCGCGGTACCTGGGCACCAGCGCCGCGGCGAAGGGCAGTGACCTCTGGCACGGACCGCACTACACCATGCCCCGGCGACGGTTGAGGCCCACCGTCGTCACGATCCACGACTTGACGTACTTCACCAACCCCGAATGGCACGAGCGCTCCAAGGTCCTCTTCTTCCGCCAGGCGATCACCTACGCGGTCAGCAACGCCGCGGTGCTCATCTGCGTGAGCGCCTTCACCGCCCGCGTGCTGGAGCAGCACTTCGCCGAGCACGCGCCGCTGGTCGTGGCGCCGCTCGGGGTCGACCTGACGAGATTCACCCTCGACGCGAGTCGTGACGACGAGTTGTTCAAGAGCCATCAACTGCCCGGGGACGTGCCCTACGTCTTCTACCTGGGCACGGTCGAACCGCGCAAGGGCATCGACGTGCTGCTGTCGGCCTTCGCGGATGTGGCCCGTGAGCACCCGACCGCGCAGTTGTGGCTGGCGGGACAGGCCGGCTGGGGCGTGCACGACGTCGAGGCACAGCTCGCGGCCCACCCCGCCGCTGCGCGGATCAAGCGCCTGGGTTTCGTGGACGAGGACCTACTGCCGGCCCTGCTGCGTCAGGCCCGGGTGGTGGCCTATCCCTCCCGGGGCGAGGGCTTCGGACTGCCGGTGCTCGAGGCGCTGGCCTGCGGCGCGGCGGTCGTGACGTCGGCCAACACGGTGATGGCGGAGGTCGCCTCGGACGCCGCCACGCTGGTGCACGTCGGCGACGGGCAAGGCCTGACGTCGGCGCTCGACGAGCTGCTCTTGATCAGCGACCGCTACCGATTGGCTCGGGCAACTCGGGCGCGGACCCGGGCCGAGGAGTTCACGTGGGAGGCGACCATGGCCCGGCACGTGCAGGCGTACGAGCTCGCGTTGGGGAGTCGCTGACCCGTGCGGGTCCTGGTCACCGGCGCGCACGGATTCGTCGGACGGCACCTCTGCGATCATCTGCGCGCGTGCGGTGACGACGTGGTGGGCGTCGACCGCGACTGCGACGTGACCAGCGCGACGAGCGTCGCGCGCGTGTTCGACGAAGCCCGGCCCGACGTGATCTACCACCTGGCCGCGTTGACGCACATCGGCGAGTCGTGGGCCAATCCCGCGGAGTACGTGCGCGTGAACGTGCTGGGCACGCGCAACGTGCTCGAGGCGGCCCACGAGTTCGTCAAGAAGGCGGTCGTGCTGTTCGTCAGCACCGCCGACGTCTACGGGATCGTCAAGGAGGACGAGCTGCCGTTGGGCGAGACGCACGGCACCGCTCCCGCCAATCCCTATTCGCAGAGCAAGCTGGAGGCGGAATTGATAGCGAAGAGCTACGCGCGCGAGAAGAACCAGCGCGTGGTGATCGTACGGCCGTTCAATCACGTCGGCCCCGGACAGTCGGAGAAGTTCGTGGTGCCGGCCCTGGTGTCGAGGCTGCTCGCGACGCTCGAGACCGGTGCCACGCAGATCCCCGTCGGAGACCTGTCGCCTCGGCGCGACTTCTGCGACGTGCGCGATGTCGTGCGCGCATATCGGCTGCTCATTCGACACGGTCGTCCGGGCGAGGTGTACAACGTCGCGTCCGGCTTCGCGACCGCCTTGGAGGACATCGCTCACGACCTCGTGAACCTCATCGCCCCGGACGTGCAGTTGGTTCCCGACGCGCAGCTCTTCCGACCGTCCGAGGTGCCGGTGACGAGAGGAAGCTTTGCCAAGTTGCACGAGGCCACCGGTTGGGAGCCGACCATCGCGTTGTCGACGTCGCTCGCGGACGTCGTGGCGGACATGCGCTCGTCAGGACTTCGACACTAAGGGTCCTCGAGGAAGGGTCGATTTTGTGCACGAGAGGGGCCCGACCCTCACCTGAGCGCCAACTAACCTTGAAGCACTGATGGAATCCCGTGCTCCGGCCGTTGTTGCCGTCGTCGTTACCACTGGTCCTGGGCCCGGCCTGGAAGCCACGTTGGCTTCGCTGGTAGCGCAGGACTATGAGGAACTAAGCCTGCTCGTCGTGGCGAACGGGGAGTCCGAGCACGTCGCGGCCAGGGTCGCGGCCATCGCCCCGTTGGCGTTCGTGCGGTCCCTCGACGAGAACAAGGGCTTCGGGGCCGCGTGCAACGAGGCCGCGCTCATGATCGAGGGTTCGGCCTTCTTCCTCTTCTGCCACGACGACGTGCGCCTCGAGAGCGACGCCATCCAGCTGATGGTGGAGGCGGCCTTCCGCACCAACGCCGGCATCGTCACGCCCAAGGTCGTGACCTACGAGGACCCGCTGGTCCTGCTGCACGTTGGCCAGACCTCGGACCGTTTCGGCGTCGTCCAGGAGCGGGTCGAACTGGGCGAGATCGATCACGGACAACAGGACCTGGAACGTGACGTCTTCGTGGCCCCGGGGGGTGTGACCCTCGTGCGTTCGGACCTCTTCGCGACCTTGCGCGGATTCGATCCATTGATCACGGTGCTGGGCGAGGACCTCGATCTTTGCTGGCGGGCCCAGGTGGCCGGCGCCCGCATCGTCGTCGCGCCGTCGGCCAAGGTGGCCCATCGCGAGACGGTCTCGACGGGGGAGCGTCCGGTCACCGTGCACGGCACCAGACGCTCCAGCCGCCAGGACCTGCAGCGCCGCCACCAACTCCTGGTGGTGTCGACCGGATGGGGTCGACGCTCCAGCGCCTCGACGATGTCGCTCCTGGCGGTCATGGACTCGATGGAATTCCTGCTCGCGCTGATCGGCGGCGACACCGATCGCGCGGGGGCCATCCTGGGGTCGTGGCGATGGCTGGTATCGAATCGCCGGTCGACTCGCCAACGTCGCGCGCAGCTCAATTCGACCCGCGTGCTCTCCGACGATGAACTTCGCCGCCTCCAGGTCGGCGGGGCCAGCCGCCTCAAGCGCTTCGTGGTGACCCTTCTTCGTGAGGGCCTCGACCGTGCCCGAGGAATACTTCCCGTCTCCGAGGACGAACCCGCGCTCGTCGTCGACGAAGGAGAGGCCGCGGGCGTGGGCTTCGCGGCGGCCTTCTCGGAGAACGAGGAGTTCGACGAGATCGCCGAGAGCACGGCCATCGAGTTGCGTCGCCAGCCGTCAAGGCTGTTGACGACGTTCCGCTCGCAGATCGCGGTGATGTTCGCGGTTATCATCCTCTGGTTCATCGCGACGCGCAACCTCGTCGCGACCCATCTCCCGCTGATCGGCCGACTGGCGCCGCTCGACTCCTGGTGGACGACGTGGCGCCACTTCTTCGCGTCGTGGTCGCCCAACGGCCTGGGCACAGGCACGCCCGCCATGCCGGGCTACGGACTGATCGCCTTCGCGGGAACCTTCGTCTTCGGCCGCATGGGCATACTGCCTCGGCTGGTCCTGGTCGCGGCGGTGCCGCTCGGAGCGATCGCCGTGGGGCGACTGCTGCGCGGACGAGTGTCCAACCGCGCGCGAGTCGTGGCCGCGGTCTCCTACATGGCGTTGCCGCTCGGCCTCAACATGATCGGCCAGGGCCGCATCGACGTGCTCGTGGTCGTCACCGGACTGCCGTTGGTGGTGCGCCGGCTCTTCGAACTGCTCGCCGTCCCCGGTTTCCGTTCGGGGCCGTACCCCGATCCGGTGCCCTTCGGCCACCGTGGGTGGCGGGCCACCCGCTCCGGCCAACGCATGCTGCTCGTCGTGCTCATCGCGGTCCTCACCTCCATGGCGCCGGCCACGCTGGTCCTCGTCGCGCTCGTGATCGTGGGCGTGATGGTGTCGCGTTTCTTCGAGCCCGACGAGCTGAGTGAGACGATCAGACCCTGGCGCCTGCTCAGCGCCGTCGTCGTGAGCGTGGCCCTTTTCCTGCTCCCCATGACCGTCGACACGTTGCTCGCCGGACGTCGGGCCCTGGGGCTGTTCGGTCTCCCGGTCGGCCCCTGGTCCGCGCCCTCCTTCCTCGACCTGCTGCGAGGCGCCGACGGCTCGTTCGGATCGACCTGGTGGGGATGGCTCCTGCCGCTGGCCGCCCTGCTCGGATTGGTGCTGTGCCGGGGTGAACGTCGGGTCATCGCCGTGAAGGCCGCCACCATCGCGTCGTTGACGCTGCTCGTCGCCGCGCTGGACGCGCGGCATTGGATGGGTTCTTTCGCGCCCGACATTCAAGCGCTACTGGCGCTGTACGTGGTGATGCTGGCGCTGCTGATCGGCCTCGGGGTCAGCGCCCTGGAGCACGACCTTCGCCAGGCCGGTTTCGGATGGCGCCAGATCTGCGGAGCCGTGACAGTGGTGGTCTTGCTGGTGGCGGCGTTGCCGTTCCTCGCCAGCATGGCGGGGGGTCGGTTCGACCTGCCCACCACCAGCGTCGCCGAATCGCTCAACGCGCTGGCGCCCACCGACGCCGGGGGTTATCGAGTCCTGTGGCTCGGTGATCCCTCGGTCCTGCCCGTCGCGGGCTGGTCGGTGGCCCCCGGGCTGGCCGCCGCCACCTCGATGAACGGCCTGCCGAGCGGCGCCACCTTCTTCGCTGCTCCGGACTCGGGCACGACCGACGTGCTGCTCAACGACGTGCAGCTCGCCCTGCAGGGCAAGACGGTGCGCCTAGGTCAGCTGCTGGCGCCCGCGGGCATCTCGACCATCGTGGTGATGAGCGCCGCCGCGCCCGAGATCTCGGGCGTGCAGTCGGTACCGTTGCACCCGGTGCCCGCGAGCCTGACGTCCGCGCTCGGGCGTCAGACCGACCTGTCATTGGAACTTCACACCGATTCGGTCGAGATCTTCTCCAACTCGCTCTTCCACGGACTGGTGTCGCAGACGTCGGCGGCCGGCTTGGTGCCGGCCCTGGGGGGAGCCGGTGTCGCGGGTCCGGTCTACTCGGCCGGCGTCGTCGAGTCGGGCCTGGCGCCGGCCAGCGCCTTCACGCTCGAGGTGAACGGCCAGGCCGCGCGGCGACAGGTCTTCGACGGATGGGCGGCGTCGTATCAGGTCGGCACGTACAGCGGCATACCGGTGGCCAAGCTCGTGCTGCACCGGTTACCGCTCAACGGCCTGCTCGCCCTCGTCACGCTGGTGCTGTGGGCGACGGTGTGGCTGGGCTTTGGCTGGGTGCAGCGATTCGAGTGGCTGTTCACCCGCCGAAGTCGCCGCGCCGCGGCCCGCCACGCCAGGAGGAACCCGTGAGGCGACGTCGGCCCTTGCTGGTGACGCTCGCGGTGGCCCTCGTCGCCGTGGGACTGGTGAGCTCACTCAACCGTCCCACCAATCCCTCGCTCCCGGCGGGCGGGATCAGCGTCGGCTCCTACGCCGAATCGACCGCCTTGTACTGCACGGGGCTGGGCGGCAACGTCAGCTCCGCCGCCAGTTCGCTGGAGGGCCACGTGGTCTTCTTGAACACCACCGACGCCTCGCGATCGCTCGCCGTCCAGGTGGTCAACGACCTGGGCCAACGGGCCTTCGCCACCCTGCACGTAGGCGCCCACGCCACCACCTTGGTGAGTCCGATCACGCTGCTGAAGGCCCACAACTACGCCGTCGAGGCGCAGGTATCGGGCGGCGGGGTCGTCGCCCAGGAGGTCAACAAGACCGGCCGGGCCGCGGTGCCCTGCACCTCGACGGCCGTGACCAACTGGTACGGCACCGGATTCGACACGGTGGTCGGGTCTTCGGGCGTGCTCAGCATCTACAACCCGACGGCGACGCCCGCCGTCTTTAATGTGGCCACCTACTCGTCGGCCGGCTTCGCCGCGCCGGCGCCCTTCCAGGGCCTCTCGGTCGCCGCCCACTCCCAGCTTGAGGTGGACTTGGGGACCCAGGTCGTCAACATGACCAACATCGGCGTGCACGTCAAGGTGCTGCGCGGATCGTTGGCCATCGTCGGGGTCCAGCAATCGGGCGGCGTGGACTCGTTCATCACCGGTTCGACGGCGCCCTCGAGGGTGGCCTGGTTCCCGCTCGTGACGACCGTCAACGGGGCGCTGGCCGAGATACGGGTGGCCAACCCCGGCGCGACCGCGGCCGACGTGACCATCCACGTCAAGCTGGCCAAGTTCGACATCGCGCCCCAGAGCGTGACCATCGCTCCCTACAGCAGCGGGTACGTGGTGGTGACCCCCAACTCGGCCATCCCGGCCAGCGGCTACGCCGCGGTGAGGTTCACCTCTGATCAGCCGGTGGTGACGTCGCTGGCCAGCGGGACCAGTGCGGGGATCTCGCTCTGGACCCCCCAGGGACCCAGCGCCAACTTCCTGCTCTCGGATTTCTCCGGCCACGGCTTCAACGACGCGGCGGTGACCAACACGTCGTCGAGGTCGATCACGGTGCGCTTCACCACGCTGGGCACCAAGAGCGTGTCGGCCTCGGCCACGCTGGCGGGCGGTTCGACTCAGAGCATCCTGTCGCTCTTCGCCGGCGTCACGAGTCTCAATGCCACGACGCTGCTGGTGAAATCCTCGGCTCCGCGCCTGTTGGTGACGACCGCGCTGCCCAGTTCGCCGGTCGGCGTGACGGTGGTGTCGGTACTAGACGGCGGGTAGGGTCGGCGGCTCCCACTTGGGCGCCGGAACCAGGGGCGGGGTGTCGCTCACCTTCTTCTTCGGCGCGGCCTCCGCGGTCGAACCGTTGGAGCCGGCCTTCGCGCCGACGCCGCTCAGGGCGCTGACGGTCTTGGAGCCTTTGGGCCACACGGGCTCGCCGTTGGCCTCGTCGATCAGCTGCGCCGCCATGTCACCGTCGATGGTCTCGTGCTCGAGCAGCGCCCGGGTGAGCGACTCCAGCCCGCGCCGGTGCAGGGTCAGCACCTCGATGGCTCGGACCTCTTGCTCGCGCAGGATCCGCTCGATCTCGTCGTCGATGATCTGCGAGGTGTGGTCCGAGTAGTCGCGCGTGTGCATGAGGTCCTCACCCAGGAAGACCTGGTTGTTCGAACCCCAGGCCATGGGACCGATCTCCTTGGACATGCCCCACTCGCGGACCATCCTGGTGGCCAGTTCGGTGTTGCGCTGCAGGTCGTCGGCGGCGCCGGTCGAAAGGTCGCCGTAGACGAGCAGCTCGGCGACTCGTCCGCCCATGCGCATGCACAGGGAGTCCTCGATGTGGTTGCGCGACATGATGTGGCGGTCCTCTTCGGGCAGGGTCATGGTCACGCCCAACGCCATGCCGCGCGGGATGATGGTGATCTTGTGCAGCGGATCGGTCTTCTCCAGCACGTAGGCCAGCAGCGCGTGGCCGCTCTCGTGAAAGGCCACCCGTTCGCGTTCGTCGTCCATCAGGACCATGGTGTCGCGCAGTTGTCCCATCAGCACCCGGTCCCGCGCTGATTCGAAGTCCTCCATGCCGATCGTCTTGGAGTCACGTCGCACCGCGTGCAGCGCGGCCTCGTTGGCCAGGTTCGCCAGGTCGGCGCCGCTCATGCCGGGTGTGCCTCGGGCCACCATCATCAGGTCGACGCTGGCGTCGAGGGGTTTATCCTTCGAGTGCACCTGAAGGATCGGCAGTCGCTCGTCGAGGTCGGGCAGGGGCACCACGATCTGTCGGTCGAAACGGCCCGGGCGCAGCAGGGCCTGGTCGAGCACGTCGGGTCGGTTGGTGGCGGCGATGACGACCACGCCCTCGGTGGGGTCGAAGCCGTCCATCTCGTTGAGCATCTGGTTGAGCGTCTGCTCGCGCTCGTCGTGGCCGCCGCCGATGCCGGCGCCGCGCTTGCGGCCGATGGAGTCGATCTCGTCGATGAAGACGATGGCCGGGGCCTGCTTGCGCGCGGTGCCGAAGAGGTCGCGCACGCGGCTGGCGCCCACGCCGACGAACATCTCCATGAAATCCGAACCCGAGACCGAGAAGAAGGGCACGCCGGCCTCGCCGGCCACGGCTCGCGCGAGCATCGTCTTGCCCGTGCCGGGCGGACCGACCAGCAGGATGCCCGTGGGGATGAGGGCGCCGATGTCACGGTAACGGCCCGGTGACTTGAGGAACTCCACCACTTCGCTGATCTCCTGCTTGACGCCGAGGTAGCCCGCGACGTCGGCGAAGGTGGTGGTGGTGCGGTCCTGGTTGAACTGTTTGGCCTTGGAACGTCCCACCGACATCATGCCGTTCATCTGCCCGCGGGCCTGTCGCGTCGCGTAGTACATGAAGCCGGCGAAGATCAGGATCCAGATGAGGTAGGGCAGCAGCTCGCCGAGCAGGCTCGACGGGTTGGCGAAGGTGACGCTGACGTCGTTGGTGCGCAGCGTGTTGACCTCGTCGGAGAGCACGGGCAGCGGTCCGTTGGAGCTGTAGTTGGTGCCGTTGGTCAACTGGCCGGTGATGATGCCGCTGGTGTTGGAGATGCTCGAGGAGATGACGTCCTTGTGGCGGGCGTCCTGGATCAACGTCGAGTACGAGATGGTCTTGACGGTCTTGTGGGTGAACAACGAGTCGATGATGAGCAGGCCCAGCAGGAACGCCACAATGGCGATGGTGATGATGCGCCGCCGCGACTCGGGCGTCACCGGCTTCTTGAAGCCGGGCAGGTACTTGTTGGCGCCGGGGTTTTCCTTAATTGGTGTACTCACGCTTTACAATCTAGAGGTCAACCGCGACAACCGGACTCCGGGCTGTGCAAAACTCCCCACTTGTTAGCGTTGGGGCCAGTGAGTTCTATGTCCGCCAAGGAATCCGTCGAACGAGTTCGAGTCGGACCGGTACTCGCCGGCTGCGTGCTCGGATTCCTCGCGGGCGAGATCGTTGCCAGCGTGCTGGTGGCGCTGTTCGCTCATCTGTCCCATTTCCCCGGAGGCTACAGCGCGATTTCTCAGGCCGCACGTCCGCCCTGGTGGTCGAACGCGCTGGGGCTGGTGGGGCTCTGGTGCGGCTTCGTCGGGGCGATCGCCTTCGCCTACGCGCAAGGCCACTTAAGGCCCTGGCCCGGGCAGTGGCGCCTTCGACCCTCCGACGGCGTCTTCGTGCTGCTCGGGGTCGGCTGCCAGTTCGCCGTCGACCTGCTCTACTACCCGTTCCACTTCAAGCACTTCAACGGACCGGTCAAGCACCTCTTCGGTGGCGCCCACGGCGCGACGTTCGTGCTGCTGGTGGTGATGACCACGTTCCTGGCGCCTCTCTTCGAGGAGTGGTTCTTTCGCGGCGTGCTCTATCGCGCGCTCGATGAAGGCCTGACCCGCGCCTGGCCGCGGCGCGGTGCCGTACTCGCCGTCGTTCTCAGCGCGTGCCTCTTCGCGTTGGCGCACGGCGAGGCGCTCCAGTTCGTCGGCCTGGCGCTGTTCGGCGTGGTGTTGGCCATCGTCTTTCGCCGCACGCGCCGGCTCGTGCCGAGCATCGTGACCCACGTCTCGTTCAACGCGGTCGCCATGGTCGGCCTCATCATCCAGCGTTCGGGTCACTGATGTTCCAGCGACTTCGTCGGTACTGGACGCCCCTGCGCGTGATGGACGCGGTCATCCTGCTGCTCATCATCTACGTCATCATCTGGTCGCTGCATCCGACGCTGCTGGTGTCGGGCACGACGATAACCGGCGGCGACACCGGGTCGCACTTCGCGATGCCCGCGTACCTGCGCACGCAGGGCAACCTGTTCGACTTCACGCCCTGGTACCCCGGATGGTTCGCGGGCATCCCGGGCTACAC
This sequence comes from Acidimicrobiales bacterium, assembly GCA_049793015.1. Lineage (GTDB taxonomy): Bacteria > Actinomycetota > Acidimicrobiia > Acidimicrobiales > RAAP-2 > RAAP-2. Next base: position 47,671 of record JBARBL010000080.1, on the reverse strand, counting down.
GTATTACTGGGTCCTGCCGGACTACTTCGCGACGCTGGCCAGCTACGTCATCAGCTTCGCCGTCGCGTTCAAGCTGACCACCATCCTGGGTTCGGTGCTCATGCCCGTGACCGCCTACCTGATGGGCAGGCTCTTCAAGGCCCCGCGCCCCATCCCCATCGCGCTGGCCCTGGCGACCCTGCCCTTCCTCTTCGACGCCTCGTTCACCATCGACGGCGGCAACCTCTTCTCGACCATGGCGGGGGAGTACGCCTTCGCCTTCTCGCTGGCGCTCAGCCTGCTCGCGATCGGGCTCTTCGCCCGCGGGGTGCGCACCGGCCGCGGCTACTGGCTGGCGGCCCTCTGTCTCAGCGCCACGCTGGCGGCGCACGTGCTGCCGTGGCTCTTCGCCATCGGCGTGGTCCTGGTGCTGGTGGTCTTTGAATCGCTGCAGCGCCGCGGCATCGGCGACCCCCGGGACCTCGACATGGTGCGCGGCGACTACGCGCGGCCCCTGCGCTTCGCCGCGGGGGCCGGCCTGCTCTCGATCGCGCTCTCGGCGTGGTGGCTGCTGCCCTTCGCCACAACGCAGAACCTGTCGGACTCGCTGGGTTACGTCAACTATCCCGTGCACACCCTCTACGAGACCTTCGCGCAGCTGGGCTGGTGGTACACGAACCCCCAGACGTCCGTCGTCTCGGCCGGCGGCGACCGCTGGGTCATCGTGATGGCCGCGGTGGCGATCGTGGTCGCCTTCGCGGTGCGCGACCGCCTGGGCATGGTGCTCGCGACGATGGTCATCCTCTCCTTCGCCGCCTACGTGCTCGACCCCCAGAGCGCGCTGTTCAACCAGCGGCTCGTGCCCTTCTGGTTCATCTCGATCCACCTCATCGCCGGCTGGCTGGTGGGGTACGCGCTCTATCGCTGGGTCCAACGGGTCAAACCCCGACGTGAGTTGGCGCCGAGCTACGACGTGGGTGACGACATCGGCCGCCAGCCGCTCGAGGTGCGCACGGTCCTTGACGCCCCTTCTATGAGCGCAGCCGATCCCCGGGTCGGCCTCGATCCGGGGATCGCGGGGCCCAACGACGAGGACGAGCAGGACGACGAGGAAGACGTGACCCGACGCCGGCACACGCGCACCACGCGCGCGACCGTGGCGGTGGCGGTGCTCGGCATGCTCTCGACCGTGCCGGGTCTGATCTTCCCGCTCGCCCACGTGCTGCACCTCTCGACGAGCGGCAACCAGGTGACCAACTGGGCCGCCACCAACTACGGGGGCTACCAGGGACAGGCCGACTGGCCCGAGTTCCACAACCTCATCACCACCATGGAACGGGTGAGCGGCCGGTACGGCTGCGGGCGGGCCATGTGGGAGTACAACTCGAGCGAGGGCGACTTCGGCACCACCGAGGCGCTCATGACCCTGCCCTACTGGACGAACAACTGCGTCGATTCGATGGAGGGTCTGTACTTCGAGTCCTCGCCGACCACGCCCTATCACTTCCTCGATCAATCCGAGTTGAGTGCCTCGCCGAGCGACGCCCAGGGGGGCTTGCCCTACACCGGCCTTGACGTGGGCCTGGGCGTTCAACACCTGCAGATGCTCGGGGTGCGCTACTACATCGCGCTCACGCCGACGGCCGTCACGCAGGCCAACGCCGATCGTCAGCTGTCGCTGGTGGCGTCCACCAGGACCTGGCCCGACACCGGGGACCGCTGGCGGATCTACCTGGTGAAGGACAGCCCCATGGTCATGGGGGTCACCTCGCTGCCCAACGTGGTGTCCAACATCTCGGGGCGGGTCACCTGGATGAACGCCAACGTCAAATGGTTCCTCGATCCCGCGCTCTGGCCCACTCTGGCCGCGAGCAGCGGACCGAGCTCGTGGCCCCGGGCCTCGAGCGTGACGACGATGACGCGCGTCGTCGTGCCAAAGGTCAAGGTCACCCGGGTGGTCGTGCACACCCAGTCGATCTCCTTTCACGTCAGCAAAGTCGGCGTGCCGGTGATCGTGAAGATCTCCTACTTCCCGCGCTGGCACGCCCTTGGCGCGACGGGTCCCTACCGGGTGAGCCCCAACCTCATGGTGGTCGTGCCGACCAGCCAGGACGTCTCGCTCTACTACGGCAGCACCCCGGCCAACACCTGGGGCGACCGGATAAGCCAGTTGGCCGCGCTGGCCGGCCTGGTCACGCTGTTCCTCGTCCTTCGAAGGCGGCGCAGGTCGCGCGGCGACGTCTCCGCCCCGTGAGGATTTCCGGCCGAGAGGCCTCCGCGCGTAAGGTCGTGAGGTACGACGGACGCGAAGGGGCGTAAGACGAATGGCTCTCGACAACTTTCTCCTGGACCTGCTGGAGGACCCGGTGGACCACGGCACGCTCATCTACGTGCCCGACGCCAACGTTCTGTACAACCCGCGACTGCGCCTGGCCTACGAGGTGCGCGGCTCGATACCGGTGATGCTGCCCGACGAGTCGCGTCCGGTTAGCGACGAGGAGCACCGCGCCTACAGCGAGGACCCCGCGCGGCGCGTGACCGGCGCCGGGGGCTAGCTCAGCCGCTCGACGATCATGGCCATGCCCTGGCCGCCGCCGACGCACATCGACTCGAGGCCGAATCGCTTGTCTCGGTCCTCCAGGCCGTTGAGCAGGGTGGTCATGATGCGCGCTCCCGTCATGCCGAAGGGGTGGCCGAGCGCAATCGCACCTCCGTTGACGTTCAGCTTCTCCCAACCGACGCCGAGGTGTTTGGCGCTCGGGATCACCTGCGCCGCGAAGGCCTCGTTGATCTCAACCAGGTCGATGTCGTCGATGCTCATACCCGCGCGCTGGAGGGCCTGACGGCAAGCTTCGATAGGTCCCAGACCCATGATCTCGGGGTTGAGCCCGCTGACGCCGCTCGACACGATCCGCGCCAGGGGGGTGATGCCCAGCTCCTTGGCCCGGGTGTCGCTCATCACGATCACCGCGGCCGCGCCGTCGTTGAGGGGACAGGCGTTGCCGGCCGTGACGGTGCCGCCGGAACGAAAGACGGGCTGCAGCGCTGCGAGCTTCTCCAAGGTGGTGCCCGCGCGGGGGCCGTCGTCCTTGGTCATCACCGTGCCGTCGGGCAGGGTGACCGGGATGATCTCGCGCTCGAAGAAGCCGTTCTGCTGGCTGGCGACGGCGAGCTCCTGGCTGCGCACGGCGAACTCGTCCATCTCTTCGCGCGAGACGTGCTCGTACTCGGCCACGTTTTCCGCCGTCTGGCCCATGGCGATGTAGACGTCGGCGAGGCCCTGCGCCGGCGACCAGGGTTCGGTCACCCGGTCGGAACGGTGTTTCGTGCGCTGGAGGGCCTCGCCGAAGAGCGAATTCTCGTTCTTGGGGTGGTCCGCCGCACCGCTGCCGAAGCGCGACACCGTTTCGACGCCGGCTGCGATGAACACGTCGCCCTCGCCGGACTTGATGGCGTGCGCCGCCATGCGGATGGTCTGCAGCGACGAGGAGCAGTAGCGGTTGACGGTCACCCCGGGCACGTTGTCGAGCCCCGCGAGCAGCGCGGTGACCCGCGCGATGTTGAAACCCGATTCGCCCGCCGGCTGGCCGCAGCCGAGCAGGAGGTCCTCGACGCTCTGGGGATCGAGTTGGGGAACCTTGGCCAGCACCTCGCGCACGACCAGCGCGGCGAGGTCGTCGGGACGCATATCCACGAGCGTGCCTTTGAAGGCCCGTCCGATCGGGGTGCGACCTGTGGCGACGATGACGGCTTCGGGCATGGTGTTCTCCTCGTTGGTGTGTCTCGATGAACGTGACGAGCCTATTGCCTCGTCGATACACCTCGGCGAGACTAGGCCAGCGGCCCCGCGTCGTCGAAGCCCTGGCGGATCCCCTGGCCGGCCCGGCGACGGAGCTGCTCGGGTTCGAACAGCATCCAGTAGGCGTTGCGGGCGTGGTCGCGCGAACGGTTCTCGAAGACCTTGGCCAGGACCTCGGGGTCGTCGGACTCGTCCTCGTGCACGAAGACCTCGAGGATGGGGGTCGAGGTCATCAGCTGGGCCGCCATGAGGCCTTGGGAGGCTTCGTGGGCGCACTGCTTGTCGATCGGCGCGCGGCCGGGCATGCCGAGCGCCACCACGATGGCGCAGCCGTCGCGTTCGATGAGGTTCTTGGCCGCGACGGCCAAGTCCTTGAAACCCGGCACGGTCTGGGTGACCACGCTGAAGTTCTCGTTGTAGCCGGGGCACGCGCTCAGTTCCGCGACGGCGGCGCCGCCCATGTCGTAGCGGGCGAACATCGTGTCGACCACGCCGATCTTGAGCTTCTTCGACTCCTTGGTTTTCTTGGCCACGTGTCCTCTTCTCTCCTCCAGTGTAGGGAGCGGCCGGTCGTCCTATCGCGGGCTCAGTCCCTCCACCGCTTCGTGGAGGTCCACGCCGAAGGGCACGACGGCGAGCACCGGAATCTGCACCCCGGCCTCGACGTAGCGCATCACGTGCTCACGGCACTGCTCGTAGGAGCCGTGGATGATGAGCTCGTCGACCACCTCGTCCGGGATGACCTCGTTGGCCGCCTTGCGGTCGCCTTGGGCCCACGCGTCCCACATGGGCCGGAGCACCTCGCTTCGACCGAGCCAGCGGTGGAACTCCGCGTAGGCGTTGACGGTCAGGTAGGAGGAGATCATGCGCCGTCCGATCGCGCGCGCGACGTCGACGTCGGGGTGGGGCACCACGAAGAGCCGTGCCGCGATGGTCTTGTCCTGGCCGACCTCGTGGCGGCACTGGGCCACGTCGTTGGCACCCAGCCAGTTGAGTATCGCCCCGTCGGCCTCGCGGCCGGCCAGGCGCAGCATCCCCGGGCGCAGCGCCCCGAGCAGGATGGGCGGGCGGTGCTCGACGGGCCGGGAGAGCTTGAAGCCGTGGACCTCGAAGGTCTCGTAGACCTCGTCGATCTTCTCGCCGTTAAGGGCGTGCTTCACGAAATCGAGCACGTCGCGCGTGCGCGCGTAGGGCTTGTCGTAGGCGATCCCGTTCCAGCGCTCGACCACCGGCGCGCTCGAGGAGCCGAGCCCCATGGTGAAGCGGCCCGGCGCCACCTCCGCCATCGCGGCGATGCTCATGGCCAACAGCCCGGCCCCTCGGGTGAAGACCGGGGTCACCGCGATGCCGAGGTTAAGGCTCGGCTCCCAGAGCGCGGCCAGGGTGAGCGGCGTGAAGCCGTCGGCGCCGTCGACCTCCGAGGACCAGACGTCGCTGTAGCCGAGGTCGACCAGGCGCGCCAGCCACTCGCGGTGCTCGAGCAGCGTGACGCCGTCGAAGGGGATGGTGATGCCGTAGCGCTGGGTCACTGCATCAGTGTTTCAGAATTTCGTGTCGCGCGTCGCGGGACCCTTCTCGTCGAGGGCCACGTGCGGCGACGCGAACCCGCCTTGGGGGGCGAGCGACGAGGCGGGACGGGACGATGGTGTCACGTCATTTTCGAGGGGCGGCTCGGGCGCTCGGTAGAAGCTCTGCTTGCCCATCGACGCGGCCGCGCCGGACGCGATCAGGCAGCAGATCGCGGCGAAGGTCAAGGCTTCGTGCAGGCCGTGTTTGAAGGGACCGGAGATGAGGCTCGGGAAGAACGACCGACCGGTGAGGAAGACGGCCTGCGCGTGGGGCAGGTGGGCGAGCACGCCGCTCGGACCGAGCAGGTTCTCGATGGGGTTGTAACCGAGGAAGGCGGCGAAGACCGACGAGGTCGGCGGCAGGTTGGCCACGCGGTGCGCCGCGGCCGAGGGCACGCCGTGCGCGATCAGGCCGTGGTAGAGGGCCTCGGGCAGGAAGCCGGCGATGCCCACGATGATGAGCGTGAAGAACACACCCATCGACAGCACGATGGAGGCGTTCACCGTCGTCGCGCCGATGCCCGAGCCCTGGCCGCGTTGGTCGGGCGGCAGGGAGTTCATCACGGCCGCGCGGTTGGGCGACGCGAAGAGCCCCATGCCGATGCCGTTGCTCACCAGCAGCGTGGCGAACCAGACGTAGGAGAAGTTGATCGGCAGCAGTTCCATCAGGATGAAGCTGGTCGCGGCGAGCAGCATGCCGCCGGTGGCGAAGGGTCGAGAGCCGTAGTGGTCCGACAGATAGCCCGATACCGGTCCCGCCAGCAGGAAGCCGAACGTGAGGGGCAGCATGAAGATGCCGGCCCACAGGGGGGTGCGCGCGAAGCTGTACCCGTGCTCGGGCAGCCAGATCCCCTGGAGCCAGATGACCAGGATGAACATCAGGCCGCCGCGGCCGAGCGAGGACATCAGGCTGGCGAACGTGCCAGAAGCGAAGGCCCGGATCTTGAAGAGCTGCACGTGCAGCATGGGGGCCGCCACCTTGGTCTCCACCCACACGAAGAGCACCAGCACGCCGAGGCCGCCCACGAAGGCGAGGCGCACCAGCGGGTCGGTCCACCCCATGGTGTGGCCGCCGTAGGGCTCGATACCGTAGACGATCGACGTGAGCAGCGAGACCAGGCCCACGGCGAAGAGCGTGTTGCCCAGCCAGTCGATCCTGGCCGGGGTGCGTACGCCCTTCTCCTTCAAGTTGATGACGCCCCAGACGGTGCCGATGATCCCGACGGGCACCGAGATGAGGAAGATGAGGCGCCAGTTGATGGGACCGAGCAGTCCGCCCAGGATCAGTCCGATGAACGAGCCGGCGGTGGCCGAGACCATGTTGGTACCGAGGGCCAGCCCACGCTGGTGGGGCGGGAAGGCGTCGACCAGGATGGCGGCCGAGTTGGCCATGAGGAAGGCGCCGCCGACGCCCTGCATGCAGCGCATCACGATCATGAAGATCGCGGCGCTCGGCCCGTGCATCCAGGTGATTGACAGCATGATGGAGAAGAAGGTGAAGATCGCGAAGCCCATGTTGTACATGCGCACGCGTCCGTACATGTCGCCCAGTCGGCCGAAGCTCACGACGAGCACGGCTGTGACCAGCATGTAGCCCATCATCAGCCAGAGGAAGTAGCCGGTGTTGCCCGGCGTCAATGGATTGAGCTTGATGCCGCGAAAGATGTCGGGCAATGCGATGAGCACGATCGAGGCGTCGATGGTGGCCATGAGCATGCCGATCGTGGTGTTCGACAACGTCGACCACTTGCCCTTGTAAGGGTCGACGAGGTCGGGCGGGTGCTCTTTCGAGCCCGTTGTCGTCGTGATGCTCACCGCGAAAGTACCTTTCGATTCCTGAAACTTGATGTCCCTGCGCTCACTCAAAACCCGCCCCTTCGCACCACTCGGTGACATCCTGGGCGGCGTGCACGTCGTGAAGACGGGAGGTTTTCTCTACATATTGTACGTGTCGTTTCGCGGGCTGGGAGGCGAATGTCCATGGTGTCTCTTACGACGCTCACGATGATGTGAGTCCGGCGTGACATTCCGCGACTTGACAGCGTGGGCTCACGAGAGGACGAAGTAGGGCACTTGCTCACGGCCTAGCGGGGTCTCGAGCGCCGCTTTCGGATTCTCCTCGTAGTCGGGAACGAAGACTTCCTCCAACGCCAGGGCTTGGGTTTCTTCCTCGACACTAAAGAGGAGCCACAGAAACCATTCTCCGAAATCTGGATCTTCGAGGTCGAGGCGAATCATGAGTTCATCGGCTCCGAGATCGAGACGTTCCTTGACGAAATCCCACCAGTCGTCCAAGTGCTCCTCGAAAAGAGAAGCGAAATCGCCTTCGAGCGCTGCTTTGAGAACATGGGAAATGTCACCGGCCTTTGTGAACCTTTTCGCCATGATGACTCCAGTGTTGATGAGTGCTCGACACAAAATCTAGGTGGATGGGCACCTTCAACGTTGAACGTAAGACGAATCGTGATACACTTAGGGAATGTCACGTGCCGTCTCGGTCCGACTCGACGAAGAGACCATCCGAGCCTTGGCGCAACTGGAAGCGTCGGGGCTCAGTCGTTCCGAAGCTATTCGCGAAGCCATCGTTAGTGCGGCCGCCGGTGTGCGACGTCGTCAGGCTCTTAGAGAAGAAGTGGCGGCTCTCGAGGCCGATGAGGACGATCGTCGAGAAATGCTCGAAGTCGCCGCCTTGATGGAGGCGCTTCGTGCAGAGGGGTGACGTGGTTGAACTTCGACTCCCAAAGGGTGTTGGTCACGAGCAGCGAGGTCAGCGCTTTGGAGTGGTGGTGCAATCCGATGCCTTATTGCCCCGTTCGGATGTTTTGATTGCGCCCACGTCGACGAATGCGAAGCACTCCTCGTTTCGACCCGAGGTAGAGATCCTTGGAGAGAGAACCAAGGTTCTGGTTGAGCAGATCGCGGCGCTCGACCTCGCTCGATTGGGAGAAGTCGTCACGCACCTTCATGGTGAAGCGATGTGGACTATCGATGATGCTTTGTGCACGGTGCTGGGTTTGAACTAGTTCGGTGCGTCGCGGTTGAAATGCTTATCGCCCTTCAGTGATAGCGGACGAACAGTTCAGAAGTTCACGAATTTTGGGATGAAGCGAATGTTCACCGCCCGATTCGGTCCTCGAACAGCTACGGAGTTTGGCAACGGCGAATCAAGAGCCGAGGTAGTTCCCGCCGCGAGGCTTGGGAACCTTGTACTCGCGCCGTTCGAGGTCGTGCACCCACCGCTCCACCAACGTCTCGAGCACGGTGGCGCGCGCGAAGGGCTTACTCTCGGCGGCGATCAGGTTCCAATGCGCGTGGTGCTGGTCGGTCGTGGCGATCATGAACTCGATGGCCTTCTCGTAGGCCGGTCGCTTCTCGCGGTTGCGCCAGTCGTCGGGCGTCAGCTTCCAGTTCTTCAGGGGATCGCTCTCGCGGTCCTTGAAACGGCGCAGCTGCTCCTTGTCCGAGACCTGGAGCCAGAACTTGACCAGGGTGATGCCGCCGTCGACGATCATGCGCTCGAAGTCCACGATCTCCTCGGCCGAGCGCTTGACGGTAGCCAGGTCGATGAGCCCTTCCACCCGCTCGACCAGCAGTCGTCCGTACCAGGACCGGTCGTAGACGGTCATGTCGCCCTGGCCCGGCATCGACGTCTGGAAGCGCCAGAGGAAGTGATGGCGCAGTTCCTGGGGTGTCGGCGTGCCTATGGGCACCACGCGCACGTGGCGCGGGTCGAGGCCGCCCGTCAGGTTGCGGATGGCCCCGCCCTTGCCGGCGGCGTCAAAGCCCTCGAAGAGCACGAGAAGGCCGGGTCCGAGTTCGCTGGACCCGAGCAGTCCGGCGGTGAAGAGGCGCAACTGCACCAGGCGCCGCTGCGCCGCGGCGATGCGCTGCTCGGACTCCTCGCGCGAGATGGCCTGGCTGAGGTCGATCCCCTCGAGCCGGCCGGTCACGGGGACCACTTCCCGAAGTCGCCCGCTGCCGGTTGCTCCGTCAGCGCGGGTTCGACCACGTCGTCGGGCAAGGGCCCCGGGCGCTGGGGGGACCTGGCTCGCTGGTGTTGCGGGCGCGACTTTCGACGTTGTTCCTCGATCCAGGTGCCGACGAGGAAGAAGGCCGCCACCAGCCCGATGAGCACGGCGTACTTCTCGTGGGCCGGCAGGAAGGTGTAGGTGACGGTGGACACGCCGGCCGGTACCGCGATGGTCTGATAGACGCCGTCGGAGACCTTGATGTCGACGGGTTTGCCGTTGACGTAGGCCTTCCAGCCGACCATCATCAGCTCGGTCCGCGTGAGCGTGGTGGCGGCGCTGCAGTCGACGGTCGCGGCGTTGACGCCCTCGACCTTCACCGAGCACGAGTTCGCCTTGGTGCTGAAGAAGGGCCGGGGGCTGGGCATCTCGTAGATCGCGGCCAGGCTGTCGCGGAAGACCTGCTTCACGCCCAGTTTGGTGAGTCCGGGGTTGATCACCACGGCCTGGGGCATCAGCAGGTACTTGACCGACGCGCCCTCGTAGGCCTTGAAGTGGCTGACCACCTCGGCCTCGAGCGCCTCGACGCCGATGAGGCCGTGGTGGATCGTGAACTGGTTGCCCGGTGTCAGGCCTGGGTAGAGCTGGGACTCGAGCAGCTTGGTGAAGGATTCGGGGAAGGGCAGGTCGACCTCGCTCAATTCGTTGAGTCCGTACTCGGTGCCCCAGTTGGGATAGAGCACCGCGAAGTCGAGGTATCGGTAGTGGCCCTGGTGTTTCAGCAAGAACGAGATCGGTGCCTGGTCGATGGTGATCTGCTTGGGCGACTCGGCCGTCGGTACGAAGAACATGAGCACCGACTCACCGACCAGGATGAGCACCACCAGAAAAGGCGCCACCTTGAAGCGCGTGAGGCGCCCGATGATCAGCAGGAAGAAGATGGCGAAGAAAGGCAGCAGGTCGAGCCCGATGAGGATGATGTCGGCCTTGTGGCTGAGCGGCACGCCGCGGTTCAGGGTGCGGGCCTCGAGCACGCCCCAGAGCAGGACGAGCAGGGCCACCAGGGTCGTCGTGGTGAAGAGCCGCTGGGCCCGCTTGCTGGTGGCGAGGTCCCAGATGCCAAAGGCCGCGAGCAGGATGAGCGAAAGCTCGCAGCTGGGCATGATGTAGCGCGCGAAGCCGGCGTTCTTGAGCAGGGGGATGACGTTCCACAGCAGGCGGACCTTGGCGATGTTGAAGGCCCCCAGCACGCCGACGAAGGACCAGATGGCGAGGAACAGCCGCAGCGGCCGTTGGTTCGATCCGAAGAGCCCGAGCAGCGCCAGGGCGGTGACGCTGATGGTGAAGTAGCCGCCGATGCCGCCCCAGATGCCGCCGACGTTGGGGTTGGAGAATATGGTGCCGTAGACGTAGGGGTCGAAGAACATCGGCAGGGCGTGCACCGGCAGGCTCTCGATGGCCTGGCCGGCCGAGTTGTGGCTGCCGACGTTGGCCACCTTCAAGAAGTCGAGGAAGGGCACGAGTCCCGGCAGGGAGAGCAGCAGGCCGACGAACCCCGCCAGGCTGAGGCGCTTGGTGAAGAGGAGACGGGTCTCGCGGGGCAGCGAGAAGAAACGAAGGATGGCCCACGCGCCGCAGAACAGGCCGTCCAAGTACGCGACCTCGGGGAACCCGGCGTAGAGCGAGAGGGCCAGCGCGATCGCGGCTAGATACCAGCCCTTGCTGGAGCGGTCCCGGGCGCCGTCGTAGATCATCTCGATGCCCAGCAGCAGCATCGGCAGGAAGGCCACGGGGTTGAGCACCGAGTTGCCCAGCCAGGCGAAGGTGCCGTTCAGGGCGAAGAGCATCCCCGCGCAGGTGGCGAAGAGGATGGGGATCGAGAGGCGACGGGCTAGGAAGTAGGTCGAGACGCCCGCGATGATCTCGAGGCAGATGTGGAACCAGAGCAGGCCGCTCGAGAACGCGAAGAGCAGCGTGAGCGGCAGGAACGCGGCCGACTGCATCTCGCCCACCAGGGGCTGGCCCAGGCCTTCGAAGTAGTTCCACCAGGGCAGGTGGCCGTGCAGCAGGTCGACGGCCACGCGGTGGCCCTCGGCCTGGGTCACGTAGCCGACGTTGGGGTCGATCATCGGACGCCCGCAGGTCACGTGGCAGAGGAAGTGCGAGATGCCGGCCGTCCAGGTGATCGGATTGTCGATTTCGAGGCCCGAGAGGAAGATGAAGTTACCGAGGAAGACCGCGAGGATGATGAAGACGATCGGGACGGTGGCTGGTGGGAGGCGACGATTGAAGGCCACCAGTCGCGCCCACGTTGAATTCACTCACCAAGGCTACAAGTTGGCGTCGAATCGATTCGGGCCCGCGCCGCGCGAATTATCGCGGCAGGTAGTAGACGGTCTCGCCGAGCAGCTGCAAGGAGGCCGGAAAATAGGGGTCCCGGAACGTGCCGAAGATGTCCCAGCGTTGGATGAAGCGGTTGCGGTCTTCGAGCGGGTCCAGCTTGCCGCGCGAGGAACTGACGTGGTGGTACAGGCGCACGTCGGGGGTGTAGATCACGTGAAAGCCCTCGAGTTGGCTGCGCAGGCAGATGTCGACGTCGTTCATGGTGACTTTGAGCTGCTCGTCCATGCCGCCCAAGGACTGCCACAACTCCCGGCGCACGATCTGCACCGCGCCCGTCACGGCCGCGACGTCGCGGGTGGCGTAGACGAACTGGTCGGCGTGGGGGTAGTTGGAGTCGGTGCGCAGGTGCTGGGGGTAGGGGGCGATCACGATGCTCTCGTGCTCGCCGCGGCCGTCCTGGTCCAGCAGGCAGACACCGACGAATCCCACGTCGGGTAGCGAGGCCAGCCCCACCATCCGTTCGAGCCAGTCGGGCGTCTCGACCACGGTGTCGTTGTTGAGGGTCACCACGAACTGCGCATTGGAGTGATCGACGCCGCGGTTCACGATCTTGGCGTAGTTGAAGACCCCCGGGCAAGGCACCACGCGGTACTTGGTCGTCGCGAAGAACTCCAGTGTGGCCGGGTCCTTCGAGTCGTTGTCCAGGATGATGATGTCGTAGTTGGAATACGTCGACCTGGACTCCACGGCGTCGATGCACTGGCGCATGAGGTCGACGCGGTCACGCGTGGGGATGATGATGTCGACCGAGGGCGGCGGTGACGCCAGGTTCACCAGCCACTTGACGGAGCCGCCGAGCGGCCCGGTCGTCACGGTCGCGTCGACGCCGCGGCGACCGAACGCCGCCTTCACCACTCGGCAACTGTCGTCGCTCACGTGCGTCGCTTCGAAGCCGATCGCCGGCCGTCCCGCCGCGAGCAGCCGCGCCACATGATGGAAGCGCGCCTTCATCTCGCTCAGTCGCAGGTAAAGATCGTGCTCGAAGGCCCAGCCAGCCTCGGGGGAGAATCCGCCGAGCCGGCGTAGCGTCGAGACGCGCACCAGCGCGGGACGACCGACGCAGTTGTAGCTGAGCAGCGTGTGAGGACCGACCGAGGGACTCTTGAAGATCGGTGCGAGCGGATTGGCCCCCAGTTCGTCGGCGAAGACCACGTCGTCATCCTCGTGCGCGGCTTCGAGCAGTGCGCAAAGTGTCGCGCGTCGATCGGACGTAGCGACAGTGCCATCGACGACGAAGACCCACGTCGCGGTCGTCGCGGTGATCACGTCATTGATCGACGCGATGGGTGGGGCCGATCGGCTCTCGTCGACCACCACGACCTCAACCTCGGGGGGCGACGACCCCTCGCCGTCCATCGGCGTGGCGACGAAGGGAGCCAGTCGGTAGTTGTGCGGGAAGGTGGTCGGCCCTTTGGTCTTCGCCTCGGACTGGTCGCCGGCGGAACCTCCCTTTAGGGACCGGACCAGTCGTAACGGGGGGCGCCCGAAGAACCGGGCCACCTTGTAGCGTCGCGTGTCCTCGCCGAGCATCTGTCCGAGCACGCGCTGCCAGCGCTTGCCGGACATGTCGTGGATGGCCTTGTGGAAGACCGCCCAGCGTCGTTTGAGGTCTCGTTCGGAGAGGGCCGGGACCGTGTCGGTATCAAAACGCTGGAAGCTCGACACGGAAGGTCCTTAATTTGGCGCTTGACGGTGCGCGAACACTCATTCGTAGCAACTTTACTTGAATCCCTCGTTTTCGAAGGGTGCCGCGCGAGCCGTCGCCGCCATTGTGCTGCGTGGCAGAACGCCTCTTCGCGCCGCCTCTCGCGACCGGTCGGACATGTTACGTTTTGGTACTCAATTTTACTGAAGGTGATAACCACAAGAAAGAGGTAGTCGTGACTGACACCGGCCAACTCGCGGAGGCTCTCCCCGAAGAGCATGCGCTTCGTTCTGGGGTACTGGGACTCTTCGACTCGGTGATCATGGGGATCGCCGGCGTGGCGCCGGGTTACTCGATCGCCGCCTCCACGGCCGCGCTCTTCGGCGCGGTGGCGCTGGGCGGGGCGGCCGCGCTGCTCTACTGCGGCATCGCGATGTTCGGCATCGTCTCGGCCTTCAGCTATCTCGGGAGGGTCGAGCCCAAGGCCGGGGCCGCCTACTCCTGGGTTCGCCGGGCCCTGCACCCGGCATTGGGCTACCTCTCGGGTTGGGCCCTCATCGTGTCGGCCTTGATCTTCATGGTGGCGGCCACGGTGCCGGCCGGTTCCAACGTGCTGGGACTCTTCTCCAACGCCGCGGCCAACAACACCGCCGACGTCACCCTGGTCGGGGCGGTCTTCTTCCTGGCGATGGTGGTGGCGGTCGGGGCGGGCGTGACCATCACCGTCACCCTGCAGATCATCATGTCGTCGATCGAACTCTTGCTGCTCGCTCTATTCGCGGTGCTGGCGATCTTCCACGGTAATCACGTGCACACGTTCTCCTGGCACTGGTTCGCGCCGTCGATCTTCCACGGCTCCTCCGGGTTCTTCGCGGGGGCGCTCGTCGCCGCCTTCTACTACTGGGGCTGGGATGTCACGGCCAACCTGAACGAGGAGACCAAGGGCGCCAAGAAGACGCCCGGCATGGGCGGCATCATCGGCATGATCTTCGTCTTCCTGCTCTTCGAGGTCTTCACCATCGCGACCAACATGGTGGTCTCGACCGGCCAGATCAACGCCCACGCGACCGACGTGCTGAGCATCCTGGGCCAGGACGTGTGGCACGGGACCGGCGGCAAGTTCATCGTGCTGGCCGTGGTGCTCTCGACGGTGGCCACGTTGGAGACCACGCTGATCCAGGTGACTCGGACCCTGTTCGCCATGGGTCGCGATCACACCCTGCCCAAAATGCTGGGGACGGTGCACCCGCGGCTCAAGACGCCCATCGTCGCGACCATCGCCGTCACCGTCTTCTCGCTGGCCCTGTTCATCGGCTCTCAGTTCGTGGGCTCGATCGGCACCGTCCTCACCGACGCCATCGACGCCATCGGCCTTCAGATCTGCATCTACTACAGCCTGGCGGGCTTCGCGGTCGTCGTGCTCTACCGCAAGCAGTTGCTGTCGTCGGTCACCAACTTCATCTTCATGGGCCTCTGGCCGCTGCTCGGCGCGGTGTTCATGGCCGTCATGTTCGTCAAGACCATCCCCGGCCTCAACGGCACGACCAAGCTGGTGGGGCTCGGCGCGATGGCCTTGGGGCTCATTCCGATGGCCTACTACTGGATGAAGGGCAATCCCTACTTCGACCTGCCCTCGAAGGAGGACCGCGTGGCGGTGCTCGAGGAGTTCGAGCAGAACCTCTAGCGCCGTCGTGACGCCACGGCGCGGGGATCGTCTCGCGCCGCCCGTCTCGTCGATTGGTATACATTCGTTTCGAGTCAGTCGACGGCTCGATGAGACCAGTGCTGGGGGAGAACGATGTCTGAGGTGGCCGGCGTGGGCTCACGTGCGTTTCCCGAGCGCGCGTCGGTCGTGGTCATCGGCGGGGGGATCGGCGGCTGCTCCATCCTCTACTGGCTGGCGCGGCTCGGTGTCCCCGACGCCGTGCTGCTCGAGCGCTCGCAGCTCACCAGTGGTTCGACGTTCCACTCGGCCGGACTGGTCGGGCAGCTGCGCCAGTCGCTCACCCTCACGCGCATGATGATGAACTCCGTGGACCTCTACCGCTCGTTGGGCCAGGAGGTGGACTTAGAGACCGGCTGGCGCGAGGTCGGGTCGCTGCGCCTCGCGTCGTCGGCCGAGCGCATGGAGGAGTTGCAGCGCCAGGCCGACTGGGCCGAGACCTTCGGGCTGCCGCTGCACCTGATGTCGGCCCAGGAGGCGAAGGGGCTCTTCCCGGTCATGACCACTGACGGCGTTTACGGCGCGGCCTTCCTGCCCACCGACGGGTTCATCGACCCCAGCCAGCTGACGCTGGCGCTGGCCAAGGGAGCGCGACAGCGCGGCGCCACGATCTTCACCGACACCCGGCTCACCGGGATCGACGTGCACGAAGGACGGGTGTGCGGCGTCGAGACGAGCGCCGGCCGCATCGAATGCGAGGTGGTCGTGAACGCCGGGGGCATCTACGCCTACGAGATCGGACGGATGGCCGGCGTGCACGTGCCGATCATCCCCATGGCCCACCAGTACGTCATCACCAAGGACGCCGGGCTGCCGCGCGACATGCCCACCATGCGCGACCCGTCCCTGCTGGTGTACTACCGCGGCGAGAGCGGCGGGCTGGTCACCGGCGGCTACGAGCGCAACCCCGCGCCCTGGGGCCTCAACGGCATCCCCCGCACCTTCAACAACCAGCTGCTGGCCGAGGACTGGGACCGGTTCGCGCCGATCTTCGAAGCCGCCACCCAGCGCGTGCCGGACCTGGCCAACGCGGACATCGTCCAGCTCATCAACGGGCCCGAGGCCTTCACGCCCGACGGCGAGTTCATCCTGGGTCCGAGCGACGCGGACGGGTTCTGGGTGGCCGCCGGATTCTGCGCGCACGGCATCGCCGGCTCGGGAGGCATGGGACGCCTGATGGCCGAGTGGATCGTGAGCGGTCACCCCGAACTCGACACCTGGGAGATGGACTCGCGGCGCTTCGGTTCCCACTACCGCAGCCGCGACTTCGCCCTCGCGCGCACGACCGAGGTTTACGCGACCTACTACGACGTCAAGTACCCCGGGCACGAGCGTCAGGCCGGACGGCCCCTTCGACAGTCGCCCGCCTTCAGCCGGCTCGAGGCGCTGGGCGCGGTCTTCGGCGAGAAGGGCGGCTGGGAACGGGTCAACTGGTTCGACTCCAACGTGAAGGACGGTGACGAGTCGCAGCGCCCCGACGGGTGGGCCGGGCGGCTCTGGTCGAGCGCCATCGGCGCGGAGCATCGGGCCTGCCGCGAGCGGGCCGCGCTCTTCGACGAGACGTCGTTCTCCAAGCTCGAGATCGTCGGGGACGATGCGGCAAAATTCTTAGAACGGCTCTGCGCCAACAAGGTGGCCAAGGCGGTGGGCACCTTGACCTACACCCAACTGCTCAATCCCCGAGGCGGCGTCGAGTGCGACCTGACGGTCGCTCGGCTGGCCGAGGACCGCTTTCGGATCGTGACCGGCACGGCCTTCGGCAACCACGACCGGGCCTGGATCCAGAGCCACGTCGGCCGCGACCAGGTGCGGATCGAGGACGTCACCTCGCGCCTGGCCTGCTTCGCGCTGTGGGGCCCGCGGGCCCGCGACATCCTCCAGTCGAGGACCGACACCGACTGCTCGAAGGAGGCCTTCGGCTACATGAAGTCCCGCGAGCTCAACGTGGGCCCGGTGCCGTGCTTCGCCCAGCGCGTCACCTTCGTCGGCGAGCTGGGCTGGGAGATCTACTGCCCCAGCGAGTACGCGACGGCGCTCTGGGACGTGCTGATGGAGGCCGGTGCGCCCTTCGGCCTCACGCCGGGCGGCTACAAGGCCATCGAGTCGCTGCGCCTGGAGAAGGGTTACCGGGTGTGGGGGAGCGACGTCACCTCCATCGACACGCCCTTCGAGGCGGGACTCGGCTTCGCGGTGCGCATGGACAAGGGCGACTACATCGGACGCGAGGCCCTGGAGGCCATGGGTCCGCCGGCCCGTCGCCTGGTCTGCCTGGTGCTTGACGACCCTCGGGTCATCGCGCTGGGTTCGGAACCGGTGCGGGTGGACGGCCACGCGGTCGGGCGGATCACCAGCGGCGGCTTCGGCTACACCCTGGAGACGTCCATCGCCTACGCCTACGTGCCCACGTCGTGCGGCGAGGTCGGCCAGCGGGCCGAGGTGGTCGTGTTCGGCACGGCGGTGGGCGCCACCGTGATGGCCGAGCCGCTCTTCGACCCGACCAACGAGCGGGTGCGCAGCTGATCAGTCGCCGCGGCGCTCCTCGCTCGCCTCGCTCGAGGCGGCTTGGGTGAGCGCCTCGAAGTCCATCTCGTAGAGCAGGGACATGAAGCGGTCCGAGCGTCCCCGGGTGTAGGCGGCGAAGTCGATGTCGAGGTCCGATACCGCCAGCTGCACGACGCCCCACATCGCCTCGCGCAGCTCCGAGACCAGCTTCATCAACGCGAGCGCCGTGAGGTGCGCCGGGTCGCGCCGGCCGAAGTAGTGGCCCAACAGCATCTGGTCGGCGCTGGCCGTCAGCTCGTGGTTGATCGAGAAGTTGGCCAGGTCGAAGAAGGGGTCGCCCATTCCTGCGTACTCCCAGTCGAGGATGCGCAGCCTGGTGTCGAACAGGAAGTTCTCGTTGAGCAGGTCGTTGTGACAGAAGGCCGACGGCGTGAAGCCGCGCACCTGGCGGATGTGGTCGACCACGGACCAGGCGAGGGCGAAGTCGAACGGTTCGACGACGCCTTTGGCCAGCGCCAGCTCGTGGTAGTCGGTCACCACCTGATAGGGATCGAAGACCGCCTCGACCGTGCCGGCTTGATGGATGAGCCGCAGGGTCACCGCCACCTCTTCGAGCATCGGTTCGGCCCCGAGTTCGCTCGGCGGGACGGGGCGCGCGGGCAGGAAGCGCGTGACCAGGTAGCCCTGCGCGATGCTCTCGTCGAGCACCTCGGGGGCGACACCGATGGTGGCGGCCAGGCGGTTGGCCGTCGCCTCGTGGCGTCGGTCGATGCCCAGCAGGCCGGTGTTGCGACCGGGGATGCGCACCACCACCTGTTCGTCGCCGAAGTCGGCCAAGAAGTTGGCGTTGGTCATGCCGCCGGTCAATCGTTCGATGCGCACGCGTCGACCCGGCCAGAGGCGCTCCACCAACTCCTCGACCGCGGCAGTCATCGGCTGATGCTACCGCGACGCGAACGTCCGGTCCCGCCCGGCGTCTCGGCGGCGGGGGTGGTCAGCCCGACGAGGCGGCCAACTGGGCCAGGTGCTGGCGGAGCCCGACGCCGTAGGCCGTGGGCTTGCCTGCGTAGTCTTCAATGAGCGACGGTCCGCTCGCGCAGCTCCAGCCCGCGTCGGTCGCGTCCCAGGTCCAGCCCAGATACGACACGCCGTGCTGGTCGGCCCAGGGCATGTAGGTGAGGTCGTAGGTATCGGCGCAGCCGTTCTCGCCGAACTCACCGGTGACCACGGGCACCACCCGGGCCAGCGGTGCGATCGTGGCGTTCCAGCAGGCCACGTTGTCGCAGCCGTTGAAGTTGTAGGTGTGGAAGCTGACCACCAGCTGGTGATCGGGGTCGCGCGGTTCGTAGCGTCGCCACGACGACTCGTCGTTGGCCCACGAGAGCCCGCCGAGCATGAGCGGTGTGGTCGCGCCGGTTGAGCGCACGGCGTCCACGAGTTGCTGCATGCCGGCGGTCTGGTAGGTGATCGTGGTGCCGTTGTCGTCGTAGGACGCCTGACAGCCGTGCAGCCAGCACGGCCAGGTGGTGATGTAGGGCTCGTTGAAGAGGTCGAAGAGCACGGCGTGGTTGGACTTGAACGTCGCCGCCATCGACGACCAGAACGCGGGCGCGTGATCGGCGTCGGCCATGGGCCACTGGCTGGTCGCCTGGTTCGTGCCGGGCGCCGCCCAGTGCAGGTCGAGGATCACGTAGAGGCCGTTGGCCTCCAAGGTGTGCACGTAGCGGATGATCTGGTTTCGGTAGGTGGTTCCCCCGGTCGTGACACCGTTGAGGCCGAGCCAGCAGTCCTCGTTGAGCGGAACCCGCACGGCGTTGATGTGCCAGGAGGCCATGGCCTTGACCGACGCCGGACTGGAGGGCCCGTCGAAGACCTGGTGGTTCGACACGCACATGTACTCCGCCCCCGAGCGGTCGACGCCTAGGAGACGGATCGTCTGGCCTTCCTCGTTGACCAGGTGATTGCCCTGCACCTTGAGACTCAGCGACGACGCCTCGACGCTCGATGGGCCGAGGGTGAGCACGCCCAAAGCCAAGGCCAGCGAGGCCACGGCCCGCAGTCGCCACGGGAACATGAAGGATCCGTCACTCCCACGACGACGTCCTCGCATCGGTCCAACTCCTGACGCCCCTGCAAGTGTCGTGGTGCCGTTTTCGCGTGAGCCCCGCCTGGCGATAAGGTCGCGAATCCCGCGGTTACTTCTTTTTCTTTTTCTTTTTCTTCTTCTTGGCAGAACCATCAAAACCGGTGGAGAACGTCGAGAACTGTGACGAGATCGATGGTGTCGCCATCTCTCCCCACGTGTCGGGGTCCGACGTCTCGTCATCCTCTTTGTCGTCATCATCATCGTCGTTGTCGGACTCTTCTTCGAAGAACGTCTCATCGTCGACCACTTCTGATTCGTCGCTGGGCGGACTCGCCACAGCGTCGTCGTCCCTGACGTAGGTGACGCTCTCTTCCTTCGTCTCGACTGGCTCGGGCGCGGCGTCCACGACGACGTCAATAACGGCGGGCTCGCGGGCGTCCACGACCACGACGTCGGTCACGACGTCGGTGGGCGCCTCGGGTAGAACCTCCGAGGGTGCGCCTGCAGCAACGATGTCCTTCTGCAGGGCCAGTTCCTTCTCCAGGGCCGGGCGAAGCGCGAAGATGACGGTCGTGGCGTAGAGGGTCAGGAACTCCTCCATCTCGAGCCCCAGGAACTTGGCTAGGAGCGGGAAGACGTTGACCGACGGGCGCTGCGTGTTCTTCTCGTAGGACCGGTAGGTGGAGGGGCTCACGCCGATCTCGGCGGCGGCGCGTCCCTGGTCCAGTCGCCGTTCCCGGCGCTTGGCCATCAGGGCACCGCCGATGGTGTCACGCGGGAGCTCAGGACTTGCGGGCATGTCAGCCACTATACCCAGCGGTAATGACGGACCACGGCGCAACGTCGCGTTTCCGTGAGGCCGCGCTCTTTACGCGTGCTGCTCGACGCTTTCCTGAAACTTTTCGAGGAAGTAGCGAATCTGTATGGCCGCTGCGGCCCCTTCGCCCACCGCGGACGCGATCTGCTTGGTCGACCCCGATCGCACGTCGCCCGCGGCGAAGACGCCCTTCACGTTCGTCTGGAACATCGGGTCGGTGAGGATGAAGCCACGCTCGTCGACGTCGACCAGGCCCTCGAGGAATCCGGTGTTGGGGTCGAGCCCGATGAAGATGAAGGCACCCGCCGTGGGGTGCTCGACGTCCTCTCCGTCCTTGTTGATGGCGATGGACTCGAGCTTGCCGCTCTCGTTGGCGTTGAAGGCGGTGACCGACGAGTTGACCCACACGTCCATCTTGGGGTGGTTGAGCACTTTCTCCTGCAGCAGCTTGTTGCCGGTCAGCGTGGGCAGCGCCTGGACCACGGTCACGCAGTCGGTGAACTGGGTGAGGAACAGTCCCTCCTCCAGCCCGCTGTTGCCGCCCCCGACGATGGTGAGGCTGTCGGACCCCTTGTAGAAGGGACCGTCGCAGGTGGCGCAGAAGTGGATGCCCGCGCCGATGAGGTCGGCCTCGCCCTGGGCGTCGGTGCGGCGGTAGGTGGAGCCGGTGGCCACCAGCACGACGGGCGCGAGCACGTGCTCGCCCGTCGAGAGTTCCACTCGGATCATCGGCTCTTCGCGCGTGATCTTGGTGACGCCCACCGCCTGGAGGATCTCCACGCCGTAACGCTCGGCCTGGCGCGTCATGCGCTCGGCCAGTTCTTGGCCGCCGACGCCGTCGGGGAAGCCGGGGTAGTTGTCGAAGCGCTCGGTGATGCCGGCCTGCCCTCCCGGCGCGGACTTCTCCACGATGAGGACCTTGGCGTTCTCGCGCGCGGCGTAGATCGCCGTGGTGAGCCCGGTCGGACCGCCGCCGACGATCACCACGTCGTAGGTGGGCAGCGACGCCGTGCGCGAGAGGCCGATGCGATCGGCTAGTTCGTCGTTGCTGGGCTCGGCCAGGAACGAACCGTCCGGGAAGACGATGGTCGGGATGATGCGCTTGCCGTCGTTGCGGGCTTCGACCTCGGCGACCCGCTCGGGCTGCGCTTCCAGGTCGATCCAGGTGAAGGGGACCCGGTGCGAGACGAGGAACTGCTTGGCCCGGCGACAGTCGGGGCACCAGGTGGCGCCGTAGACGACGAGCGGGGTTTCGTTGGAGGGTTTTGAGGTGCTCATGGCTTCAATCTATGTGAGGACCACCAGCCCCGGTGCTGACACCGGGGCTGGTGGTCGCGGTGGTTAGCTGACGGCGATGCCTTCGGAGGCCGGCGGTACGTTGAAGATCGTCTCGATCTGGGTGAGCGTGCCGCCGGCGCCGATGCCGTAGGCGTCGATGGTGCCCGCTCCGCCGCTCTCGACGTACAGGAATTGACCGTCGGGCGAGACGGCCGAGTCGATGGTGCCCCCGTGGGCCGTGGCGGCCGTGGCGTTCACTAATTGCGGCGCGCCGGTGCTGCTCTCGTCGAAGGAGCTCACGTTGCCGCTACCGGCGTTGGAGCCGAAGAAGTAGCCGTTGGCGCCCGAGATCCAGCACAGCGCAACTTGTCCGTCCGGGACCGTGCCGAGTGAGGTGAGTGAACCGTCTGAGTTGATCGAATACGTGCTCACCGAACTGGGGGACGCCTCGGCGGACACGATGTTGCCCGCGCTGTCGAAGACGAAGGCGAACGGTAGGCCGTTATCGGCGGCCGTCACCTTCGCTGTTGCCGCCAGGTTGCCGTTGAAGCCCACCGGGAAGACCTCGAAGGAGTTCGTCGACGCCTTGGTGTTTACGATCAGGAACTTGCCGTTGGGCGAGTAAGCCACCTCACCGGCGCCGTGGTGGAAGTCCGGCGGCGTCGTGTTGGTGAGGCCGAGCGATCGCACCTGGGGGTTGAAGGGAGAGAGGAATCCGCCGAGGAGACGGAACTGAACCACTGAACCGGTGCTGCCCGCGTTGAGCACGGCGACCGAGTTCCCGTTCGAGGCGACCGAGACGGGGAACTGACCCTGCGATCCCACCTGCTGGACGAACGTCAGGTGCGAGCCCTGTACCGCGAAGACGGTCACCGTGTCGCTGCCCGAGTTCGTGGCCACGAGCTCGTTGCCGTTGTTGATGAGGGTGAGACCGCCCTGGCTCGCGATGGGGTCGGCCGTGGCGCCGGCCGCCGTCGAACCGAAGCCGCCGGTCGCGTAGCTGCCGGCGAACGAGATGGTGCCGTCGCTCGCACGGTTGTAGGCCAGCACACGATTGCCGCTCGCCGATTCGCTTTCGACGAACAACGCGTGGTTCTCCTGTTGTGGTTGGAAGTCCCGAGTGCGGGTGGCCGCACCGGCGGCGACGGCGCTCGCGGTGACGCCGAGTCCGAGCACGAGCGAGGTCGCCGCGGCGGCTCGGAGGGAAGTCTTCAGTTTCATGTGATTCTCCTTGAACGGGCAGGGTTGCCGAAGAACAGTCCTTAGGTGAGTTGAGGCGTTACAGATTCTCGGGTGGACATCGAAATGGTCGTGAGTACCATGGTTCGGTGGATGACGCCGAACTTCTGGAGCGGCTGCTCGGCGGCGACGAAAAGGCCTTCTCCGAATTGGTCGTGCGCTACAACGCCTCGCTCATCCGGGTCGCCCTTTATTACGTCAACAGTCTGGCCAGCGCGCAGGACGTCGCGCAGGACACGTGGATCGCGGTGCTGCGCGGGGTCGACCGGTTCGAAGGACGCTCGTCGTTCAAGACCTGGCTCTTTCGCATCCTGGTGAATCGTGCCCGCACCACGGGGACCAAGGAGCATCGCACGATCCCCGTCGACCCCCTCGACGGCGGTGCGTCGGTGCCGGCGGCCCGCTTCGACGAGGGCGGCACCTGGCGAGTGCCCCCGGAGCCGTTCACCGAGGTGATCGACAATGCCGTCGCCAACGAGCGGGTGCTGCGATTCGTGCATCAGGCGATCGCCCGGTTGCCCGAGCCCCAGCAGGCGGTCGTAACGCTGCGCGACGTGGAAGGACTATCTACCATGGAAGTTGCAGAATTGCTCGGGCTGTCGGTGGCCAACGTGAGGGTCATCCTTCATCGCGGCCGGGCCAAGGTTCGAAACGACGTGGAGACGATGATGGGAGGTGGATCGTGAAACTGACGGCGCCACCTCTGGTCTGTCGACAGGCGGTCGAACTCGTGAGCGACTACTTAGAAGGCTCCCTCTCGCGTCGTGATCGTCGTCGGCTGGAGAAGCACCTCGCCGGCTGCCCGCACTGCTCGACGTACTTAGAGCAGATGCGCCTCACTATCGCGGCCAGCGGCGTGGTCGGGCCGCAGGATCTCGAGCCGGAGGCCCTCAACGACCTGGTGGAGATCTTTCGGCAGTTCCACGACGATCCCGACCAGAGTTGACCACGATCGTCATCGATCTCGCCGGGCGAACTTGGGCCCGACGTGAGTGACGAGAACGTCGACGACGACGCTCAACGTGGCGGCATCGCCCTCGATCCGCGGCGCATGGAGGCGTTCAGCGACAGCGTGATGGCGGTGATCATCACGATCATGGCCTTCAATCTCAAGACGCCGGTGACGGCCAACTGGCACGGCCTGTCCGGAAGGATGGCGTCGATACTCGTCTACATCCTGAGCTTCACCTTCGTGGGCATCTACTGGAACAACCATCACCATCTGTTGCGCGCGACCCGACGCATCAGCGCCGTGGTGATGTGGTCGAACCTGATCCTGCTGTTCTGGCTGTCGCTGATACCCTTCGCCACGGCCTGGGTGGGCAGTGACCCGGACCGGGCCTTGCCGGCCGCTACCTACGGCGTGGTGGCCTTGGGTTCGGCACTGGCGTTCTTCGTGCTCTCCAAGTCCATTCTTCGAGCGAACGCCGACGATCTCGCTATCGGCAGAGCCATCGGCCGCAACCCCAAGGCGATCATCTCGCCGATCGTCTACGTGCTCGGTTGCGCCCTGGCGTTCGTCATGCCAACCCTGGCCTACGTCTGTTACGCCGGGGTGGCGCTGGTGTGGATCATCCCCGACCGCCGGCTCTCCAAAGGCGCCTGAACCGCCGGCCCCAAAGAGCGCGGGTCAGCTGACGCGACTCGTGTCGCGACGGTAGACCCGCACGGCGAGACGCGTCATCACGATGGTCCAGATCGCGATGACGATCCACATCTGCGCCGGAGGCCAGCCGCTCGGGCTGAGGACCGACTGCGAGGACTTGACCAACCAGTACGAAGGGATGTCCTGGACAACCTTCAACATGAAGCCCGATTGGAAGATCGGTCCGAACGATCCGCCGAGCAGGGCGAAGAGCGACGTGACGCCGCCCAAGGCCGGCCCCAGCGAGTCGACTTTCATGAGGTGGCCCAGCATGATGCCGATGACGGCGAAGGGGATCAACCCCACCACTAAGAGGGCCACGAGCTTGAGCCACTCGAGCACCGAGAGATGAACGCCCATGATCGACCCCGCGATGCCGAGAGCGATGATGGTGAAGAAGGCCATCATGTACCCGCACAACACCTTGGCGCTGAAGTAACTGCGCGTCGAGAGCGGCGTGATCTTCATTTGGCGGGTCCAGCCAATCTGACGTTCGGCGGCGATGCGCGCGCCGCTCGAGAGTATGGCGGTCATGGCTCCCCACGACGCCATGGCCGTCATGTAGTACAGCGGAAAGTGGATGCCTTCGACGACCACGTTCTTGTTGGGGCCGGCGATGGCGAAGAACAGCACCAACGGAAAGATGAGCGCGAAGATGAGGAACCGGCGGTTGCGCAAGGTGCGCAGCACCTCGAACTTGAGATACGTGAGGCTCTTCACTGCAGTTCTCGCCCGTTGTGCTCACCGTTCGCGGTGTCGGAACCGTCGGCGTGGTCGGCGGTCAGCAGCAGGAAGGCTTCCTCCAGGCCCACGCCGCGAACTTCCAGGTCTCGCGCCGCGGGGTAGCGAGTCAGCAGTTCGCGTAGCACCACGTCGGAAGTCCCCGAATCGCCGCACGAGATCGTGACGCCGTCACCCTGGCGCTCCGCCTTCGTCACGCCCGTTATGGTCATCAGTTCGTCCGCTGTGACGCTCTCTAACGTGGCTCGGATGACGCGGCCGCCCACCTTGGCTTTGATCTCGGTCGGGGGACCGTCGGCCACGATGCGTCCTCGCGCCATGAGCACGATCCGGTCGGCGTAGGAGTCGGCTTCCTCCAAGTAGTGGGTCGCAAAGAGCACGGTCTTGCCGCTGGCCGCTACCGAACGCATGATGTTCCAGAAGTCGCGCCGACCTTCGACGTCGATCGCGGCCGTTGGCTCGTCGAGCACCAACAGGTCCGGATCGGCCACCAGGGCCACGGCGAAACGGACCCGCTGCGTCTGTCCACCGGAGAGCTTGACGGTGGAGCGTTTGGCGATTTCGGTCGTGCCGGTCATCTTCAAGACCTCGTCCACGTCGAGCGGGTGGGGGTAGAGCGAGGCCACCATGGTGATGAGTTCACGAACGTTCAAGTATTGAGGCGGCGAACCCGTCTGCAGCATGCCGCCGACTTCACCGGCCAGGACGGCCTGGGCGGGGGTGGTGCCGAAGAGGGTGACCGTTCCCTTGTCGGGCCGGGTGAGCCCGAGGATCATGTCGATGGTGGTGGTCTTGCCGGCGCCGTTCGGTCCGAGCAGCGCCACGACCTCTCCGGGTGCGATCGTGAGCGTGACCCCGCTCACCGCCTGGACCTGGCCGAAGGACTTCGAGAGTTGGTCGAGGACGATCCCGCTACGGAACCGCGTGGGGTCGCTCATTCCAACAACCTTCTCACATAACGTCATTCGCTCCGGTGAGCCGCGTATTCGTTCGGCCATGAATCAGGGAACTCGTCGACTTGGCGAGTCGCGCGGGTAGGGTGAGCCTCTGCCCACGATCCCTGGAGGAGGCGGCCGTGCCCACTGCCGACGAACTACTGAGCGCCTCCGAGATCGCGAAGTTATCGAGGTCACTGCGCGGTGTTGCGCCGGACGTCACGTGGCGTTCACTCAAGAACAGCGTCAAGGGCTTCGACGAACTCGGGTTGAGCGAACGAGTGCTCGTCGTGCGAGACGGACTGCTGGCCGATCTTCCGGTGTCGTATATGCAGTCGGCCAAGATCTTCCGTGCGGCCTTGAAAGACCCGTCGTTTCGCGGGTGGATGGTCTGGCCGGTCGGCGAAGCGGTGGCGGAGAGGGCGATCAACTCAACGAAGGACCGCGATTTTGACGACGGATTGGCGCTTTTGGCCCAGCTGACGGAGCGGTTCACGAGTGAGTTCGCGATTCGGAACTTCCTCAACGCCGACCCACAGCGAACCTTGGAAGCCGCGTTCGGCTGGGCCCACAACGCCAGCGAAGCGGTGCGTCGACTGGCGAGCGAAGGCACCCGACCACGTCTGCCGTGGGCCAAACAGGTGCCGGCCTTTCGCACCCAACCGGCCGCGGCGATCGGCATCTTGGACGTCCTCTACACCGACGAGTCCGAGACGGTGCGCCGATCGGTGGCGAATCACCTGAACGACATAAGCCGCGCCGACCCCAACCTCGCCGTGCGCACCGCCACGAGGTGGCTGGACGATCCGAGCGGGACGACGCCCCAGCTGGTGCGTCACGCGATGCGCACGCTGATCAAGCAGGCCTACCCCGGAGCCCTCGCGCTGATGGGCTTCTCCACACCCAAGCAGATCTCGATCGAGGGCCCGAAGGTGGAGCGGTTGGTCGTGGCGATCGGCGAGGAGATTACTTTCGAAGGGGCCATCATCAACGACGGTCTTCATGACGCGCGCCTGGTGATCGACTACGTCGTGCATTTCCAAAAGGCCAACGGATCGATGGCCCCCAAGGTCTTCAAGCTCACGACTCGGTCGCTCGCGCCCGGCGAACGACTCACGATCAACAAGCGTCATTCCTTCAAGCCCATCAGCACTCGTCGCCACTACGCGGGTCCGCACGCGATTGAGTTGCAGGTGAATGGGCTGCGTTCGTCGCGAGCCCATTTCGACCTCGTCGAATGAACGTTGGGGTGCCACGTGAGTAGCGAGCGAAGGGCACTGCCCAGCTCGCTGCGGGTGGACCTGCGGTTGTTAACGCCGGTCGCCGGGGCGATCACCGCCTTGCCCGTCGTCGCGGTCTTCGTGTTCGGCCTCTCGATCGGCAATACTCGTGCGGCTATCTCATTGGCCGTGGGCGCCAACCTGGTCGCCATCGTGTCGTTGGTCGGAGCACCGCGGTTGTCGATCGGTCTCGCGGTCTCCGACGCCCTCGTCATGGGCCTCTCGGTCTTCGTCGGCTCGGCGACCGGACCTTACCCCTGGCTTCACTCGATCGTGCTCATCCCGTGGTGCTTCGCCGCCGGCATGCTGGTGGCCTTCGGGAAGACTCAGGGAGCCATTGGCACCCAGGCCATCATCGGCTTCGTCGTGCTCGGACGCTTCTCCGGCACGCCGATCGACGCACTGGGCCTGGGCGCCCTTGTGACTGTCGGCGCATTGGTGGAAGTCGTCGCGCTCTTCGTGCTGCGACTTCCGCCGAGCCTGCGCTACCAGCGAGGAAGACTGGCGGACGGGTTCGAGGCTTTGGCCGAACTGGCGCGTCGTGACCCGAACAGTTCGACCCACGACGTGGCCTCGTCCTTGGACGACGCGGAGGGCGCGCTCTCGGCGCCGTCGCTCTTCGGTCGAACCGATGTGCGAGACCTACGCGCGCTGCTCGACCAATCCCGGCGGATGCGCTTCGAGCTCATGACGCTCAATGGCCTGCGGGTGCGCATCTCGAACGACGACACGCCGGATGCGCCAGCGGCCATTGCCGCCAGCCTGCTCCGTGCGGGGGCCGCCCTCGACGAGATCAGCGCGGGACTTCGCCGCCCGACACAGTCGACGAAATGGCAGGAGGAGGCCGCGGCGTTCGGTGATGATCTGGCGCGACTCGAAGGACAGCTGCAAGGCGAGTCGTCCGGATCGGGGAGCATCGCGCATCAGTGCCTTCCCTATTTGGCGGCCCTGGGCGGACAGCTCCGCGCGGCCGGGAACCTCATGGAGAAGGTTCGTGCCGGAGGCGGACGTCGCGCCTGGCGGCCTCATCTGGCCAAACGCCAGGGTTCGGACCCCAGGGATTTCCAAGGTGACTTCGAGGTGGTGCGGGCCAATCTTCGCCGCGACTCTCCGGAGCTTCGCCACAGCGTCCGTCTGGCCATCGCCGTGCCGGCGTCGCTGTTCCTGGCGTCGTGGTTGTCGCTCCCGCGCGGCTACTGGTTGGCCTTCGCCGTCGCCGTCATCCTGAAGCCGGACTACAGCACGCTGTTCGACAAAGGGCTCGGCCGGGTGGTGGGCACCCTGGTGGGCGCGACCCTGGCGGCCGTGCTGATGAGTGAACTGCATCCGGACCTGTTCCTTACGACGGTGCTCGTGGCCCTCATGGCCTGGGCGGTGTATTCGACGTGGGCGGCCAGCTTCTCCGTGTCGATGGGATTCGTGACCGCCCTGATACTCATCCTGCTCAGCACGTCGCTGCACGACACGGTGGGCACTGCCCTCGATCGACTGCTCGACGTGACGCTCGGGGCGGTGATCGCGTTCGTGGCCTATCTGGTGTGGCCGACGTCGCCCAAGGGCGGGGTCGAGGAGACGCAGTCGGCGTTGTTCTCGTCGCTGCGCGTCTACTTGGCGACGGTGCTCGGACTCGTCGCGTCGAAGCCAGTGGATGCGGCCACTCTCGAGACGACGTCCAAGTCAGCTCGACTGGCGTGGGCCAACTCCGAAGCCGCGGTCGACCGCTCGATACAAGAGCCCGCGGCGACGCGACTCGATCCCTCCCAGTCCAGAGGGCAACTGGCCGCGGCGCAGCGCATCGTGCGCGCGACGCAGGCCCTGTGGATCGACGCTGAAAGGGGAGCGATGGTTGATGATTTTCTCGAACTCGACGAACTGTCGCACGGACTGCTGGCCGGGCTGGACGATCTCGCCCGCGCGTTCTCGGGCGACCCGATTGCGCCGGTGCCGGGGTTGCGGAAGCTCTACCGCCAGGTGGAGCAACCCCTGCGCGATCGCGACGCCGCCCCGTCCATCGCGCTTCATCTCGACGAACTGGTCAACGCGATCGACACCGCAGCCCACCTGGCGGGTCTGGAACTTCCCGTTGCCAGTTAGGCCTGTTCTCGAGCGCGGCTGCTTTGCTCGACGTCTTTGTCGTGGTCCAATTCGTGACGTCGAAGAACGAGGGGAGTGACCGTGTCGGTCGTCGGCGTTGACGGCTGCAAGGACGGATGGATCGCGGTGGTCCTGCGCGATGACGAGGTCTCGACGTTCTTCCTGGAGCGAATCGACATGCTCGGTGATGTCGTCACGGACGTTTCGGTCATCGCGATCGACATACCAATCGGCCTGCTCTCCCAAGGTCTTCGAAAGGCCGACGTCGAGGGACGAAAGGAATTGGGAAGGCGCCAGAGCACGCTCTTCATGGTGCCGATCCGCGAGGCCCTCGAAGCGGCCACGCACGAGGAGGCCACGCGGATCTCGAAGGCACGGAGCGGAGTTGGCATCAGTCGCCAGTCATTCTCCCTCAAGTCGAAGATCTTCGAAGTCGAACGTTGGCTCGACGATGCGCTTTGTCCGGTCTACGAGGTGCATCCCGAGCTGTCGTTCAAGCAGATGACCGATTCGGTGGTGGACTCGTCTAAGAAGACCTGGGCGGGGATGATGATCCGACGCCACGCGCTCCTTCGTGAGGGCATCAACCTCGACACGGCCTCGCGGGAGGTCGCCGATCGAGCCGCGGTCGACGACATGCTCGATGCGGGCGCCGCGGCATGGAGCGCGAAGCGGATAGATGAAGGAACTGCTCGTTCCATTCCCCAGGCGCCCGAAGCCTCGTCACGTGGAAGGGCGATCGCCATCTGGGTGTGAATGTTCTGCCGCGCTACCGTCGACTCCGCAGGACAGTTCGAAGGCACTGGTCGTGAAGTGATCGATGCAGCGTCGGATGTCACGTGCTCAATGGCTCCAAGCGCGCAGCAGCACGTCGCCGGCGATGGTGTTGTCGGAACCCACGTCCGCGACCAGCGCCCACGCCGCGAGGTAGAAGGCCACGCCGAGTCCGCTCACGAAGGAGAAGGCGACGAGCGCGATTCGCACCAGCGTGACGTCCGTGTTGAAGTACTTCGCGAGGCCTCCGGCTACGCCGGCGATCCTTCGGTCCTCGACGGACCGGCGGAACCGCCTGGTGCCCTCCGACGGTGCCGTGTGTTCGTTGGTTTCCATGGTCAATCTTCCTTTTCCCTAGTGAGAGCAGTGCTCTTGTTATGGTCCAGTGTACACGAAAAATCAACCCTGTCAGGTGCATTGCTCATTTAATAGCGCAGTGCTCTCATTTGGTGTATGGTGGCGACTATGACTGCATCCACTGGACTACGGGCCCGAGTGCGGGCCGAACTGATCGACGAGATCAAGAACGAGGCCCGTCGCCAGATTGACGAGGTAGGAGCACAGGCGCTCTCCTTGAGGGCGATCGCGCGTCAACTCAACATGGTGTCCTCGGCCATCTACCGGTACTTCCCGAGTCGCGACCAGCTGCTCACCGCGCTTATCGTCGACGGGTACAACGCGATGGGCGCCGCGGTGGAGGAAGCGGACGCGTCGTGCCGTCGCGACGACATCAGCGCGCGATGGACGACGGACTGCCGCGCGGTGCGGGCGTGGGCGCTCGAGCATCCCCAGGAGTACGGCCTGGTTTACGGCTCACCCGTCCCCGGGTACGTCGCGCCCCAGGACACGGTCGTCCCGGCTAGTCGGGTCGCGCTCGTCTTCGCCAGCCTGCTGCACGACGCCGCGCAGGCCGGGATGCTCAGCGAACCATTCAAGAAGGCGACGGAGACCGCCAGTTCCAGGGCCATCATCGAGTCAGTCCGATCGACCGTCGACGAGCTGGACGGACTAAGCGACGAGGTGATCGTGCGATCGCTGGTGGCGTGGACGCAACTCTTCGGCCTGGTGAGTTTCGAACTCTACGGGCATCTCCACGGTGTCGTGGACGACCTCGACGCCTTCTTCGACTCGTCGGTCAAGCAGATGGGTATCTTCGTCGGCCTTCTGGCACATGACGTCTCGTAATCCCCGCCTCGATGAATCCTTCGCGGCGGCGGAGGGTTACCACGACGCTCGTCGATGGTGCTACCGGGCTCGTACGGCGTCGTGCGTGTCTCTATCCTCCTCGGCAATGGAGCGTCGACGTGATCGCCACTTGGTCGAGTGCGTGATGAAGAGGGCGAAGGTGACCCCGTGAACAACGTCAACCTCTTCGAGCGCTGGGGCCGGTTGGTGAGCCGACGACGTAAGAGCATCCTCATCGTGGCGCTGATCGGCGTCTTGGTCGGCCTGGTGTGGGGGACCGGCGTCATCGGCCAACTCCAGAGCGCCGGGGGATTCAACGCGCCTAGCAGCCAGAGCCAGACCGAGAGCAACCTGGCGACCCAGTATTTCGGTCGCGACGCCGGCGACGTGGTGGTGCTCTATTCGAGCTCGACCATGACCGTGTCGTCGAGCGCCTTCAAGAACGCGGTGGGCGATGCGCTTTCTAAACTCCCGCGCGCCGACGTCCTCTCTTCGGTGACGTTCTGGTCGACGGGGTCGCCGGAGTTCGTCAGTGCCAGCGGCCACGCCACCTTCGCCGTCCTCGAGATGAAAGGCACGACCGACGACGATCGCCAGCACAGCTTTGACGCCATTAAGGCCGACCTCACAGCGCCCGGCCTCACGACCAGCATCGGCGGACTGGTGCCCACCGACGAGGCGCTGAGCAGCATCACCACCAAGGACATCGGCCGAGCCGAGAGCCTTTCGCTGCCGATCCTCCTCGTGCTCATGCTTTTGATCTTCGGCAGCTTGACGGCGGCGGGTCTGCCACTGGCCATCGGGATCGTGGGCATCCTGGGCTCGTTCACCGCGCTGCGGATATTGACCTTGTTCACGCCGGTCTCCATCTTCTCGGCCAACATCACCACGATCACCGGCTTGGGGCTGGCCATTGACTACGGCCTCTTCATGGTGAGCCGGTTCCGCGAGGAACTCCGCCGACAGGACTCGGTCGAGGACGCCGTCGCGCGCACCGTGGCGACGGCCGGGCGCACCGTCATGTTCTCGGGCATCACCGTCGCGATCTCCCTCGCCAGCCTGATGCTGTTCCCGGAGTCATTCCTTCGCTCCATGGGGTACGGAGGGCTGCTCACGGTGGTCGTGGACATGCTGGCCGCCCTGACGGTCATGCCGGCCTTGCTCTCGCTGCTCGGCCCCAAGGTCAACTCGCTGCGCATCCGCAAGGCCATCCAGCGCCCGCCGGTCGACGTCGAGAGGGGCCGTTGGTACGCCATGGCCCAAACGGTCATGCGCCGACCGATCGTCTACATGACGGTCATCATCGTGCTGCTGCTGGCGTTGGGATCGCCGTTCCTGCACGCCACCTGGGGCGGCGCGGACGCCACGGCCCTGCCCGTCGGCTCCGCGCCCCGCGTCGTCACCCAGACGCTCAACAGGGACTTCCCCAATAATCCCACCGCCCCGATCGAGGCGCTGGTCAAGTTCGATGGACCGATCGCCGGATCGCCCGCCAAGGCGAACGAACTGAAGTCGTACCTGACGCAGCTCTCGAAGGTCGCGGGGGTGACCGGCGTGCAGGTCACGGGTACCAAGGGCGACGTCGTGCGGGTGGACATGGGCTACGCCTCGAACACCATCTCGCCCACCACCGACGTGATCGTCAACCAGGTGCGCGACGTCGCGGCGCCCGCCGGGTCCCAGGTCTACGTAGGCGGCCAGACGGCGGAGCTCATCGACACGTTGTCCAGCATGGGCCACACCCTGCCCTGGATGTTGCTGATCATGGTGCTGGCCACGTTTTTGATGCTCTTCCTGGCCTTCGGCTCGTTGATCCTTCCGCTCAAGGCCATCGTGATGAACATCCTCTCCCTGTCGGTAATGTTCGGCGTGCTGGTGTGGATCTTCCAGGAGGGCCACCTCTCGGGCTTCCTCAGTTTCACGGCCAATGGGACGATCAACCCGTCGACGCCGATCCTCATGTTCGCCGTCATGTTCGGCCTCTCGATGGACTACGAGGTGTTCCTGCTCTCTCGCATTCGCGAGCACTACCTGGCCACGGGCGACAATCAGTCCGCGATCGCGGTGGGTCTGCAGCGCACGGGCGGCATCATCACCAGCGCCGCGGCGCTGCTCATCATCGTGATCGGCCCGTTCTCGCTCTCGAGCGTGACCTTCACCAAGCTGATGGGGGTGGGCATGATCGTGGCCCTGGTCGTCGACGCCACCATCATCCGCGTGGTCCTGGTGCCGGCGACCATGAAGTTGATGGGCCGTGCCAACTGGTGGGCGCCCGCGCCCCTGCGTCGCTTGCACGCGCGAATCGGGCTCGACGACGGCGAAGGCGCGGGGCTCAGCGGCTCGGCGACGTCGGAGCGAGAACTCATCGCCTACTGACGTCGGTCGCCGTTCTCGAGGCGGACCAGGGATCGGGCTCGTCGTGTGGAGTCGTCGTCCTCGTTACTGCAAGTACTTCTCGACGACTTCCTCGGACCTCAAGGCGGCGTCGTTCGGATCAAGCCCCGCGTGACGCCTGGCGCGTCGCTGGCGCAGCAGGTCCCAGCACTGGTCGAGTTCGACTTCGATTTGCTTCAAGCGGGCGAGATCGTCTTTGGCCAAGGGGCTGCCGACGTGGGCTTCCTCGAGCTCCTGCTCCTCGTCGGCCAGTCGTCCGATGCGCTCTAGAAGCGTGTTGTCATCCATGCGATCAATTCCTTCCAATCGGCGGCCAGATTCTTCCTCGCCCCACAGTAGGCGCCACGCCGGTCGCCGACGTCTGGCCGCGGCGTTCAGCGCCGGCCGAGAACCTCCTGGAGATAGGTGCTGAACGGTTCGTGGGCCCACGACCCGTCGTAGCGCCGGCCGTTGACGAAGAAGGTCGGCGTACCGTTGACGCCGCTGCGAATAGCGCTCTCGATGTCGTCGCTCACCCGCTTGCGCGTCGTGCCCTGGGTGAGTGCCGCTTCGACCTTCGAGGCGTCGGCTCCGGCCTCCTGCGCGTAACGCAATAGCGACTTGGCCGCGAGGTCGCGTTGATTCTCGAAGAGCACGTCGTGCATCTTCCAGAACTTCCCCTGGAGCCCCGCCGCTTCGGCCGCCTCGGCCGCCAGCTCGGCGTGGGGATGGACGTCGCTGAGTGGCATATGACGAAAGACCATTCGCAGGTCGTCGCCGAGTTCGTGCTGTAACTCCTTGACGATGGGGAAGGCCTGGCCGCAGTAGGGGCACTCGAAGTCGCCGTATTCGACCAGCGTGATCGCGGCGTGGTCGTCGCCCGCGGCGTGGTCGTGGGGACCGACGGGTACCGTGAGTCGCCCGTCGCCCATGCTCACGAGCACGCCCTCACTTCGTCTAGCCGGATTACGCTCTTCGGTTCCGAGTTATCGAGAGTTGCTGGTCGCGGGTGAATGGGACTCATGGCGGACCCCTTCCTTCGTCGGCGAAGCACAGATTGTGTCGGCCCATCCTCATTATCGGCTCCGTTCATCTGGAACGCAACTGGTCTCGTCCGTCACTCAGCCGTCGTCGTCGCATCTCCATTCGGCGAACGGTCTCCGCGCACGCGCCGCCCTACGCACGGGCCCACTCGCCATCGACGCGGCCGGTGCGCGCGCTTGAGATAGCGACGAAGGCGACACAGACGAGAGCCACGACCAAGGGCCAGTAGAGGGGCGCGTGCAGCACGAGGACCGCCCCGAGAACGGCGCCGACCAGCATCGAGCCGATCGACACCAGCCGTCGTCCCGCTTTCGAGCCGGTTCCACCCACGAACTTGTTGTCCGAGCCCAAGCCCGTGATGGTGAGCGTCAGCACGGTCGTCGTGAGGTCGGGCACCGCGAGCTTCCGGGCCACGGCGTTCTGCAGGCCCATGGCGATGGCCAGCACCACGACCAGGAAGTCGCGGTAGCCGGTCTGCACCGGGCTGGCCGCCAGCAGGGTCAGCACCACCGCGACCAGGAGAAGGCCACTCTGAAAGCTGGACGCGGCGCTGAACATCCGGCCTCGATGACTCTTGAACCGTGAGCCGATCAGGCCTCCGACCCCGGCGCCGATGATGAACGCGAACAAGGCGAGCAGCGACTCGCTGATGGAGAACCCGGGCACGTGGGCCAGGGCGAATCCGATGAAGAGGATGTTGCCCGTCGAGTTGGCGACGAAGACGTGGCCGAGGGTCAGGAAGCTGAAGGAGTCGACGAGGGCCGCGACGACCGTCATGATCAACAGCAGCGGGGGCAGGGGACCGTGCCGGGGGTCGTGGCCCGGGACGATCGTGTCGCGTACGTCATTGAGGAACGTGTTCATAAGACCTCCCTGGTGAAGCGCGGCGTCGCTTCCGTCGAAATCCTAAGGAGGTCGATGACCGGTGTCCACGGCTTGACGAAGCCTTCGATCGTCGAGTCGAGGAGAACTGGCTAGGGTCGTGGGGAGGGGGGGCTTCTATTGGAGGCTCCGTGATTGTTTTTGGTGTGGTGTTGCTCATTATTGGATTCCTTACGGGAATCGCCATTCTCTGGACCGTGGGGATGGTGGTCTTGGTGATCGGACTCGTGCTGTGGGTCCTGGGTTCGATGGGACGTGCGGTAGGCGGTAGACGCCACTACTTCTGAGGGGACCGCGACGCCGGCACTCTGGTGGGTCGATCCCGCAATTTAGGATGACCGTGGGCCCGTCGGCCCCCAGGAGAAAGCCGGGTTCACGGTGAGTGACGTCGAGATGAAGTTAGACACCGTCATCAAGCTGTTCTCCGACGACGCGGCCGAGGTCGACAGGGCCGAGTCCATCCCGGCGAGCCACTTTGACGCCTTGGCGAAGCGTGGTCTTTACGGGGCGTTCGCACCGGTGGACGACGGCGGGCTCGACCTCGGTCTTAAGGAGATGGCCGACGTGGTGGAGGAGTTGGCGGCAGTGTGCCTGGCCTCGACGTTCGTGTGGATCCAGCACTTCCGATTGCTGGCGGCGGTCCTCGATCCGGCCGGGCCGCCGGGGCTCCGGGACCTCCGGGCGAAGGTCATTTCCGGTGAGACCAAGGGTGGCGTCGCTCTCGGTGGTCAGTTGCCGGGACCGGCCAAATTGAGGGCCGTGCCCTTGGCCGACGGGTGGTTGCTCAACGGCGAGGCCCCCTGGGTGAGCGGCTGGGGAGTGGTCGATCAGCTCTACGTTGCCGCACGGGGACCGCAGGGCACGGTGGTCAGCCTCCTCCTACCAGCGGTCGAACAACCGGGATTGCTGGTCACCCCGCACCAGCTCTCCGCCCTCAACGCCAGCGCCACGGTGAGGCTGGACTTCGAGTCCGTCGAGATCGAAGGCGATCAGTTCATCGGCGTGGCGCCCTACGACCCCTTGAGCGAAGCGCCCGAGGGCCTACGCGTCAATGGTTCATTGGCCCTCGGTGTGGCCCGGCGATGCTGCTCGTTGCTCGGGCCCTCGCCACTGGACGATGAACTGACCGCTCGGCGCGCCGACCTCGACCACGCGACGTCCGCGACGATGCCGATCGCGAGGGCCCGGACGTGCGAGCTGGCGGTGCGCGCTTCGCACGCCCTGGCCGTGTTTCGAGGCAGTTCGTCGGTCCTGGACGGCGGCGTGGCCGAGAGAACGGCTCGCGAAGCGGCGTTGCTGCTCAACTTCGGCAGTCGGCCGTCGATCCGCGAGGCCTTGTTGAAGGAACTGGGAGCGAGTGAGCGGAACGAGCGAGCGATGAGGACCGGCTCTCCCTAACCCCAGACCTCGTGGGCGGTCTCGACGACCAGGCGGAGCTTGGCGACCTCCTCGTCGAAGGTGAGGCTGTTGCCCTCGACGGTGGAAGAGAAGCCGCACTGCGGCGAGAGGCAGATCTGATCGAGCGCCACGTACTGGTTGGCCTCGTCGATGCGGCGCTTCAGCGCATCCTTGGTCTCGAGGGCGCCGCGCTTGGTGGTGACGAGTCCCAGGACGACCATCTTGCCCTTGGGCACGAAGCGAAGCGGTTCGAAGCCGCCCGAGCGCACGTCGTCGTATTCGAGGAAGAAACCGTCTACGTTGAGCTCGCCGAAGAGCGCCTCGGCCACGAAGTCGTAGCCGCCCTCGGCCGCCCAGTAGGACTGGAAGTTGCCGCGGCAGGAGTGGGTGGTCACCGACATGCCCTCGGGCCTTCCCGCTAGCGCGGCGTTGATCTGCTTGATGTAGCGCAGGTGCTGGTGCTCGGCGTCCTCGCCGCGCTCGGCGATCATCTGGCGCTGGGCCGGGTCGTTGAGGTAGGCGAGCGACGTGTCGTCGAGCTGGAGGTAGGTGCAGCCGAGCTCGCCCAAGCGTCGGATCTCCTCGGCGTAGGCGGCGCTCAGGTCGTGCCAGAACTCCTCGACGTCGGGGTAGATGGCCGGGTTGATGGCCGCCGCGCCCCCTCGGTAGTGCACCATGCTTGGGCTTGGGATCGTCAGTTTGGGCACCGCCGTCGTGACGGTGGTTTTGAGGAAGCTGAACGCGTCGGCGAAGATCGTGTCGTCGATCTTGACTTTGTCGCTCACCTTGAGCGCGGCCGAGGTGAACGACGTGGTGCCCTCCGCGTTCTTGAACGCCACCTGGAGCTGTTCGCTGGTGCGGGTGATGCCTCCCAACTGGTAGATGAAGTCCATGTGCCAGGACGTGCGGCGGAACTCGCCGTCGGTCGCCGACTGGAAGCCGATCTCCTCCTGGAGGGCCACGACGTCGCGGATGGCGGCGTCCTCTGCCTCTCGGAGAGCCTCGGCGTCGATCGCTCCGTCGGCGAACTGCTTGCGGGCCGCCATCAGCTCGGGCGGGCGAAGGAAGCTTCCGACGTGGTCGGCACGGAATGGGGGAGAGAGTCGCGCGGTCATGGCACGACAGTACACTTTCCGCTTCGCGATTCGGCCCTCTCGGGGCCTACGCGAGAGCGATTCAAGAATGCCGTGATCGGTCACCATTCGTTGCGAAATGGCCAAAAGTCCCCTAAATTAGGGGATTCTTATGAAGTAGCCGCAAGCGCGAGCGTCGTGTCGTTGGAAGCCTTAACGTTCAGTTGAACCACGATCCAGCAAGAAGGAGTGATCCTTGGCTCTTCGTCGCACCATCTATCGCTACTACGAGCACCGTCTCGCCAAGGAGCTACCGGCTGACAAGTTGCCGCGTCACGTCGGCGTCATCTTGGACGGGCACCGCCGCTTCGCCCGTGAAGCCACCGATGGCGAGTATCGCGCGAGCTACGAAGCCGGCATGGTCAAGCTCGAGGAACTGCTCGAATGGTGCTCGGACCTAGGGATCAAGGCGGTGACCGCCTGGGTGCTCTCCACGGAGAACCTCCGTCGGCCCTCGGCGGAATTAGAGCCCTACTTCGAAGTCCTGACGGAACTCTTCAAGCGGCTGCCCAGGAGCGCGGAGCGGCTCAATTTCTCGCTCACCGTGAGCGGGAGCCTCGATCTTCTCCCGCCCGAATTGTCGCTCGCCGCGAAGCAGGCGGTCGACGAGATCGAACAGGCCGGCGGCGAGACGCGCATGAACGTCAACATCGCGCTCTGTTACGGCGGGCGCCAGGAGGTCATCGACGCCTGCCGGTCCCTGGTGAGCGACCTGGTGGCGACGGGAGTGGCGCCCGAGGACTTGGCGGAGTCCATCGACGCGGAGGGCCTCGCGCGCAACCTCTACGCGGCGGACCTGCCCGACATCGACCTGGTGATCCGCACCAGCGGTGAATCGCGTATCTCGGGCTTCCTGCTCTGGCAGTCGGCCTTCGCGGAGTTCGCCTTCGTCGACCCCTATTGGCCGGCCTTCCGCAAGGTCGACCTGTTGCGCGCGTTGCGCGACTTCTCGCGCCGCGATCGTCGTTTCGGCGCCTGACCGCAGCCAACAGGACCCGGTTTCGGCGGGCCAACCGGAACGAACCTTCGTGGCCCTCACGTCTCCTAACAATGACTTGCGCGTAGCGGCGCTGCTCGCTAATCTACAACCATATGGTTGTAGATACCACGACGAGGGAGAGGACCGACGAGACGTTCCGGGCGCTCGGTGACGCCACGCGACGCGACATCGTCATGCTCACCCTGCAGCGCGACTACTCGGTCTCGGACCTGGCTCGTCTCTACCCCATGAGCTTTGCGGCCGTCCAGAAGCACGTCGCCGTGCTGGAACGAGCTCACCTGGTGACCAAGCGCCGAAGCGGGCGAGAGCAACTCGTTCGAGGCAACGTC
Organism: Acidimicrobiales bacterium; assembly: GCA_049793015.1. Taxonomy (GTDB): domain Bacteria; phylum Actinomycetota; class Acidimicrobiia; order Acidimicrobiales; family RAAP-2; genus RAAP-2. The sequence goes on along the minus strand of JBARBL010000080.1, from coordinate 7,851 downwards.
CTGGCGATTCGCCAGGCCTACGGATTGCTGGAAGAGCTCGAGGAGGTGTGGCGAGGTCGCGTCGAGCGCATCGATCAGATTCTTACGCAAGAAAAAGAGCAAGGGAAAGACCAAGAGAAAGGGAAAGGGAAGAGGAAATGACTGTCACCAATGTCCAAAGGGACCACGAGGTATTGACCATGACCATCTCGGCGGAGTTCAACGTGTCACCGGAGCGGGTGTGGCAGCTCTGGGAGGACCCCCGGCAACTCGAACGGTGGTGGGGACCGCCGGTGTATCCGGCGACCGTCACCGCGCACGACCTCACCCCCGGAGGCAGCGTGTTGTATCACATGACCGGACCCGGGGGCGATCAGCCCCACGGGTGGTGGCGCATTCTTAAGGTCGATGCTCCCCATAGCCTCGAGTTCGAGAATGGCCTGGCGGACGCCAGCGGTGCGCCCAATCTCGATGTGCCGTTCATGATCGTTCGAGTCTCGATCAGTGCGCTCTCTGAAGGCGTCACGCGCATGGACGTTGAAAGCACCTATCCGACGTTGGCGGCCATGGAGATGTTCATGTCGATGGGGATGGAAGAGGGTATGAAGGGGGCCATGTCCCAGATCGACGCCCTGCTGTGAAGCAAGTGGATCCGCAGGCTTGGAGCAAGGCGAGTCCAGGCACTAGGAAGGCTCGACGTCGGGAAACTCAGCTGCTTCCGCTCTCATCCAGCAGTCGCACCAGGGCCGGGGGCGCGATGAGCCGGTAGGCGTCGTCCAACAGATCTGCGAGCTCGTCGAAGTTGAGTTCGAGGTCCAGCCGGACACCGATCCAGCCGCGGTGGGCCACGTACGGCGGCAGGAAGAAGATCTCCGGGCGGTCCTTGATCAGATGAGTTCGGTAGTCCGGCACGCAGGCGGCCCAGAGTTGCGCAAAGCGGACCTCGTGGTGGCCGTCCATCCACACCGTGACGAAACTGCGCTGGTTACGGATGAAGAACGTCGGCGCACCGTGACTGGGTCGTTCGTTCACCTCGGGCAGCGAGAGACAGTGCACGCGGATCCTCTGTAAAAGGGCCACAGAACTCGGTTCCATCGAGGACCACTCACCTAGTTTTCGTCGAACGAGGCACGGTCGTCATCACGTCAGGTCTCGTTCAGGAACGTCTGAAGTTGGGAGATCCCATTGTGGAAGATGCTGGACACCGTAGGAAGCAGGCTCGCCACTTGGTTGGGCACGACGTCGGTCGTGCAGTCATTCGCCGCGGTGGCCAACAGTCCGACGCCTTCGAGCAGGTGCGAATTTGGTCCGGCCACGGGATACTGCGGCACGTTGTTCATCGTGCTGACCAGCGAGGTGACCCCCGCGCACTGCGAGGCGATGGCGCTCCAATTAGTCGGCGAGAGGTTGATCGTGTTGACCGCGCTCGTCGACGTTGAGTTGAGGCTCACGACGTCTGATCGGTAGTTCGACGTCCACACCGAGCCGCTGGTCATGTTGGCAATATTGGGAATGATGAGAGCCAGGTACACGACCATCCAACCGATGTAGCCGACGGTGCCGACGATGAGCTCGGTGACGAGGACCTTGCGGCCCGGCTTGGTGACTACGAGTTTCCACCGCGCGTCCTCACCCGGCGTGAACGGCACCGACTCGATGGGGGCCATCGCCGGGAAATTGAATCCGGAGGAGTACGGCGCGGGCGGGGCGGGGGCTTCGGTGACTCCTGGTTCGTCGGTCGCGACAGAAGCTGGTGCGACGTCGACGGGGCTCTCGGGCGCGACCATCGGTGGCGGCGGCGGCAGTGGCACGGCGCCGGGCGCAACCGTCGACGGGGGTTCTGGGTCGCCGAAGAGGCCCCGGGGATAACGGTCCTGCACAAGGAAGGTGTAGGCGTACACGCGGGCCTGGAAACGGACGCTGGCAGAGAAGGCGTTATGAAGGGGTTCGGGAAGCGTCCCCCTGAACAGCGTGATGATCCATCCGAAGAACGCCACGATCGCGGTCCCGAAGCCCACGAACGTCATGACGAGGTAGGCCGGTATGGAGAGCAGCAAGCGGAAGAATGTCGACGCCCGGCCCATCGGGCCGACCTCCATCAGCGTGGCGATCGGGTAGTCGTCGACCTTGGTGAAGGAGAAGGGCGGGTATTCGCCGGTGAGCAGGAGGGCGTAGCCGGTGACGCGAATCTGCCAACGCAGCACATCGGACACGAACTCGTGGAAGGGATTCTTGCCGGTGAAGAGGATGGCGAACCAGCCGAGGAAGGTCAGGACCTCGGCGGCCAACAAGAGGCCGTAGAGGGCCACGAAGTGGGGTATCAGCATGAACAACCGGAAGAAGATGGTCCACCGGCCCTGCTTTTGCGCGGGCGCCACGTGCAGTTGGAAGATTGGTCGTTCAGAGTTGTCCATCGGCGAAGCGTAGGCCGTCGTGGTGTCGAGCGAAGACCACGAAGGGAACAACTTCGGTATTCCAGCGATGGGCACTACGAGGCTCTCTGCGGCTGACCTGCGGCGAACAAGGAAACGTGACGCAGCAAACCATGGCTGCCGCTCGCGTTCCGTCATTTGCGTCGGCGAAGGCCGACCTGCCAACATCGAATAAACCACCCCGGCAAGCCAGGAACGGTTGTCGAGGGCACCTGAAGGAGTTGGCGTGGCCGACACGAAAGCTGATCCCAACTCGACGATCCCCTTCGAGCGACACGTCGCTGCGGCGGAGGCCCGATCGGCGTCCGGTTACTTCGAAGCGGGAGTCCCGATGCGCGATGGCCTGGAACTCGCCGCCGACGTCTACCTGCCGATTGGCACCGGTGACGATCCCGCGCCCGCTGTGGTGACGGCCACGCCCTACGGCAAGGAAGCCCAGGTGGCCGACCGCGAGCTCTGGCGATCGAACGGCTACGTCTTCGTGGCCGCGGACGTGCGAGGACGGGGGAAGTCCGAGGGTCTCTGGGATGCGCACGTCAACGACGCAAAGGACACCCACGACCTGATCGAGTGGGTGGCCGCCCAGCCGTGGTGCAACGGGGTGGTCGGCACGACCGGTCTGAGCTACGGGGGCTGGATCCAGTGGGCCGCCGCGTCACAGCATCCTGCGCACTTGAAAGCCATGATCTCAACCTCGGCGGCCGGCCGTTGGCAGCAGGAGATTCCGTACACCAACGGCGTCTTCCAGCTGTTCTTCGCGTGGTGGAGCTACCGAACCCGTCGTCGCATCTTGGAGACCTACGGCTTCGTGCGCACCGACTGGTACGAGAAGCTGTCGACCTTGCCCTTCAAGTCCCTGGAGGACTTCATTGATTCGCCCAGCCCCACGTGGGACAACCTGGCGGACCGCTACACGCTGGATGACTTCTACCGGGCGTTGCGTTTCGACGACCACTACGACGAGATCACCGTGCCGTGCCTGCACGTCACCGGTTGGTACGACCAGGAGGACCTGCTCGGGGCCTTCCACCATTACGAGAAGATGATGGCCAACTCGCCGGCGCGGGGCGATCAGTACCTGATCGTCGGGCCGTGGAGCCACGTCGGTTCGCGCAACCCCAGTCGCGTCTACGGCGGCATCGACTTCGGACCCGAGAGCGCCCTCGACATCGAGGCCGAGCACGTGCGCTTCTTCGACTACTGGTTGAAAGGAATCGACAACGGACTGGCGTCGACCAATCGCGTTCGCCTTTTCGAACCGGGCCGGAACGTCTGGCGCGAGGCCGGCCAATGGCCCACGTCGTCGACGACCCGGACGCTCTACTTGGGTGACGGGACGCTTTCGACGCACGAGCACTCGTCGGTCGGGGAACAGGTCTACCGCTACGACCCCATGGACCCCGTGCCCACCGGCCTGACCATCAGCCGCTATCCGCTCTACGAGGACGTGCCGCTCGACCAGACCGCGGTCGAGCAACGCGACGACGTGCTGTGCTTCACCGGCGAGCCGCTCGACGGCGAACTGGTGATCTCGGGGTGGCCACGTCTGGAGCTCTTCGCGTCGTCGGACTGTGATGACACGGACTGGCACGTCAAGGTCACCGACGTCGATCCTTCCGGTCGGTCGCTGCGACTCACGCAAGGCTGCCTGCGCGCCGCGTGTCGCAACTCGCTCGAGTTCCTCGAACCCCTGGATCCGGGCCAGACCTATCACTTCTCCATCGAGCTCTGGCCCGCCCATCACGTGGTGAAGAAGGGGCACTCGATCCGAGTCGCCGTGACCAGCAGTGACTTCCCCTGGTTCGCGCGCAGTCTCAATCAATTCGGTCCGGTTCACTTGCAGAGTGAACCGAAGGTGGCCATCAACACCGTTCGTTTCGGCGGTGAGTTCACATCGCGACTGGTCCTGCCCGTCGAGGACTAGGGCATTGCGACTCACTCCATCGGCAGGATGCACCTTGACGGATACTGGGCACCGAAGTGCACCGTGTTGCGGGCCGTGCGGGGCTCGCCCAGGGACCGTACCGGTCCGAAGCGGTTCATGGAACGGGCGTACCAAGGGAAGTCGCTGCTGGTGATCGATATGCGCATCGCGTGCCCGGGCATGAAGACGTGGTGGGTCGGCCACAGTTCCACGTCGTACTCGAGGACCTCGTCGGGTGTGACCGCGCTGGGCTGTTCCAAGGACGTCCGACAGGCCGCCCGCAGGCAACCTTGGGTGACGCGCCGCGACACGCCGGCCGGGTCGACGTCGGTGATCTTGACGTGCCAGTCAGTGTCGTCACCGTCGGTCGAGGCGAAGAACACCAGGTGGGCCCAACCCGAAAGGACGGTCTCCTCGGTCACCGGCGCGCCAGTGAAGGTGAGCACGTCGGCCCGGGCCTCGTTGCTGGTTTGGTCGAGCGGCACGTCCTCCACCGGATACAGCCGCACGTCGATCCCGGTGAGCGCCGGGTCCCTCGGGTCGTAGTCGTAACCGATCTCTCCCTCGACGCCCGGCACGTCGTCCAACGTGCCCGCGCCCAGGAAGACCTCGCGGCTCGTGGTCGACGTGGGCCACCGGCCGGCGTCGCGCCACGCGTTTCGACCCGGCTCGAAGAGTCGTACACGCTCGAGGTCGTGAACGCCGTTGTCGAGGCCCTTTAACCAGTGGTCGAAGAAGGCCAGGTGCTCCGCGTCCATGTCGAGGGCCGCCGCCGGGCCGTGGTCGATGTCCGCGTAGAAGCGGTCGGGACTGCGGGACTTGACGTGGCTCCACGGTCCGACGATCAGGTACTGCTGGTCGCGGGCGGGGGAGTGGGCCATCATCATCTCGTAGTGGTGGAAGGCGCCGAGCAGGTCCTCCTGGTCGTACCAGCCGGTGACGTGCAGGCAAGGCACGTCGATCTGGTCGTAACGATCGTCGAAGCGCAATTTCTTCCAGTACTCGTCCAAGGTGTCGCGGTCCGCCAGGTTGTCCCAGGTGTCGGTGGGCGTGTCGATGATGCGACCGATGCCCTTGAAGGGCAGGATGCGCAGCGCCTCGTCCCAATCGATCTGGCGAAGGCCGTAGTCCTCGTTGATGCGTCGGCGCGTGATGTAGGCCCACCACGCGAAGTACAGCTGGAAGACGCCGTTGGTGTAGGGGATCTCCTGCTGCCAGCGCCCCGCCGCCGAGGTCGAGACCATCGCCTTTAGGTGCGGCGGCCGGGCCGACGCCGCGGCCCACTGCACCCAGCCCATATAGCTGAGACCGGTGGTGCCGACCATTCCGTTGCACCAGGGTTGCTGGGCGACCCACTCGATGACGTCGTGCGTGTCGGGCACGTCGTCCGCGAAGCCGCTCCAGACGCCCTCCGACTTGCCGCGCCCGCGGCAGTCGACGGCGACGAAGACGTAGCCGTTGTCCTGGTACAGCGTGATGTCGCCGGACATGAGCGCCACGTTGTCCTTGCTGTAGGGCGTCACCTCGACGATGGCCGGTAGGACCTCGCCCTGGCGGCCGAAGGGCAGGTACACGTCGGCCGCCAGCTCGACGCCGTCGCGCATGGGTACGCCCATTTCCAAGCGACCCTTGGCCGCATCCTCTTCCGCCCGCTCGATCCAGCGCTGGAACGGTATCGCGTTCTCGCCCATGAGTAGTCCGCCCTCCACATGGCCCTTTGCGGCCGTCGTACGTTTTGTTTAGCACCTCTGATCGCCGTTTCAGTTCGCTCATACCGAACTCAACGAACGACTTTTTGTTTCCATCTCATTTCACGGAACGATCTGGTGCTGTCGCGAGTTAGCTTCCGATTTTTTGATTGTCAAATTGTGATAGTAAGAATTACGGGCCATGGCACTCAAGTGGTGGCCCGCAATCCAAGGGGAGGGATGCATGAGGTTTAATCGATCCACCATCGCGTTCGCGTCCGTGGCCTTTGTGGTGCTCGCCACCACCACGGCCGGCGCGGTAGGGCACGGTAAGGCGGCCAGTGCAGCCAAATCCGCGCACAGCGCAATTCAACGCGGCGGCACCCTGGTGTTCGACCGCGGCAGTGACATCATCTCGCTCGACCCCACGCAGGTCTCGGACAACGAGAGCATCTGGGCGGACGAGTGCATTTTCGAGCCGCTCTACAAAGCCACCCAGAACGGCAAGTCGCTGGTGCCCGACATGGCCACCAGTTACTCACTGTCGGCCAACAAGCTGAGTTGGACCTTCAACCTGCGCCAGGGCGTCGACTTCTCCAACGGCCAGGAGATGACCTCGGCCGACGTGAAGTTCTCCATCCTTCGAGTCGCGGACAAGGCCAGCAACCCGTGGACCTTCATCAACGCCGACATCGCCAAGATCACGACGCCGAGCAAGTTCGTGGTGGTCGTCACGACCAAGACGCCGTGGGCCCCGCTCCAGGCGGACATGGCCCTGTTCGCCAATGGCGTCATCCCCAACAACTACGCGGGCGAGACGTCGGCAGTGTTCTGGCAGCACCCGATCGGTACTGGTCCCTTCATGGTCAAGCAGTGGATCAAGGGCAACGCGTTGGACCTGGTGAAGAACCCGCACTACTGGCAGGCCGGCAAGCCCTACCTCAACGGCGTGAACTTCGTCTCGGTACCCGACGACAACACCCGCCTGCTGCAGCTCGAGTCCGGCTCCGCGCAGATCGACGAGTTCCCGGCCTGGTCCCAGGTGAGCGAGCTCTCGAGCAAGCCCGGCATCACCATGAGCCTGTTCCCGTCGAGCTGGACCCAGTTCCTGGGCTTCAACGAGCAGATCAAGTACTACAAGGACGTGCACGTTCGCCTGGCCATCTCGTACGCCATCGACCGGGCCGCCATCATCAAGGCGGTCCTCTTCGGGCACGGCACCGTGGCCAACTCACAAGTCACCCCCGCGCTGTGGGACTACGACAAGTCAACGCCGGGCGCCCAGTACAACCTGGCCAAAGCCAAGGCGCAAATGGCCATGTCCAAGTACCCCAAGGGGTTCTCGACGAAGCTGCTGGTGGGTTCGGGTAACCAGAATGAGCTGACCATGGGTCAGATCGTCCAGTCCGAACTGTTGCCGCTCGGCATCAAGGTCACGCTCCAGGAGGTCAACGGGGCCCAGGAGACCACGCTGCAGGACGAGTCGGAGTTCCAGATGTCGTTCCTCTACGACACCACGGACATCATCGACCCTGACGAGCTGATGACCTTCGCCGCCGCGGGAGGACCGGGGGCGCAAGGCACCCACGCCGAGTTCACCAACTACGACAACCCCACGGTCAACAAGCTGATCATGCAGGCCGAGCACGTGCTCAGCATGCCGGCCCGCAAGGCCCTCTACGACCAGATCCAGGTGATCCTGGCGACGGACCCGCCGATGGCGTACCTCTTCTACCAGCCGTTCGCCTACGCGTATTCGAACAACGTGCACGGGTTCTACGTGTACCCCACGGGCAACTACCACTTCGAGAACGTCTGGCTGAGTAAG
>JBARBL010000079.1:0-3718 GCA_049793015.1 Acidimicrobiales bacterium | reverse complement strand
CTTCGCGCCGTTGCCGCCACAGGTGTGGCACGCCTCGTTGCTCGGCAGGCTCACGGTCGTGGTGACGCCCTTCACGGCGTCGCGGAATCCCAGGTGCAGGGCGGTCTCGAGGTCGGCACCGCGCTGGGCCCGGCTGCGTCGCGAACCGCTGAAGAGTCCGCCGAAGATGTCGCCGAGGTCACCCAGGTCACCGGTGAAGTTGAAGCCCCCCGCGCCCTGTCCGGCCGGCGTGCCGAAGCCCGCCGCCGCCGGGCCTAGCCGGCGGACCTCGTCGTACTCCTTGCGCTTCGTGGCGTCGCCGAGCACGTCGTAGGCGCCCGAGATCTCCTTGAACTTCTCCTCCGAGCCGGGATTGGTGTCGGGGTGATGGGCCTTGGCCAATTTGCGATAGGCACGGGTGATTTCCTTCTCGGTGGCGCCCGAGGAAAGTCCCAGAATCTTGTAGTAGTCCTTGTCGAACCACTCTCGCTCGGCCATGGAGCCCTTAGCCTTTCACCTTTACCATCGCGGGACGCAGCACGGCGCCCTTCCAGAGGTATCCGGCGCGCAGCACATCGTCGATGACCTGGTCGCCGTCACTGTCGCCTTCGACGTGCACGACGGCGTCGTGGACCTGGGGGTCGAATCCCACGCCCACCGCGTCGATGCGCTCAAGGCCCTCCTTGCGCAGGGTCTCGAGGAGCAGGCTACGCGACTGGATGAGCGCCGCCGCCTCGTCGGAGTCGGACTCCTCGAAATGCGCGAGCGCCAGGTCGAACGCGTCGAGCACCGGCAGCAGGGTCGCCACGATGGCCCCGGACGCGCGAGTGGCCGCGTCCTCAGAAGACCGGGCGACCCGCTTGCGGTAGTTCTCGAACTCGGCCTGCAGTCGCTGGAGGGTGTCCAGGTACTCGTCTCGTTCACGCTCGAGGTCACTCACCTCTATCTCGACCTCGAAGGCGGCGTTCGCCAACGCCGCCTCCAGGTCCTTCTCTAGCGCGTCATCGCTCATGGTTAGTCAACGATCTCGGCGTCGACGATGTCATCGTCGTTGCCTTGGGGCGCTGAGCCGCCCGTGTCGGCACCCGCCTTGGCGGCCTCCTCATAGAGTCGCTGGCTGAAGCCCTGGCTCGCCGTGAGCAACTTGTCCGTGGCGTTCTTGATCGCCTCGATCTCGCTGCCGTTGAGCGCCTCCTTGAGGGAGTTGAGCGCGCCTTCGACGTCCTCGCGCTCGGTCCCCTGGAAGGATTCGGCCTGGTCCTTGAGCAACTTCTCGGTCTGGTACACCAGGCCGTCGGCGTTGTTGCGGACCTCGGCCTCGTCGCGGCGCTGGCGGTCCTCCTCGGCGTGGGCCTCGGCGTCGCGGACCATGCGGTCGATCTCGTCCTTGGAGAGCGACGAGCCGCCGGTGATGGTCATCGACTGGGTAGCCCCGGTGGCGGTGTCCTTCGCCGAGACGTGCACGATGCCATTGGCGTCGATGTCGAAGGTCACCTCGATCTGGGGGATGCCGCGCATCGCGGGCGGGATGCCTACGAGCTGGAACTTGCCCAGCGTCTGGTTGTAGGACGCCATCTCGCGCTCACCCTGCAGTACGTGGACCTCGACCGAGGGCTGGTTGTCGTCCGCGGTGGTGAAGATCTGGGATTTCTTGGTGGGGATCGTCGTGTTGCGGTCGATGATCTTGGTCATGACCCCACCCTTGGTCTCGATGCCCAGTGACAGCGGCGTCACGTCGAGCAGCAAGATGTCCTTGACGTCGCCCTTCAAGACGCCGGCCTGCACCGCAGCGCCGATGGCGACCACTTCGTCAGGATTCACGCTCTTGTTCGGCTCCTTGCCGGTGACCTTGTTGACCAGGTCCTGCACGGCCGGGATACGGGTCGAGCCGCCCACCAGGATGACGTGGTCGATCTTGTCCACCGTCAGTCCGGCGTCCTTGATGGCCTGGTCGAAGGGCCTGCGGCACCGCTCCACCAGGTCCGCCGTGAGTTCGTTGAACTTAGAGCGCGTCAACTTGATGTCGAGGTGCTTAGGACCGTCGGCCGTGGCCGTGACGAACGGGAGGTTGATCTGGGTCTCCTGCACCGAGGACAACTCGATCTTGGCCTTCTCGGACGCCTCCTTGAGGCGCTGGACGGCCATCTTGTCCTTGGAGAGGTCCACCCCTTCGGTGTCCTTGAACGTCTTGACGAGCCAGTGCATCACGGCGTCGTCCCAGTCGTCGCCACCGAGGTGGGTGTCACCGTGGGTGGACTTCACCTCGAAGACGCCCTCGGCGATGTCGAGCACCGACACGTCGAAAGTGCCGCCGCCCAGGTCGAAGACCAGGACCGTCTGCTCCTGGCCTCCCTTGTCGAGGCCGTAGGCCAACGCGGCCGCGGTCGGCTCGTTCACGATGCGCAGCACCTCGAGTCCGGCGATCTGGCCGGCCTCCTTGGTGGCGGTGCGCTGGGCGTCGTTGAAGTAGGCCGGCACGGTGATGACGGCCTGGCTCACGGTGTCGCCCAGGTAGGCTTCCGCGTCGCGCTTCAACTTCTGTAGGATTCGCGCCGAGATCTCCTGAGCGGTGTACTTGGTGCCGTCGATGTCGACGGACCAGTTCTCGCCCATGTGGCGCTTGACGGACCTCACGGTCCGCTCGGGGTTGGTGATCGCTTGACGCTTGGCGACCTCGCCGACCAGCACCTCGCCGGTCTTGGAGAAGCCCACTACCGACGGGGTCGTTCGACCGCCTTCGGCGTTCGGGATGACGACGGGCTCGCCCGCCTCGAGGACGCTGACCACCGAGTTGGTGGTACCCAGGTCGATTCCGACTGCCTTTGCCATGAAATGCTCCTTAATGTTGAACCCCGTCTCACCGGACCTTCCAGGAAAGCGGAGCTTGACATCAACCATACAGAGTTGAGTCTGTCCTTGTCAAGTAAATGTATAACGCTCGTAGTAATAATTATGAAACCATTATAAAATAGGCAATCACACCACCGGCTGACCCTGCGTCCAGGAGCGTAATACGGCGAAATGGGTACGCTGGGACCATGCCCGACCTCATACTGCTGCGACATGGCGAGTCCGAATGGAACCAGTTGAATCTCTTCACGGGCTGGCAGGACGTCGATCTGACCGCCCAGGGCGAGGCCGAAGCCGTGGCCGCCGGGGAGCTGCTCGCGGGTGAGTTCGACCTCGACCTGCGGGTGCTGCACACGTCACTGCTCACCCGCGCAATACGAACGGCCGAACTGGCCCTGCACGCCGCGGGACGCTCCTGGCTGCCGGTCACCCGGAACTGGCGCCTCAACGAGCGTCACTACGGCGACCTCACGGGCAAGAACAAGAAAGAGACCGCCGAGCAGTTCGGCGCGGAGCAGGTGAAGCTCTGGCGGCGCTCCTACGACGTCCCGCCCCCGCCGCTGCCCGAAGGCGACCCCCGAAGCAGCCTGACCGATCCGCGGTACCGCGATATCCCCTCGGAGTTCATCCCGGCGACCGAGTGCCTCAAGGACGTCGTGACGCGGGTCTCGCCCTACTTCAGCGACGTCATCGTCGAGGACCTGCGCCGCGAGGCCGTGCGCGGCGGCGCGGTGCTGGTCGTGGCCCACGGCAATTCCATCCGGGCCCTGCGCATGATCCTGGAACACTTCACCCCCGAGGAGATCACCGAGGTCGAGATCCCCACCGGCATCGCGTACCGGGTGCGCTTGGACGACAAGCTCAACATCCTCGAAGCCCGCTACCTGGG